>OKRF01000051.1 GCA_900290315.1 Candidatus Sulfopaludibacter sp. SbA3 | reverse complement strand
AATTTCAAGCTGACCCTGCCCGGTTGATGCCCCGATTCCAACCAGGGAATTCCGCCGCTCCCGCCGAGACCCGGCAGGCGGAAGCGTGCGCAATGAGCGCGAAGCTGCGGGCCGCGGCTCGCAAAACGCGGTGCCTGAAAGGTGTGCTTCGGCGCTCGCCAGAAATGGCCCAAGTCTGCTTTAACTGACCCCGTGCGATTCGTAATTGGCATTTCTACCGCGCGGCCCGACGCTGATGGTCAGTTCCATTTGCCGTCGTCTCCGCCGGAGATCCTGGGCGGCCCCGGCTGGATCAATTCCGAACGCTACGATATCGATGCGAAAGCGGAGGGGACTGCGAAATCGGGAATGACGCAGGGGCCGATGCTTCAAACGCTCCTCGAAGATCGATTTGAGCTGAAGATTCACCACGGGACGAAAGAGATTCCCGTGTACAACCTGAGTGGCAAAGGGCGAATCCGAGCTTCAGCCATTTTAAGGAAGGGAGTTGCACTCCCAACGATTCCTTGCTGAATCCTTTCCTCCGCCTCTCGCCCGAGGGCAGCCGCCGTACTGCCGTAGATCCAGAAGAAGAAATGGACCGAACTGGGCGGTGGACATGCAAGCGACCAGCCTCGATGACTTTTGCAAACTCCTCGGGTTAGACCTGCCCATCATCGACAAAACCGGACTAACGGGCCTGTTTGATTTCCACTTTGAATATGCCGTGGATGATACCACTGCGCCCGCATCGCCCACCGTATGCCATCCTGCCCCACGAGATGCCCATCACCAGTCCTGAGGCAGCCGCGTGAAGAACAGGCTGGCCGGTTCGATCGGCCGATTCTCCGGACTCCGGTCCTTTGCCGCGATGCGGCGTTGCACGGCCTGAATGGCCGGATCGTCCGGTGCCGCTTTCAACGCTTCGCCGATCGCATGTTTTGCGTCATCGATTCGATCAGGCGCCGACCGCGATGTCATGTCGGCGAGACACGCCCACACCTCCGGGCTGTGGGCGCCTAGCGAAACCGCAGTCTCTAGCAACCGCCGCGCTTCGCCGGCGGGTCCGTGCACGGCGACAATGAGGCCTTCGGCGACCCAGACGGCGGCGACTTCCGGCCAACGCCGCCGCGCATTTTCGAGCAAAGCCCGGGCCTGCTCCGTCTGACCGCCGCTTTCGAGCAATGCGGCGCGAAGAACGGGAAACCACGGCTGCTGGGCCGCGGAGTTCGCGGCACGATCGAGCAACTCCAGGGCGTCCTTAGCGCGGCCGTCCTTCTTGAGGAAGACCACTTCCTGCCAGTAGATCTCGACGCGATCCGGCGCGGCACGGAGAGCCCGGTCCAAAGAGCCCAAGGCTTCCGCGCTCTTTCCCTCGGCATCGAGCATTTGTGCCCGCGCGAGGTAATAGTCAGCATTTCGTGCGGATTCGGGGACCCGCTCCAAGTGTTTCAATCCATCCTGCGCGCCAGCGGAATGGAAAGCCGCAATCGCAAGGGGCAGTTCCAGTCCGCCGGAGTGGTCGACAGCCGCGGCGCTTTCGAGCAACTCCCGCGCACTCGCGAATTGCCGTGCTTCGAGCAGGGCGCGGCCGGCATCCGCTAGAATGGCGGCGCCGGCCTTCATGGACTCGATGGTGCGGGCCGTTTTGAGCGCCTGATCGGTCTGCCCTTCTTCCAGCGAGAGCTTGAGGTAGTGCAATTGCGCGTTCGCATCCCCCGGTTTATCCTGGACTGCCTTCTCCACGCGCGCACGATAATCGGCGCGTTGCTGCTCCGGCGTGAGGCTGAGGTAACGCATCAGGTCTCGCGGCGCCTGTGTCGGACGCATCTGGCGATAGCGGCCCATGAGTGTTTCCGACTCCGCGTTCTGACTTGCCTCGGCGAGGGCATTGGCGAGGTGAAGCACGATGGTGGGTTCGTCCGGAGCGAGTTGATGCGCCTTCCGCAGAGTACGGATGGAGTCGTCGAGGCGGTCGAGCGCGCGGTACGCCTGGCCCAGGCGGTCCAGGATGAGGCCGTTATCCGGCTGGGCGGCGGCCGCCGCTTCCAGATCGGGGACGGCGGCATCGGGCTTGCCTTGCAGGTAGTAGAGAGCGCCGCGAGCCGAGCGCGCTTCCACAAAATCGGGCTTCAGATGGAGGGCTTTATCGAGACTGGAAAGACCTTTCGTGGGATCGCTGGTGCTCTGCGCGAGCCCCTGTTCGTAATAGCCGACCGGGTCGTCCGGGTGCCGCGCGATGTACCAGTTGAGATCGGCTAGCCCGGCGTCGAACTGATGCATATGGATGCGGGCAAAACCGCGCTCGCGCCTGGCCGTGTCGTCGCTGGGGGCGAGTGCGGCGTAACGATCCCAGGCGGCAGCGGAATCCTCGTTGGCCTGCAGTTCACCGGTAATCACGGCGATCAGCCGCTGCACATCGGCGCGCCGCGGGGCCACCTTGGCAGCCTCGGCGAGCAGCCGCAAAGCCTGTTCCGGCTGTCTGTACAGGGCGTCGGCATTGTTCGGCTGCTGGCGAACGGCTGTTTCCAGGACTTCGCGGGCGCGGTCATAGTCGTGTGCATACAAGGCGACAACGCCGAGATCGTACAGCACCTGAAAATCGGATGCATTGCCGGCCAGAGCGTGCGTCAGGAAGGATTCGGCCTGCGGGTATTGTTGTGCGCGCGCGAGGGTCCATCCGATGGACGAACTGAGCTTCGAATCGTTCTGCGTGGCCTTGTCCAGTTGCGCAAACACGGCATCGGCAGCTTGCTTATCGCCGGTGCGATCCAGCGCGATCAGTCTCGGCACTGCGGCCTCGGGCGCGTCGCGCAACGCGGCGGGCAGACGATCGAGATAGTCGAGAGCTTCCCTGGCGTGGGTGGCGTGGGCCGCATCTTTGGTCTTCAAGGCCATTCTGGCGAGTGCGAGGTTGGCGTAGGGATCGGCCGGTGCGATGGCGAGCACCTGGGAGAAGGCATCGTGGGCACCCTTTTCATCGCCGGCGGCGAGCAGATGATTGGCATATCTGCCAAGCACAGGCGCCGAGCGGGGCGCGGCGGCGACTGCTTTCCGGTACTGCGCGTCCGCTTCAGTGAATTCCTTACGGGCATCGAGGACCATTCCGAGCAGGCTCAGAGCTTCCGCATCCGCCGGATGAACCTTCAATTCGGCTCGCACCTTGGATTCAGCAAGCGTGTAATCCCCGCGCTGCAGTGCCGCCGCGGCATCGCGCAAGGCGGCATCGTCCCCCTGTGCGGCGGGTAGAACGATCACGATGGTAACGGCCGCAAAAACAAGGCAGGTGCGGGTCATTCCGTTCACGCTGATTGTACCGTACCCGCCGCTATTGGTATCCTCTTCACACGCCATGACGCGCCGCCAATTGCTTTCGATTCCGGGCCTCGCGCTTCCGATGTGGCGCTCCGCCTCGGGCCAGCGATTCAGCGGCATGGCTTCGCGCAACGTGACTCCGGCGCCGCGCGGAAAGCCCTCGGGCCTGCCTTTTCACGCCAGCTTCGTAAACGCGGCGGCACAGGCGGGACTGCGCGCACCGGTGATCTTCGGCGATGAGGGAAGGGCCGACTACATCCTGGAATCGATCGGATGTGGCGTCGCCTTCCTGGATTACGACAATGACGGCTGGCTCGATATTCTCATGCTGACCGGCCGGCGGCGGACGGGGCCAACACCGCCCTCGGCGTCCATCCGGCTCTACAAGAACAACCGCGACGGAACGTTTAGCGACGTGACCACGCATTCGGGCCTGGGGCGGAGCGTCTGGGCTTTCGGCGTGACGGTGGGCGATTACGATAACGACGGCTACGACGATATCTTCATTACCTGCTGGGGCGGCAATATTCTGTTTCACAACAATGGTGATGGCACATTCTCCGATGTGACGGAGAAGGCCGGGCTGCTTCGTCCCGGAGTCCACTTCGGCAGCGGCTGCACCTGGGTCGATTACGACCGCAATGGCAAGCTGGATCTTTTTGTGGCTCACTACGTGGTCTTCGATCCGGAAAAGATTCAGCCCCGCGGAAAGAACCCCGCTTGTAACTGGCGCGGATTACCGGTGTATTGTGGGCCCATGGGTCTGCCGCGTGAGCCCTGCCGTTTGTATCGCAATCATGGCGACGGAACATTCACCGACGTAAGCGAAGCGGCCGGAATCCTGGATTCGGCCGGGTACGGATTGACCGCTGTTGCCGCCGATTTCGATGGCGACGGGTGGCCGGATATCTACGTGGCGTGCGACAGCTCGCCGAGCCTCCTTTTCCGGAACAACCACGATGGAACGTTCACGGAACGCGCCCTGGAAAGCGGCATTGCCATCAACGAAGACGGGAAAGAACAGGCGGGTATGGGCCTGGGCATCGGCGATTTCGATAANNGCCGCGGACACCAACGTTCTCTACCGCAATAATGGCAAGGGCGCTTTCCGTGATGTAACTACCACATCGGGATTGGCCGTGGAAACGCGTTTCGTGGGCTGGGGCGCAGCCATACAGGACTTCGATAATGACGGCCTTCCCGACCTGTTTTACACAACCGGCATGGTGTCACCTGAATTGGAGCGCGATCTGGCCGATACGCCGTACAAAACTCCGAATGTGCTGTTTCGGAATCTCGGCGGCGGAAAATTCGAGGAACTGTTCGACCTTGCCGGGCCGGCGATGAAGGAACTGCATTCCAGCCGGGGAGCGGCATTCGGGGACTTCGATAACGACGGCGATATCGATATTGTCGTCATGAACATGAACGAACCGCCGTCGCTGCTGCGAAACGATGTAAGCGGTCGACATCATTGGCTCAAAGTGCTACTGGCGGGAGTAGAGTCGAATCGATCCGCGATAGGCGCGCAGGTAGTTGCCATTTTTGGCGGATACCGGCAGGCGCAGGCGGTCCTTGGGCAATCTTCTTATCTTTCTGTAAACGACCGGCGCCTGCATTTCGGGCTCGGTTCGGAAACCGGCGCAAAAATCGAAATTCGCTGGCCCAACGGAAGGCAGGAGTTCATTGACTGGGTGGAAGCAGACCAGTTGGTGGTCATCCGGGAAGGTTCAGGAATTGTAGCCAAACACCGGTTCACCAAGCCACCGGCCGCCTGAAGCCTCGTCGGTCTGTTGCTATCTTCTACAACTGCCGGTCGTTTTCGGCCCCGTCAAAGAGATTTTGAAAATTCTCTTGGAAGCCCTTGCATTGAGCGTCGGCTTGCTATAGTATGAACCCACTACTTATTGCCCTAGGGACGAGCTATGGGAGCTCGCCCAGGAGGGTCGCGAGGGGACCATGACATCCGTCCGAACAACGTTCACGTTAACCTTGTTGCTATCGATCAACGCCAGTCTCTTTGGCCAAAGCGTCACCAGTTCCATTCTCGGAACAGTGGTCGACCCCGCCGGTGCTGTAGTGGGCGCCGCGGAGGCCACACTTACGAATCAGAGCACTGGAAACTCGAGTCACACGCTTACGGACAGCGCGGGATTGTTCCGTATCGTAAACGTGCAAGCCGGCACCTACTCGGTCCATGTTCAGGCCAAAGGCTTCAAGAACCTGACCGTCAAGGATATCGTCGTCGATGCGAGCGAAGCGCACGATCTGGGCCGTATGCAACTTGCGCTCGGTGAGGTTAACGAGACCGTGAGCGTCACTGCCGAGGTAGCCGCGGTGCAAACCGCGAGCAGCGAAAAGGCGCCGCTGTTGGACTCGAGTCAGCTTAACGTTGACGCGATCAAAGGCCGCGACTTGATGAGCTACATGAAATTGCTGCCCGGCGTGGTGGACACCAGCACGGGCCGCGATATCAGCGGTGGATCGATCCTCGGCGGTTTGACCTTCAGCGGGAATACGGGAATCACCGGCTTCTCCGTCGACGGCGCAACCGACATGGACACGGGTTGCGCTACATGCTTTGCTCACTTCGAACCCAACATCGATGCAATCGGCGAAGTGAAAGTGCTGGTGTCGAATTTCGCGGCCAAATACGGCCGCAATTCAGGAGCCACCATTAGCGTCACCACTAAGAGCGGCACGCAGGCCTTCCACGGCTCGGGTTGGTGGACTCACCGCCACGAAGATCTGAACGCCAACCAGTTTTTTAACAATCAGACCGGCGCACTCATTCCCCGCTACCGGTATAACATTGCCGGGTGGACTTTGGGAGGGCCCATCTACATTCCCAAGCACTTCAACACCGAGAAGACCAAGTTCTTCTTCTTTGCCTCGCAGGAATACACCAGGTCGCTGCTGAACGCCGCAAACCAATACCGGACCATGCCGACGTCGCTGGAACGCGTGGGGAACTTCTCGCAGAGCTTTAACCCCGGCAATTCGTTGATCGTCGTCAACGACCCGACTAATGGAGCTCCCTTCCCCGGAAACATCATCCCGCAGAACCGGATCAATGGCTGGGGACAGGCGATGCTCAATTTCTTCCCGACGCCCAACACGGTTTTCCCCGCGGGCTCCGCTCAGTATCAGCAGGACAACTTCCAGTCCGAGGCTTCCGGCTCCCATTCGAGGCGTGACGACATCATCCGGGGCGACGTCAATCTGACGTCAAAGCTGAACGGATACATCCGCTACGGCCACGATTATGACTTTTCGGATGCCCTTTACGCCGGCATTCAGTTTAACTCGGCCATTCAGGGTCACCCCAATCCGGGAACCGGCCTGGTGGGAAGTGTAAGCTATACCTTCAGCCCGACTCTGGTCAACCAGGCGACTTATAACTGGAGCTACAACTACTTTTCCTACTACGAAGAGGTTCCCGCGCAAGTTGCGCGCTCACTGGGTAACGGAACGACTGGTACGCCGCAGGCCGGACAGCCGCTTCCGAGTCTCTTCCCGCTCCATCCCCTCGGACCCGGTCCCGGTGGCGATTTGCTGGAGGGTCCAGCCAGTTGTTCCAACGGCTACTGCCCCTATCTTCCGGGCTTCAGTTTCGGGGGCACGCCGGTGAACGCTGCCAGTTTTGGGGAATCCAACGTCGACTATGTCAATACCAACCGCATTTACCAGTTTTCAGACAACCTGACGAAGATCTGGGAAAACCACACCATCAAAGCCGGCATCTACATTGAGCGCAATCGCAAGCTGCAGCCGGGCAGCCCCTCCTATACGGGCAGCTACAGCTTCGGCAAAGATGTGAATAATCCGCTGGATTCGGGGGACGGATTCGCCAACGCCCTGTTGGGTAACTACGACACATATAACGAAAACAGCGGCCACTTCGTGTACGACGTGTATTATTGGAACAGAGAATTCTACGTTCAAGATGACTGGCGCGTTGGTAAGCGCCTGACTTTGAACTTCGGCGTCCGTTTCTACAACATGTCTCCCCAGGACGACATACTGCACGAGTTTTCGTACTTCAACCCGACGCTGTATAAACCCGGGGCATCCCCACTGATTTATGCCCCCCACTGCCTTACCGCGAATCCGTGCTCCGGGGCGAACCGGGTGGCGATCAACCCCGCTACCGGCGCGCAGGCTCCGGCCTCGTATATCGGTCTGTTCGTTCCGAACAGCGGAAATCCGGCGAACGGCATGGTAGTGGACGGGGTGAACGGCGCTTCCCTGGACACCTACACGACACGGACGATTATCCCCGCGCCACGGGTCGGTTTTGCGTTCGATGTGTTCGGCAACGGAAAGACGGCGCTGCGTGGGGGCTGGGGAATGTACTACGACCGCCTTGACGGTAACCAGGTTTACTCGATGTCCGGTCAGCCGCCGGTGGGTTATCAGCCCACGGCATACTACGGCAATATCGGCAATCTGGCCAGCGCGGGTGGATTGATCGGACCGCCCAACACCACGCAGTATTCCGGTAATACGCCCACTCCGCAGAGCCGCAGCGCCAGCCTCGGCGTGCAACAGAACATTGGATTCGGTTCGGTACTCGACGTGTCGTATCAGGGAACCTGGGGCATTAACCGCAATATCCTGGCGAACGTCAATCCCGTTCCGCTGTATGCCGACTTCAGTTCGGCATATGCGGATCCCACTGTGGCGACGACGAATCCCTTGCAGCCGCAGCACCTCACCTCTAACTTCCAGAGACCGACGTACCCTGGATTCGGCAATATCAACGTCCAGTCATTCTTCGGCAGGTCGGACTACGAGGGTCTTCAGGTCGCACTCCGTCACCGGTTGCAGCACGGTCTGACTTTCGGCGTGTCTTACACGTGGAGCCGCATGATGGGCATCTTCACGCTGGACGAGCTGCTATCGGAACAGGACAATCGTTCGCGCTACTATGGACCGCAGGGCGCCGACCGGCGCCAGGTGGGGGCCATCAACTACTCCTACGACCTGCCCAAACCCGGGCAATTGCTGCACTTCAAACCGCTGGGAATCCTCACGGACAACTGGAACCTGTCGGGCATCACGGGCTTCTCGAGCGGCGCTCCCTTCACACCGGGCTTCTCCACGACGAATGGTCTCGATATCACGGGTTCAGCCAGCGAGGGCGCGCGCATCAACGTCGTGGGCAATCCCTTCGCGAACGTCCCAGCAGGCACTCCGGGCCTTCCCCACGGCAGGATGTACTTCAATCCAGCCGCCTTTGCAGAGCCGGCGATCGGAACCCTCGGCACCGCAGGCACGAACGTGATGTACGGGCCGGGATACATCAATTGGGATATGACCCTCGGGCGCAGAATTCCGCTCGGGCGTGAAAGCCGCTCGCTGCAAATTAAGGTTGAGGCGTTCAACGTCTTCAACCACACGCAGTTCACAGGCGTCAACTCCGGCTTCATTTTCAACGCGCAAGGCGTGAATACCAATGCCAACCTCGGGGCGTTGACAGGTGAGCGTGGGCCACGCGTGGTGGCTCTCGAACTGCGGGCTCAATTCTGACCTGGTGGGGCAGCCGGGCGCGATGAGGCGCTCGGCTGCCTCGCCGCTGCAAGAGGCGACCGATGAAGACCGCGGGCCAGTCTTTTCCAGCTTTGGCAACCGCGCTCCTTGTCGCGACATCATCCGCTCTGTTCGCCCAGACCCCCACTCCCGCAGAGTTGCGAATTCACGCGGGCCAGGTCACTGCGCATGTGAGTCCTCTTCTGTACGGGCTCATGACGGAAGAGATCAACTATTCGTACGACGGCGGCCTGTATGGGGAACTGGTCCGCAACCGCAATTTCAAGGAAGACGCGAAGTATCCGGTCCACTGGCGGATGGCCGCAGACAAAGGCGCAGCGGGAACCATCTCACTGGATTCCGGGAACCCGCTGAACGACGCCAACACTGTCAGCCTGAAACTGACGGCCGAGAAAGCAGCGGCCAATCAGACCGTGGGCGTGGCCAACGACGGCTTTTGGGGAATCCCTGTTCGCCCCAGAACCACCTATCACGCATCTCTCTGGGCAAAGGCCGCGCCAGGCTTCACGGGTCCATTGAATCTGGCAATCGTTTCGAACGATGGCGCAATCGTTCACGCCAAGGCACAGGTGCCGCACCTGACCACGGGCTGGCGGAAATACGAGGCAACGCTCACTACGGCGGATGCTGCCGTATCGGCCGAAAACCGCTTCGTGATCTCGATGGCAGCCCCGGGCTCCGTCTGGCTGAACCTGGTTTCCCTGTTTCCGCCGACCTATAACAACCGGCCCAACGGAAATCGCAAGGACATCATGGAGTTGCTCGCCGGGATGAAACCTGCATTCCTGAGATTTCCTGGCGGCAACTATCTCGAAGGAAACACGGTCGCCACCCGGTTCGATTGGAAGAAGACGATTGGCGACAACTCGGCCCGGCCCGGCCACATGGACGATTCCTGGCGCTATTGGTCGTCTGACGGCATGGGGCTGCTCGAGTTCCTGGAGTGGTGCGAGGATCTTCACATGGAGCCGGTGCTGGGAGTTTACGCGGGCTACTCGCTGCGCGGAGGCGCCCGATTCAAACCCGGGGCCGAGCTCGAGCCTTACGTGAAGGAAGCGCTGGAAGAGATCGAGTACGCCGCTGGCGGCGCCGGCACCACCTGGGGCGCGCGCCGGGCCAAAGACGGGCATCCCACTCCGTTTCCTCTCACGTACGTCGAAATCGGAAACGAAGACAATGGCGATCGCGAGACTGGCAGCTACGAAGGCCGCTTCGCGCAGTTCTTCGATGGAATCCGGGCGAAATATCCGCAACTGAAGATCATCGCAACCACTCCGGTAACCACGCGCGCGGCCGATGTCATCGACGAGCATTACTACCGGCGGAGCGAAGACGAAATGGCCTTTCACGCCAACGATTACGATACGCGCCGCAGATTGGGCGGTCCGCTTGTCTTCGTCGGCGAATGGGCAACGCGCGTCGGCGATCCCACCCCGACGCTCGGCGCCGCGCTCGGCGACGCGGCATGGTTGATCGGCATGGAGCGGAATTCGGATCTGGTGATCATGGCGTCCTACGCCCCGCTCTTTGTGAACGTGAATCCGGGTGGCATGCAATGGCAGACCGATCTGATCGGTTACAACACCCTCACCAGCTACGGCTCGCCCAGTTACTATGCCCAGAAGATGTTCAGCAACTATCACGGCGATGAAGTTCTTGCCACCAGCGCTCAATCGGTGCCGTCGCGCGAGTGGCAGCCGCCGGCAGGACGCGGAGGGCGCGGTCCGGCGCCCGCGACTCCACAGCAAACGCCAATGCCTCAACAAGCGCCCCTGATGTTCTTCGATGCGACCCGCGACAGCCGCACCGGCGTTATTTATGTCAAGGTGGTCAACCGGGGGAACCTTGCATATCCGGTGCACATCAATGTGGCGGGGCTTTCGTCGATCGCTCCCTCCGGCGATGCAGTGGTCATGCAAGGTGATGGGCCGCAGGACACGAATTCCATTACGAATCCGGAGAAAATCAAGCCGGTGACCGTCAGGGTGGATGGCCTGAGCACGAATTTCACGCACACGTTTGCTCCATTCTCTGTGACCGTCCTTCAGATGAAAGGCAAATAGCCGGATTCAACGGGAGCGTTTTTCGGACGCTGTTTATGAGCCCGCGGCAGCGGGCAACGATGGGAATGAAAATGGACGGGATATTCGGGGTGGCACGGGTTTGCGGTGGGGCCGCGGCTCCGATTTTCGCGAGAGTCGGCTGATGAGGCGAAGGCTCACTCGGCAAATGAAAATGGCTGGAAAACGCGTCGGGATTTCGCGATGGGGCAAATTCGAGCCAGGCACGAAGATTCGCCAAAAGGCGGCGAATTTCGATCCTGGCACGGATTTGC
>OKRF01000378.1:487-7015 GCA_900290315.1 Candidatus Sulfopaludibacter sp. SbA3 | reverse complement strand
CCGAAACGTCTGTCCCACTCGGCAACCAAAAGAACCGGCGACAAGATCGCCGGCGCTACCAGGCGCCCCCATTTTCATCCCACCGCGAAATCCCGGGCCTACTCGTAGCGCAGCGCCACGGTTGGATCGATCCGCGTCGCGCGCCGCGCTGGGAGATAGCCCGCCAGCAGGGCCGCCCCGATCATCGCCGCGACCGCAAGACCCAGCACCAGCGGATTATCGGGTCGCACTCCGAACAGCAGAGTCTCTACCAGTTGACTGCAGCCCAAGGTCACGGCGAGCCCGATGCCCACGCCGGCCAGCGCCAGCCAGAGAGCCTCCGTCAGCACCACCCACAGAACATCGCGCCGCTTCGCGCCCAGCGCCATGCGGATGCCAAATTCGTTGGTCCGCCGTGTGATGCTGTAGGACATGACTCCATAAATGCCGATGCACGCCAGCAAAGCGCCGAGAATGCCAAAGAACGCGGAGAGCTGCGCCACCAGGCGGCGGTTTACCGCAAAATCGTCGACCATCTGCGCCAGTGTCGCCGCTTCGCCCACTGGAAGATTCGCATCGATCTCACCAGCCGCCCTTCGGATCGCGGGAAAAACGTGGGAAGCATCGCCGCTGTACCGGGCGACGAAATTGCACAGGAACTCTTGCCGATGCTGTGCGTACGGAAAGAAGGCCGCGGCCATCTGCTTCTCTTCCAGCTTCATGTACTTGGCATCTTTCACCACGCCGACCACTTCGACGTTCTGCAACTCGGCGGCGTCTCCCAATCCGAAGGTGCGGCCCAGCGGCGAACCGCCGGGAAAGTATGTCCGCGCCATCGTTTCATTGATGACGGCAACCTTGCGGGATGCCGCATTGTCACGCGGACTCAGGGGGCGGCCCAGCAGGATGGGCGTTTTCATCACGTCAAAATACGCGGGGCCGACAAGGTTGAAATCGGCGGCGTGGTCCGCGTCGGATCTGGTCCGGCCTGGCACCGTAATATCGTCCTCCGACCATCCGCCTCCATCGAACACATCCATGGCAAAGCTGGCGCTGTGAATCCCGGGTAACGCCGTAACCCGCTCCTCCAGCCGCTGCATCATCGAGGTGAGCCGCTGGTCCGTTTGGTAGCCGGCGGCCGCGGTGTCAATGCGCACGCGGAGCACGTTCTGCCGGTCGAAACCCACATCCACATCCATGAGGTTCGTGAGGCTGCGCAGGAACAATCCCGCGCCCGCCAGCAGGACCAGCGACAATGCCACCTGGCCCACCACCAGTCCGCGGGTGAGGCGGTTGCGCACTCCGGTGGAAATGACGCCGCGGCCCGCCCTTAGCGACGTCGCGAGGTTGAGCTGAGTGGCACGCAATGCAGGCGCGGTACCGAAGAGAAACACAGTGAGGATCGTGACGGCCGTCGTGAAGGCCAATACTCCGGCGTCTGGCGCGACGCGAATCGGGACGAGTTCAGATCCCGTGGATACCATCGTGAGCAGGAGGCGGCTGGCTCCCCAGGCAAAGGCTACTCCAAGTACCGCGCCGGCCGACCCCAGCAATCCGCTTTCGGCCAGTAACTGGCGAATCAACCGCGGCCGCTCCGCGCCCAGAGACATGCGCACGGCGATCTCGCGCCGCCGCGCCGCTGCCCGCGCCAGCAGAAGGTTGGCCACGTTGGCGCAGGCGATCAGCAGCACCAGCACCACCACGCCCATCAGAATCTGCAGCGGCGAAGAGAATTCCCGGCGCAACTCGGAGCGTCCGGTAGCTGCCGGGGTCAATTCAATCCACGCGTGCTGAATGGCGTCCCGGTGTTCCCGGGAGGGTTGGGGTCCGAGATAGCCGAGCAGGATCTGACGAAAGAGCAAGTTGGTGTTGGCCTGCGCCTGTGCCTGGCTGACTCCCGGTTTGCGCCGGCCAACCAGGTGCAGCGATTGAAACAGATTCTGGTCCAAGCCCGACCGGTCCGGACAAATCTGCTTCTGCATCGCCAGGGGGATCCACAAATGGGGCGACTGACCCACGGTCACACCCAAGAATTCCGGCGGAGCGACCCCGATGATGGTGTATACAGTCGATCCGATTGTGACCGTTTTGCCAGCAATCGAAGGGTCTCCGGCGAAGCGATTCCGCCACCAGGCGTAGCTGGCGACGGCCACCGGATGCGCTCCAGGCGTCTGGTCGTCGGCGTCGCTAAGCACTCGGCCGGCGGCCGCATTCACGCCGAGGGTGCGGAAGTAAGAGCCGGAGACTAACTCCACGTCCATTCTCTCCATGTCGACGCCGCGGCCCACGCGGCCGTGCGACGACACCAGAAAGCTCTGGATGGCAGCCACCTCCGAGAAGACCTGGTTCCGGCGCTGGAAGTCTCGAAAAAACGGGTATGAAAAAACCTGCGTGTTGGAATGCGGCAGGAAATCCGTGCTGCCGGATGGCTCCGCCTTGCCGAACAGGACCAGTTGCTCCGGGTGTTGCACCGGCAGATTGCGGAGCAGGATGGCGTTTAGCAGGCTGAAAATCGCGGTATTGGCGCCGATGCCCAGTGCCAGCATCAGCACCGCCATGATGGTAAAGCCTGGACTCTTCCACAACTGGCGCGCGGCATAGCGCAAATCGCGGCCAAGCTCTTCACGGAAGCGTGCGAACATTCCCTCACTCCTCTCGGACGCTGGGGGCGCGACCTGCTCTTCGCCCAGCGCGGACTGCAGTTCCTGGCCCAATTCATGCCAGGGGCGGGCATGGATTCTGACCTCTTGCCATGCCTGATCGGAATCGAGTCCGCTGCGTAGCGCGCGCTCGTAACTCTGCTGAAAGTCGAGCGCCAATTCCTCCACGATTTCCGCCTCCTGAATGTCAGAGACTCCTAGCGGCGGAAGATTCTGGCGGACGTACGCCCGGAAGTCAGGCATGTTCCGGCCCCGTGGCGCGCTGCAGTGCAGTCAGGAAGGCGCCCCAGCTCCGGCGCTGCTCCGATAACATTTTTCGGCCCGCGGGCGTCAGTTTGTAGTATCGTCTTCGGCGTTGTCCCGAGGCTTCCACCCACTGGCCGGCGATCAGTCCCTTGCGTTCGAGCCGGTAAAGCACCGGATACAGGGACGCGGTCTGGAACGAGACCGCGCCTTCAGACCGCCGTTCGATCTCGACTCCGATTTCGTAGCCGTGGCGCGGCCGGCCTTCGAGTTGTGCGAGTACCAGGAACTCGGCACTGCCTTTTTTGCGCTCATTGTCGTCGGTGTCTATGATTGCCATATAGTGCAATCATATATATCGCAGTGGAAGTGGACGTGTCAAGGCGTTAATTCGCGGCAGGCCGCTCCACGCGATCGATGACGACGACGTCGACCGGGCCCTTGGTGGATTCGAGGACGACGTCGACCGGGCCCTTGGTGGATTCGAGCCGCAGGCCGAGCTGTTCCTGCAGGGCGGTCTGAATCGATGGGTTCCTGGATTCGAGAGCGCCCGGTGGAGGAGGCGGCAGCGCGGGGGTGGTTTCATCCGCCTGAAAATCCATTTGGAAATCAAAACGCGCGGTGAAACCGGTGCGGTCTATGACGGTGCGGCCCATGATCAGCGAGAGCATGCGGACAAACTCCGGCATGAGAACTCTTCCGCCTTGCATATGCGGTCCGTCGAATTGCAGCCCCACGTTGGCGACGCCGCACAGAGGCAAAGGCCGCGCACTGCTGATGGGCACGGCCATTCTGCCTCCCGCCCACTCGGAAGGCGTGTCCGCGGCAGGCTCCACGCAGCCTCCTTCTTTGGGCGGCGGCAGCTTGAGCCCGCTCCTCGCGGCCACAAGGGCATAGACAGGCATTTCCCTGGTTTCGCGATGCGTCCTCAACTGGAAGCGCTCTTCAAGGAGCGATTGCAGCATCAGGAAGAGTTGCGCACGACTGGCGCTGCCGCCGGCCTTGGCATCCACTTCAAACCGCTCCGAGTTTACCCAATCCGGACCACCGGCGATTTGATAAGGCTGGAGGTTGTAGGCGTTCTGCATCATCCGCCGGACAGTCGCGTCCGCATTGAGCCCGCCGGGAAGGGGGCGCACCGACTGGAGGCCCTGCCCCTCGGAAGGCTTGACGGAGGCAACCTCAAATTTGGGCCGGGCGGAGGGTTGACCGAATACCACCACCACCGTCACGGCCAGGAACATCGCGATGGCGACGGCTCCGCGACCCGGTGAAGTCCGCGAGGCTGGGCGCGATTCGCCAAGCGGCTCGCCAAGCAATCGGGCGATGCGGTGCGCGAGGGAGCCGGCGTTAGCCGCCATCACAGCCTGGGAATGGGCATGGCTCGCCATTCCCAGTTCCGCGAGGACGCGGGCATAAGAGTCCACGTCGCCTGTGATCAGCACGGCCACATCGTCACAACAGAGTTCGCGCTCGGCGCGGATGTGTCCGGATACCCACCATATTGCCGGATGGTAGAACAGCAGGGCTTCGACCACGCTTTGCAAGACGTTGACGCAATAATCATGGCGGCGAATGTGCGCCAGTTCGTGAAGAAGAAGCGCTTCCATCTGCTGGGCCGGCAAGCCGGCGAGCGCGCCCACCGGCACCAGCACGACGGGGCGAAGCCAGCCCACCACCGCCGGCGACTGGACCAGGGACGATACGAGCAAGCGGACTGGGCGCGAGACGCGAACGCTCTTCCTCAGCCGGTCGAGAGTTTGCTGCCATTCCCGAGGGGCGGGCCGCACCAGCCTGGATCGGAGGCGTTCGGCGCAAATCCAGCCGCCCAGCATGCGCACCCAAAAAGTCATGGCGCCCGCGAGCCAGACGGCAACCACCCAAGGCAGGAGCGGGGCCGCCGCTACGCCATTCACGATTGCCGGAAAGGATATCGGGGCCGTTCGGACGGCGGCGGGTGCGGTGGCGGAGACGGGTGCCGCGAACGGCATTGCAGCAAAGGACGGTGCCGGCGGACTCAACAAGAGCCACGTCAGCACGGGCGCCGCGGCCATCACCCCAAGCGCCGTACACGCGAGGGCGTAGCGAATGTTCGGGCTGGACGCGCGGGCAATCCATCTCCGCGCGGCAGCGTAGACAGCAGCGATCAGGACGCCCTGCCAGAGAAAGTGCAACAACGTCGCGCCGAGACGTTCCACCCACGGCTGAGCCGACAGGAGTTGGAATGTGTTCATTTGGACCCTCGTTTCTTCTTGTCGAGCTTCTCGATCATCTGGCGAATATCCGCCAACTCTTCAGCCGATGTGGACTTGGCTCCCAGGGCGCCCATGACTAGCCCTTTCGTCGAGCCCTCGAAGACCCGCTTCACCAGGTCTCCCACAATTCGCTTCTGCATCTGGTCCTTGGCCACGCCTGGTTCGTACACGTGTGAACGAAAACGCTCCGTGCGGATCAGAAGTCCCTTGTCGGCCATCAGGCGCATCTGCGTGAGCGTGGTGTTGTAGCCGCAGTCTTTGGCCAGTGCCTCGTGTACCTCCCGCACCGTGGCGGGTCCCAGCCGCCAGAGGACGGCGAGAATATCGACTTCAGCGGCCGTGGGCATCGGAGGATCGGAGGAGTGCGAAGGCATCTGGAAGTAAGGTACAACGATAAAAATCGTATGTCAACTATAAAAATCTTATCTCGTGCGCCGGTGACGATGCGCCGGAGGCGGGGAAGGGATTCGGAGCGGTTCCGGCGCGAATTCTGAATTCTACTTCCTCCCGGCGAGTTTCTCGCCCAACTCCCGGGCACGGTCCACCGCTTCGCTGGGGGCGAAGTCTGCCATCTCGAAAGTATTGGCGGACTTCGATTTCGCAATCCTGGTCCGGGTGCGGAGCAGGCGCGCGGCGTGCCCATTCGATCGCCTCTTCCCTCGACTTCACGTTGATGATCCAGTATCCGCCAATGAGCTCCTTGGTCTCGGCGAAGGGGCCGTCGATGATCCTCGGCTTGCCTCCCGAGTAGCGCGGAAGCCGTTGGAACTTGGCTTCAGCCCGGCCAGATCGACGAGAACGCCGGCCTTCATGAGCTCCTCGTTGTATTTGCCCATTTTGACAATCATCTCTTCGCTGGGCATCACGCCGGCCTCCGAGTCTTTGTTGGCCTTGACCATCATCATGAATCGCATTGTTTGTCTCCTTCGCTGTTATATCGAATGCCGGGCGCCGAAATCGACAGCCTCACTGGAAATTCCGCAGGAGGAGTAGAGCAGCCAGCGGCCATCCGGAGACACCGACAGACTGGGGATCGCCTTGCAGGCGATGGCGAGTACCGGGCTGCTCGGGCGAGTATTCGGGACTATCGTCTCTACGCGAAGACGAAAGAAACGGAGGGGGCGGGTGCGGGGATGCCTTGCCGAGCGGTACCCGCCAGATATTGGTGGAGTAGAACTCTTCGTCGAATACCAGCCTTCGGCCGCCGGGGGATATCGAAGGATGAAGGGCGCGCGTCCCCACGTCAGGGACCGGCGCCGGCGTGCCCCCAGAGGCACGCACCTAGGCTCGCCGCCTTTCAGCGGCTGGACGTTGATCTCTGGGGAACCGCTGCCTCCGGCCCTGGTCCTCGCGAAAGCGAGCAGATCACCGGGGGGAATACAACGGCTCGG
>OKRF01000378.1:0-477 GCA_900290315.1 Candidatus Sulfopaludibacter sp. SbA3 | reverse complement strand
AAGCGAGCAGATCACCGGGGGGAATACAACGGCTCGGAGTTGGCGCGAGCGACATGCGGCAGACTTTAAATGGCCGCCCAATTGATCGCGACGGGGTCACGACTGATACCGGGCTTGTGTGGCGGCGCTAACGCCGCTCACCAGAACTGAATCCTGGGCGCACACGGCGTCGCCTTCGAGGCGTTTCCCCTGGACCGGCACGCTTCCGGATGGCACTACTGTGTCCCGCCCGAACTATCCGACGCGGTCATGCAGGCGGAAGCTCAGACCGATAGCTCACTTTGGACGGCAACCGCTCCCAATGACGGATCCTTTCCCAGGAATCTCTAGGTATCAGCGGGATGGCGAATCTTCGTGCCTGTTGGGGTGCCCGCGCGCGGGCAACGATGGGAATGAAAATGGACGATTGGGTAGAGTTGCAAGTTCCTTCGCCTCTCTCGAAAATGCCGGCATAGCCTGAAGAAGACAGACGACAAA
>OKRF01000243.1:4669-10067 GCA_900290315.1 Candidatus Sulfopaludibacter sp. SbA3 | reverse complement strand
CACGGTGTCGATCACGCGGTAGGCGTCAAAGGCGAACTGGTCCTGGCGCAGCACGCCGAGTTTTTTGGGCCGTGTAACGACGCCCGCAGCCTGTTCGATATCGCCCGTGAGGATCTTCATGAGCGTGGATTTGCCGGCTCCGTTCGGGCCGGTGATGGCATAGCGGCGTCCGGCGAGGAAGGTGCACGTGACCTCATCGAACAGGATTCGGGCGCCAAAGCGCATGGATAGGTTTTGGATGGAGAGCAAGGGTATCTTTATTCTACCGTAGGACAGACGATCGTATTGCTGTCGTCTGTCTTCTTCAAGCCGGCGAGGATCTCGAGAATCCCTTTGTCCAGCGTTGCGGCAACGGTGGCTGGATCGATGCGAGTGGGCAGATCGAAGCGCCGGAANNGGCTTCCAGGCCCAGGTGCCGGTGCGGTTCCGTACCTTGAATGAGGAGCGATTGCGGAGTGGCAGTGACTTGAATGGACTTCGGATCCAGGCCGGGAACGGCGACGCGCACTACGATGGCGAAGCTGTTCTCGAACATCTCCGCGTGCGGCATCCAGAGCAACTCGCGCTCGGCACGGAGCCAGTCGTCCCAATCATTGCCCAGAGTTTGGCCGCGCTGCTGGAAATAGTCCCAGGCGCGATGCCGGATTCCCTGCATGTGCTGGTCGGTCAGTGCGCAGACAATCGACGAGCCTTCCTGCTGGTCGGAAATTGCCGTAATCGAAATACGGGGTGTCATTTTGCTTTCGTACCTTCATTCTCTTCGGCTTCCAGCCATGCTCTGGATGCTGGGGCGGGCCGGCGCGGGGCGCGGTGGCAGGGGCAGAATGACCTCGATGCTGGTACCTTGTCCCGGCTCGGAATTGACAGTCAGGCTGCCGCCCAGGCTATCCGCGCGTTCATACATGCCGATCAGTCCCAAGCCACCGGTTCTGGGGGTCCGGAATCCGCGGCCATCGTCTCGGATAGTTACGGAGATGCGGCTGTCGGCGGCCACGAGCGCGATGTCCACAGAACTGGCGCGGGCGTGTCTGCAGACGTTGTTCAAGGCTTCCTGCACGATACGAAAAATACAGATCTTATGCTCTTCGGGAAGTTCGCCGGGCAGGGCATCCGCCATCAGTTTGATGCGGACGCCAGTGGACCGGGAGACCTGGTTTGCCTGCCACTCCAGCGCCGCGGCCAGGCCCAGGTCGTCCAACATGGAGGGCCGCAGCAGCAGGGCCATGTTGCGCACCATCGCCACGGAGCTCTCCACTAATTCGCGGATCCGGTCTACCCGGGTTCGCAATGGTTCGGGGTAGGGCGCCAGCGCCACACCCAGGTCGTGTAACTCGAACTGGACGGCCGACATGGATTGGCCCACCGCGTCGTGCAACTCGCGGGAGATATTCTTGCGCTCGTTTTCCTGAGTGTCCACTAATCGGGCCGAGAGGTTTCGCAGTTCCTGGCGGGCGCCGGTTACTTCTTTCAGGTGCGCCATGGTCTGCCCTTCTAATCGAAGGATGTGGATGGCGGTGGCAAAAGCCAGGAAGAGGCCGCACAAAAACATGACGGCCACGGCAATCATCAGGCGATTGCGAAGGCTGGAAAATGTCTGGACCAGCCGGTGGTCCCTTTCCACCAACTGCTGCTGGTTTACCGAGGCGATGGTGTCGGCGATGCCCAGCGTGCTGGAGCGGCGCGGTAATACGTCATCATGAAGGAAGCGATAGCCCTCCTTGTGCCGCTGCTGGGCGTTCCAGGTGAGCACCGGGTCGAGCGTGCGCGAGTACTCCTGTACCTCGCGCCGCAGGGCCTGGTACATCGATTGGCCCACGGCGTCGGGCTCTGTGGACGTGAGAGAAATCATGGACTGGATCTGGCGGCGTGCTTCGACCAGCGCCAGGCGGCTTTGCTCGGCCCGGGCCGGATCCGGCTCCAGCAGGTAGTCGCGCACGTACGTGCCGGACAGATAGATGGCCGACCGCAGTTCATCGAGCCTGGTCTCCCGCCCGAGGAATTCCTGTAGGATGTTTTCATTGTTGGACTGCAGTTGGGAAATCACGCTGACGGCGTTGATGCCGCACAGGACCAGCAGCGTGAGGAGGACGCCGAAGCCGAGGGCGAGGGCCATTCTGGTGGTAAGTAACCGCCGCGCCGTGTTTTTTGCATGACCGTTGGCAGTCATCTGGCGGCCTTAGACCACCGCGCTCTGGTGCGATGAAATAACCCCTTTGCGGATCGCGTAGAGGATGAGATCGGCCAGGCTGTGCAGGTTGAGTTTTTGAAAAATATGCTGGCGGTGGCAGATCACGGTGGTGGGACTGAGATCGAGAATACTGGCGATGTCCTTGTTGGATTGCCCTTCGGCCAGTAATTGAAGGATCTGCCGCTCGCGGCTGGTCAACAGATCGTAACTGTCTTCCACCTGGCTGGCTTGCAGGTAGCGCATATACTCGTCCGCCAGCACCCGGCTTACTTTCGGGCTGAAATAGGCCTTGCCCTGCGCAACGGCGCGGATGGCTTCCACGATTTCAAATTCAGCGGAGCTTTTCAGCACGTAACCACGCGCGCCGGCCTTGAGGGCATTGAGCAGATAGCACTCATCGGTGTGGACCGTCAGCATCACGATCTGGATTTCAGTGAGCTTGCCCGAGATCTGGCGAGCGGCTTCGAGGCCGTTCAGAGTGGGCATGCTGATATCGAGAATGGCGACGTGTGGGAGTTCGCGCTCCGCCAGTTCCACGGCTTCGCGGCCGTCGGCGGCCTCCGCGACGATTTCGAAGCCAGGCTCGTGCGCCAGGAGCGCGCGCAGACCGCTACGGATGATCGCATGATCGTCCGCTATAAGAATCCGTACAGGGCTCATACGATTTCCTCAGAGGTGCTTGCAGTCATCTTATGGTGATGCCGGGGTGGGAAGGAATACCCTGAATGAAGTATTTTTCGCTCCGAAGCGGGAGAGCGGGTGTCTCGCGGCTGGCACCCGGCGGTCTCCCCCGCTTTTTTCCAAAAACTCCTCAGACTCCGGTATGTGCTTTGGAACACCCGGCTTGTACCATCGTTTGCGTGGCCGCTGACGTGCATCCGACACCTGCCGGACCGCTTGAACCATGAGCCTTATGTCACTCAACGGCCATCCACCAAAAGCATTAGAGGCGCTTCGCCGCTTCGACACCTGCGCGCTCGCCAACGCGATCGAAAGGTGCAATGTGCGTCCGCGCAATGAAGGCTTCACGAGCGGCAGCGCAAATTGTCAGTTTCCGCATTTCCCGCCCATGGTGGGCTATGCTGTGACCGGGCGGATCCAAACCTACATGCCGCCCATGACTGGAAAATGCTACTACGACCACAAGGAGTGGTGGGAATACCTGGTACAGATTCCCGCTCCGCGAGTTGTAGTGCTGCAGGATTTCGACAACCGGCCCGGATTCGGAGCCATATTTGGCGAAGTACACGCCCGGATCTGCAAGGCGTTCGATTGCGTCGGGTATGTCACGAATGGCGCGGTGAGGGACCTGGATGGCGTGGAGCGAACGGGAATTCAGATGTTCGCCGGGAACCTCTCCGTTTCCCACGCCTATGCCCATGTGGTGGACTTCGGCGAGGCTGTCGAAATCGGTGGGCTGCGAATCGAACCGGGCGACATCCTGCACGGAGATCGCCACGGAATCCTGTCCATACCCAATCAACTTGTTGAGAGGCTTCCATCGCTAGCCGAGCGGATCCGGTTGGAAGAAGAAGAGCTGTTCGATCTGACGGAGGGCCCTGAGTTCTCAGTCGAGGCACTCGGCGCCAAACTCCAGCAGTTCGCCGAGAGACAATGATGTATCCAAACACTCACCGCCAAATCCTTCTAGCGTCTGCCATGATTTTCCCGGCCGCGTTCCTGGCGGGTTGCTCCAACTCCAAGGCCAGTTCTCCCGGGGTGCAACCTGCTCCGGCGGCAACCACGGTAGGCGTCGCCCCGGTGGCGCGCAGGCCCATCGTGCGCCAGATCACGGTTTCCTCGGAGCTGGTTCCTTTCCAGGAGATTGATGTGTACGCCAAGGAGTCGGGCTACATCAAAGAACTCCTGGTGGACTATGGGACCCGCGTGGAGAAGGGGCAACTCATGGCTGTCCTGGAGATTCCTGAACTGGAGATGCAACTGCGGCAGGACGCCGCGGCCGTCAAGAATCAACAGGACGTGGTACAGCAGGCGCAGCACCAGGTCGACCGGGTGGTGGCTTTGGTGAAGCCGTACCAACTCCAATACAACCGGATCAAAAGTGTGGCGGACAGCAATCGCGGCCTGGTGGCGCAGCAGGAAGTGGACGACTGGGAGGGCAAATACATGGGAGCGGAGGCGCAACTGGAGGTTGCCAAATCCGCCCTGCTTTCCGCCCAGAGTGTGTTGGTGGCGGCCCAGGCCAAGGAAGAGCGGGATAAGGTCCTCTACGATTACGCCAAGATCGCCGCTCCTTTCAGCGGAGTGATCACGCAGCGTTATGCGAACTACGGAACTCTGGTGCAGGCCGGAACCAGTTCCAGCACCAACGTGCTGCCGATTGCGCGGCTCTCCGAAGACGACAGGTTCCGGCTGGTGATCCCGGTGCCGGAATCCTATGTGAAATTTATTCACGTTGGCGATCCGGTGGACGTGCACGTATCCTCGCTGGACCGGCATTTCCCCGGCAAAGTCGTGCGCTTCTCCACCGATGTGGCACAGGATACGCGCACCATGCACACGGAAGTGGACGTGGAGAACCCGAACCGTCTGTTAATGCCCGGACTGTACGCCGACGCGGTACTCACCCTGGAACATAAGAACGATGCCCTATGTATTCCGGTGCAGGCGGTGAATCACGACGCCACCAAAGACACTGTGTTCCTGGTGACTCCCGAGAACAAGATCGCGATCCGCCAAATTCAGCTTGGTCTGCAGAACGCAAGCTGGGCCGAGGTGCTGTCCGGCTTGAACGAAGGAGACAACGTGGTGGTGAGCGATCGCGCGTCATTAAAGGCGGGCGCTGCAGTCCAGCCGCACCAGGTGGAGATGACCGAGTACCAGCCTCAGAGTCAGTAACTCCAGGAGTCGATAGACAGTCATGCCTCGATTTTCGATTCGTAATCCGTACTTCATTGTGGTGATTTGTCTGGCGCTGCTCCTGATGGGGGGGCTGAGTTGGAAGAGCATGCCGGTAGACCTGTTCCCTCCCATCAACATCCCGCAGGTGGTGGTCGCCACTTTTTTCTCGGGGATGCCTCCGCAGGACATCGAAACCGACATCACCGATCCTCTGGAAAGATTCTTTACGCTGGCGAGCGGAGTGGATCACTTCGAGTCCCGCTCGCTGCTGGGCGTGAGTATCATCAAGATCACCTTTCAGCCGGGCACCAGCGCCGACGCGGACGTGACGCAAATCTCGAACCTGGC
>OKRF01000243.1:0-4659 GCA_900290315.1 Candidatus Sulfopaludibacter sp. SbA3 | reverse complement strand
GGGCACCAGCGCCGACGCGGACGTGACGCAAATCTCGAACCTGGCGCTGGCGGACTTGAAACGGCTGCCACCCGGGACCCTGCCTCCGGTGGTCCTGAAGTTCGATGCGTCGAGCCTGCCTGTCTGCCTGTTGACAGTGAAAGGGGAAGGGCTGAACGAGACGCAATTGCATGACCTGGCCCAGTTTCAGATTCGCAACCAGATTCCGGGCGCGGTGAAGGGCGCAGTGATTCCGCCTCCGTTCGGCGGCAAATATCGCCAGGTCATGGTCTACGTGGACCCGTACAAACTGTTCGCCCGCCAACTGAGCCCGATGGATGTGGTGAATGCCGTAAACCAGTCGAACCTGATCTTGCCGGCGGGCGACGTGAAGATGGGGCCCTTTGACTATTACGTTTACTCCAATAGCCTGGTGGACAAGGTCAACGAGTTGAACGACGTGCCCATCAAGACGGTTGGCACGAGATGGGTCTCGGTGGGGGATGTCGGAAAAGCGGAGGATGCGAGCCAGATTCAATACAACATCGTCCGCGTGGACGGGCAGAAGTCCGCTTACGTCCCCATCATGAAGCAGGGCGGCGACACCAACACGATCGAAGTGGTGCAGGGCGTTTACGATCTGATTCCCAAGCTGGTGGAGATACCGAAGCAGTTGGTGGCCGCGGTGGCGTTCGACCAATCGGTGTACGTGAAGGAAGCGCTGTTGACCGTTCTTCACGAAGGAATGATCGGGCTGGTGCTGACCAGCCTGATGATCCTGATTTTTCTGGGTAGTTTGCGGGCGACTTCCGCAGTGCTGCTTTCGATTCCTCTTTCCGCCCTTACCACCTTCGTGATTCTCTCGCTGATGGGTAGCACGATCAACACCATGATTCTGGGGGGACTGGCGCTGGCATTCTCGCGAGTCATCGACAATTCGGTAATCTCGCTGGAAAACATATACCGGCACCTGGAATGCCACTCCGGCGGTGGCGGCGGAGGTGGGGGGCGCGGAGGTCAACCTTGCCATTCTGGCGGCGACCCTGGTGGATGTGGTGGACTTCTTCCCGGTCACGCTGCTTTACGGAGTCAGTAAGTTTCTCTTCTCCGCGCTGGCCCTGGCATTCTGCCTGGCGCTGCTGGCATCGTTCGTAGTTTCGATGACGGTGATCCCGCTCTTCTGCTCGCGCTTCCTGAGCGCCGTTCCCCATGGACACGGCGAAGGCCACGCAGCCCGCGGCGGCTCGCTGTTCGACAGGTTCAATCGGGTTTTCAATCACGGATTCAACAAAGTTCTGGATGTCTACGAGCGCGCGGTGCGGCGGGCCCTGAAGTACCCGGCGCTCACGGTGGCGGCGCTGTCCGGGTTGTTCGTGGCCAGCCTCGCAATCGGTCCCATGCTGGGGCTCGCCTTTTTCCCCCGGACCGATGCCGGCCAGTTCACCATCAACCTCAAGGTGCCCACCGGTACGCGCATTGAAATGACCGAGCAGTACGTGGCTAAAGTGGAGAGCCTGATCAAACGTACGATCGATCCCCACGATTTGAAGATGGTGGTCTCGAACATTGGAGTGGTGCCGGACTTCTCGGCCCTTTACACCACCAACGCCGGCCCGTATACCGCCACCGTACAGGTGGCGCTGAACGACGACCACAAAGTCAGCAGCTTTGAATACATCGACCGGGTGCGGGACGGAATCGCGTCCCGGTATCCGGATATCCGGACGTTCTTTTCCAGCGGTTCGATGGTGGATGCGATTCTGAACTCGGGTATGCCCGCCCCCATCGATCTTCAGGTAAGCAGTTCCAATCTGCCGCTGATTTATAGCATTGCCCAGAACTTTGCCAGCCAGATCCGGCAGTTGCCGGGCGTGGGCGAGGTGTACATCCCGCAGGACATGAACTATCCAGGGCTGCGGCTGAACGTGGACCGTGTACACGCGGGCGAGCTGGGTCTGAATCAAAAAGAGGTCATCGACAATGTGATCACGGCGCTGAATTCGAATTACATGATCGCGCCCAACTACTGGGTGGACTATAAGACAGGAAACGATTACTACCTCACCGTTCAATACTACGAGAAAGGCGGCCCGGCCATTCACAGCTTCCTGGATCTGAGCAATATCCCGCTGCGGGCGCCAGGCCTAAAGACTCCCACGACTTTAGACAGCGTAGTCAAGATCGATAAGATCCAGACGCCGACGGAATTCGATCATTACGCCATTAAGAGGGTCGCGGACGTATATGTAACGCCAGCCGGCGAAGATCTGGGCAAGCTCAAGACATCGATTGAGGGGCTCATCGCAGATGCCAAGATCCAGGATGGGGTGAACGTCGAGTTGCACGGCATGGTGTTGGGCATGACCGAGTCGTTCAAGAGATTCGGCTTCGGCTTTGCAATTTCCTTTGCACTGCTGTTCCTGATCCTGGTGGCGCAATTCCGCTCGTTCGTGGATCCGTTCCTGATCATGCTGGCGATTCCTATGGGATTCATCGGCGTATTGGTGATGCTGTTGTTGCTCCACACCACTCTGAACGTGATGTCGCTGATGGGAGTTCTGATGCTGATTGGCATCGCGGATTCGAACAGCATCCTGATCGTCGATTTCGCGCACAACCTGGAAAGTCAAGGGTTGCCTGTGGCGGACGCCGGTCGATTTCGCGCACAACCTGGAAAGTCAAGGGTTGCCTGTGGCGGACGCCGTGATTACAGCCTGCCGGGTCCGGCTGCGTCCCATCCTGATGACCTCGCTCGCGACCATCATTGGAATGATTCCGATGGCGATGAAGTTAGGTACGGGAGCGGAGCAATACGCGCCAATGGCGCAAGCGATCATCGGAGGGCTGACTTCCTCGGTGCTACTGACTATCTTCATCGTTCCGGCAGCTTACATTCTGGTGTACGGCAGAAGGAGGCCAGCAGCGGGCCGGCCGGCCGCGGGCGTCCCCACAATGCCGCAATTAGAAGGAGCTTAATGCGACTTACTCTATTCATACTGGCCGCCGGGGCGATTCCTGCTTTCGGACAGGCGGGCGCCCCGGTGCAGTTGAAGTTGGCCGATGCAGAAGCGCTGGCGCTGAAGAATCATCCGCGGGTTGCGGCGGCGCAGAATGAAACCTTCGCTCAAAACCAGCGGATCGTGGAAGCTCGTTCGGCCTACTATCCGTCGGTTAACGGGGAGGTGACGAGCTCAGGGGGCAACGTAGGAGCGCGGATTGGCGCGGGATTCCTCTCCGATTCCCGGCTCTTCGACCGTTTCGGCGACGGAGTGGAAATCAGCCAGTTGATCAGCGATTTCGGGCGCACGTCCAGCCTGGTCTCGCAAACGAAACTGCAGGCAAGCGCAGCGGAACAGAACTATCAGGCGACCCGGTACGATGTCCTGCTGCGCGTGAACCAGGCCTACTACAACGCTTTGCGCGCACAGGCGCTGGTGAAGGTGGCGCAGAAGACGGTGAGCGCGCGCCAATTCCAGGCTACTCAGATCCACTCGCTGGCCGATAACAACCTGCGCAACCAGCTCGACGTCAGCTTCGCGGACCTGACACTTTCCCAGGCGAAACTTCTGTTGATTCGTGCACAGAATTCAGTGCAGGCCGCTTTCGCGGAATTCACGCGGGCGCTGGGTGCGCAGCAAGCTACCGTGTATGAACTGGTGGAGGAACCGACGCCGCCAAGTCCCCAGGCCTCTGTGGAGGACCTGGTGGTGCAAGCGCTTCAGAATCGCCCGGAACTGGCCGGTGTTCGCTTAAGCCGCGATGCGGCGTACCGCTTCGTGGAGGCGGAGCGGGATCTCAAGCGGCCCACTGCCAGTTTCGTGGGGGTGGCAGGTTACATGCCATACATCGACCAGATCACGCTTCCTCGCGTCATTCCGAAAGAGTATGCGGGAGCCGCCGTGAATTTGCAGATTCCCGTATTCAATGGCCACCTGTTCACGGCGCGCCGCGAGGAAGCGCACTACCGCGCCGTAGAGGCGGATCAACGTGTGCGGCACCTGGAAGAGAGCATCGCCCGTGAAACGCTCAGACCGTGTACCAGACACAGGCGGTGATGGCGGAATACCTGCGGGAAGCCACGCTAGCCCTGGACCTGGCGGAAAGCCGCTTCCAACTGCAACTTTCCAGTATTGTGGAGTTGACCCAATCGCAACTGAATCAGACCGAAGCGGAGGTCGCCAGCCTGAACGCCCAGTACGACTATCAGAGCATGTACGCGGCGCTGCAGTACGCCATCGGCGCGTTACGGTAGAATTCAGAAATCATGGGCGACGTTCTCTTTCGCGAGAAGCAGCCGTTCCGGCTGGGTTACGCGAAAATCGCTCTGGCGATGCCGCCGGTGGCATTGGCGATCATCAGTTGCCGCCAGATCATCTGGAGGATTCCGTGGGGGAATCCTCCTGTGACGAACGGCGATCTGGTGTTTCTTACCATTCTCACGATGGCGGTCTACCTTCGTTTGATCACGGTGCGGCTGGTCACCGAATTGCGGCCGGAGCAGCTTTCGGTGGCGATGAAGGGATTCTGGCGGCGCACTCGCGTGGCGCTGGCGGACATCCGAGCCGCCGCCGCGGTTGAGTTCGATCCGATAGCCGAGTATCGCGGCTACGGGGTCCGGCCGGGACCTCGCGGACAGGCCTACATCGCGTCCGGCAACCAGGCGGTCCAACTGGAACTGCG
>OKRF01000460.1 GCA_900290315.1 Candidatus Sulfopaludibacter sp. SbA3 | reverse complement strand
GCGGCTCCCGGCTTCTCAATGGCACGCTCGATATCCACGTCAGGCTGGAAGAGGAACTGGCCGCCTTCGTCCATAAAGAAGCCGCCATTATTTTCGGCACCGGTTTCCAGGCCAATTACGCCACCCTCTCGGCCCTCGCCGAGAAGGGCGACGTGATGATCTGCGACCACAATCTGCATGCCAGCCTGGTGGAAGGCGCGCTGCGGTCGCCGGCCCGGACCGTGCGATTCCGCCACAACGACCTGGACCATTTCGAACGCTGCCTGGAAAACTGCCCGCCCGACGAAAAGATCTTCATCGTCTCCGAAGGCGTGTTCAGCATGGAGGGCGACATTGCCGACCTGCGCGGCATCATGAAGCTAGCCAAGCCCTACGGCGCCCGCGTCTATGTGGATGAAGCGCATGGCATCGGTGTGCTCGGCGCCACGGGCGCCGGTGCGGCCGAACACCTGGGCGTGTTGGATGACGTGGATATCGTGATGGGCACGTTCAGCAAGTCGCTGGCCTCAGTGGGTGGCTTTATCGCCGCGGAGCGTTCCGTGGTGGACTACCTGAAGCACACCGCCCGCCCCTTCGTCTTCTCCGCCAGCCTTCCCGCGGCATCGGTGGGCGCGGTGGCTGCCGCCCTTCAGGTGATGAAGAAAGAGCCGGAGCGTCGCGAGCACCTGTTGCGCATCGCCAATATGCTGCGCAACGAACTGCATTCGCGCGGATTCAGTGTGCTGCCCGGCGAGACTCCTATTGTTCCTGTAGTGATTCGCGAAGAGCTGGATCTCTGCCGCCTCTGCAAGAAACTGCTGGAGGAGGGCATTTATATCAATCCTGTGCTGCGTCCCGCGGCCGCCCAGAATCTGCTGCGCATCTCCTGCACAGCGGCTCATACCGAGAAGCACGTGGAGCGCCTGGTCGCCACGCTGCAGCGCGTTTCTCGCGATCTGGATATTGAGCTCTAGGCGCGGGCGCGGGCTCGCATCCGCAATGCGACAGCAAAGGCGAAGGCCACACCCACGCCGTATGCCGGCTCGGGAACCGGCGTAACGGCATCGAAGCTCGACCCAATTCGGATCTCATCGGTAGTGAAGCCTCCATAGTTATTGATCGTCACTGAGTCTACTGTACCCACATCCAAGTCCGTTTTCAGTACGTCCGGGACGGCAGGTTCCGATTGTCCGGGAGCAGGATTCAGGTACAGCGACAACCGGTCGTTCCCGGGCAGGAAGTCGGCGCGTAAGACGAACAGCACAGTCTGTCCCACGACGACAGGAACGCTGGAAAGATTGACATCGTTGGTCGGACCTTCCAGCCCATAGAACGCCTGGTTCCCGGACAGTCCCACAAACACGTTGCCGAAGTTCAGCCCTCCGTAAAACCCAAAGCCGGGGTCCGGCCGGAATAAAAAGCTGAAGTAGGCCGTGGTATTGTCGGCGCCGAGCGGCGTTCCCCAAAAGCGATCCCACGTGGCCACCGAGGCTCCCTGGTTGGGCGGCTGGAATCCGCTGGTGGAAACCGCACCGCCCGATACAGCGAGGTCCCCGTCGGCGAGCGTAGTGGACGCGATGGTCGCGTCCAGCCCCCCGGGCGTTCCCCATGCGCCCGACCATCTGGAGCCGCCGTTTTGCAGAAAAAGGCTGGACCCGCTGGGGTAGTTGAACCCATCATACTCGTACAAGGTGCCGGCGTGAGTCATGCCGGCCGCGCATACGCACGGCAGCAGGAATCTGAGAGTCCATTGATCCGATCGCATGCGATTGCCCTCCTCAATCTCAGGATCCGGTCTCTCTATTGTAAGGGCAGTCAGCAGATTTATTTTGCGAACGGATTGACCACTCGCGCGCCGCCCATGACGGATTCAGGCTGTAGGTCCTCGGTGTATAACACGACGGCCTTTGCGGTGCGAGCCGCATGAACGATCAGCGCGTCCCAAAACGAGAGGTGCGCCAGACGATGCAGCTCGATCGCCGCGATGATGTCGCTCGCCTCAAATCGAACAACTTTGGCGCGAGCAAAAAGCTCGACTCTTCTCTGCGCCAACTCCGGAGGTAATCTTAGCTTGCGGGTGGCCGCTGCAAAGTACTCTTGAAGGACTTGAAGCGACAAAACTGCCGTCCCGCTGCGAAGATGTTCCGCAAAAAGGGCGGTCGCGCGTGCCTGTTTCTTTGGCGACGACGCGTCGTCCGCGTATACCAAAACATTCGTGTCAAAGAAGGCAAGCCCGC
>OKRF01000377.1 GCA_900290315.1 Candidatus Sulfopaludibacter sp. SbA3 | reverse complement strand
CACGAGATTGCTCCCGCTAGCACCTCAAGCTAGTGCGTCTGCCAATTCCGCCACCTCCGCAAAATGGGGTGTTACTTCTTCGGCGGCGCCGGCTGCTGCGCCGGAGTCGCGCCCTTTGTGTTCGCCGGGGGCGGGGGTACCGGAATCTGGATCGTCTGCACCGGAGATTGCTGTGCCGGCGTCTGACCGGGAATCGGTATCTGGATCGGACCACCCTTTGCCGGAGCCGGCGCCGACTTGGTGGACGGTTCTTCCAGAACCGTTGCGCCCAAGCCAGCCTGCCTGGTTGCCAGTATCGAGAGACCCAGCGAAGTCACCATAAACAATATCGCCGATATGGTCGTCGCCTTCGACAGCAGTGTCGCCGAACCGCGCGGCCCGAAAGCCGTCTGCGAACCCATACCGCCGAATGCGCCCGCCAAGTCCGCCGCCTTCCCGCTTTGCAGCAAAACCACAACCGCCGAATGCGCCCGCCAAGTCCGCCGCCTTCCCGCTTTGCAGCAAAACCACAATAATCAGGAAGAAGCACACGATTACATGAACAGCCAGAAACAGATAGTACATTGTCGTTTCCCTTCAGTATACGGGACGCAGCTACCCCGGTCAAATTAGAGTCGCGGCCCTGTGACTTCGGGCGTAGCTCAGAAACAGCTCCATCCCTTCATATTCCCGCGCCCCCAACTCGTGCACGATGTGCCTCGTGAGGTACTCCCGCACCAGTCCCGGGTCGAATTCCCGCCGCGCCGATTCGGCCGATACGATCTCCTCGAGATGGACTCTGCCGTAGCGGCAGGAGTCGCGAAACGCCTCCACCACCGGCGGCGTCACCGTTCCGCGGCGGCCCGCCCAAACCGCAAACACCATCGGCAACCCCGTCATTTCCGTCCATTCCGCGCCCAGATCGTAGACATAGTACGGCAGCCGCGCTGGATCGATCCGCAGAGCCGGATCGCCGATCACCAGCGCCGCATCGGCAATCCGCAACATGGCATCCAGATCCGGCGCATGCGTCACCGGGAGGTAGCTCGCCCCGTATTTCCGCTCCAGAATCACGCGCGCCAGTTGCACCGAGGTCCGCGAACTGGAATCGACCGCCAGAGTACGGATCTCCCCAGCCGGCCGCGAGGAGACCAGCAGAATGCTCCGAACCGCGCCATGAGACGCAATTCCTGTCCCCGGAATGATCTCCAACGCCTGATGCGTCAATTCAAAAGACGGTATGATGCCGATATCGCTCGTTCCGTTGGCCACCTGGTCGGCGCATTCGGCGGGAATCCGGAACTCCAGTTCGAACATGCCGCGTTGCGCCCCATGCAGCATTCCCCAGACTAAAGGCGATGTATTCAGGAAACTCACTGCGCACACGCGCAGCTTGGGAGGTGTGATTGCGCTCAATCTTCGAGTGTAGCAAGGACATCCGATCAACGGATCCATCCGTAACTCCTGGTACCCCCGATATGCTGTAAAGTACTTTGCATATGTGCAAACCCTTTCGCTTCTGGTATTCTCAGGAAGAGCGCTCTCCGCGTCGCGCCCGCCTTTGGACTCTCATGAACCACAACCTTATTGTTTTCACCCTGGCTCTATTAGGCGCCACAGCGGCGTACCCGCAAGTTACTCTCAATACGGCGCCTTCCCGATCGGTGGGAACGCCGATCCCGAATTCCGAATCGTCCACCCCCAACCTGGTGGAGGGCAAGGAACTATACCACCCGTGGGGTGTCGCTCTCGACACTTCCGCCTCCCCGCCCATCCTGTACGTCTCGGACACGGGAAACAATCGCGTACTGGGATGGAAGAACGCGCTGAGTTTCACCAACGGTCAGCCGGCGGACCTGGTAATCGGCCAGCAGGATTTTTACGCCACCGATCCGCAAGGGCCCGGACACAAGTTCTCAGTCGGGCTATGGTCCCCCAGTGGCCTCGCGGTCAGCAGCACTGGCGACTTATACGTAGTCGATACCAATAACAACCGGATCCTGCGATTCCGCACGCCATTCCAGCACGTGAGCGGAACTCCGGCAGCGCTCACCACCTTCCCCGATTTGTACATCGGCCAGCAAAGCCTCACGTCGCGCGCAGTCAACTACACCTCCCAGGTGAGCGCCCAGGGACTCTTCCTCAGTGTTTGCACAACCGACCCCTGCAATACCAACTACCCCGTGAACATTGTCTTCGATGCTGGCGGCAACCTGTGGGTCTGCGATCTGCTCAACTACCGGGTGCTGCGCTTTCCGGCTTCCAATCTGAATGCCACCGGCGGAGGTATCTCGGCGGACATCGTCATCGGCCAGCAAAATCTGACCACGGTCAACTCCACCCTGCCAGCCGGCGCCACCGGTCAGCAAAGCCTCAACCAGTTTTCCGTCCTGGCCGGAATTGGATTCGATCCGCAGGGCCGGCTCTACGTGGGAGACAGCCTCGCTCGTGTTCTTGTATTCGGAAATCCCACAGCCGTCACCAGTAACGCCCAAGCCGACCGGCTGATGGGCGTCTTCCCGCCAAACTCCCCGGCCCCCAGCCAGACTACCGCGGGTGCCACGGGGTTTAACAGCCCTCAGAGCATCTTCTTTATTCCCGATGGCAACGGCAATGCGTATGTTGGCGTGATGGATCCGAACTCGAACCGGGCCACCATCTTCCCGCCCTATTCCCAGTGGCCGGCCGCTCCTACACCGCCCCAGGCCGTGCAACCCGGTGGCGTGATCGGTCAGAACCAGAGTTTCATCACGCTCAACCCTAACGGCGCTAGTTCCGCCACCATCGTCACGCCGCCGGCTTCGGCGAGCGTANNGCGCGTATTGGGACAGGCGCAGATGAACCAGTCTTCCATCAACTACCTGGAGGGCAAGGAGTTCAACTTTTCAACCGGCGCCGGAATGGCCCTGGATACCAGCGGACCTACCCCGCACCTCTATGTCGCAGACCCGTCCAATCACCGCGTTCTGGGATTCAAGGATGCCCGCCTGATCGCGCCCAATCTGCATGCCGACATTGTGATCGGGCAACCGGACTTCGGATCCGCGCTCTGTAACTACCCGTCCGGCGACTCCACCAAGCCGTCTCAATCCAGCCTGTGCGGCCCTTACGGCCTTGTCGTCGATTCACAGGGCAACCTCTATGTGGCCGATTCCGGCAACAGCCGCGTCCTGCGTTTCCCGGCGCCGTTCTCCTCTAATGTCACTGCCGGGGAAAAGGCGGATCTGGTCTTAGGCCAGCCGGATTTTGTCACTCAGGTACCGGACCCCACCGCTTCGACCATGCGGGCTCCCTACGGCCTGGCTTTTTCCGGCGCCAACGGTCTGCTGGTCTCCGACGTCGCGTTTAACCGTGTCCTCTATATTCCTTTCTCTGCCGGAGGCACTTTCACCGCCCTCACCGACAACGGCAAGGCTGCCACCAAGGCTTATGGTCAACAGACCTTCTCCGGAATCAGTCCGTGCGCCAGTCCATGCAATTCCAACGCGCAACTCAATGCGCCGCACCATATCGCGGCGGACACCAGCGGGCGGCTCTACGTGGCCGATACAGGCAACAACCGGATCCTCATCTTCGACGATCCCAATTCCACCCTTACACCGGCCGGCGGTGACTTCGCGCCGGTCTCCCTCACCCAGGGCATCAGCCAGCCCCTCGGCGTCTACGTGAACCCGAGCACGGGCGAAGTCTGGGTGGCGAACTCAGGCCAGGGGGCGGTGGTGCGTTATCCCTTGTACGACACCCTGTCTCAGAATCAGGCGTCGCTCACCACCATTCCGGATGTGGCGAACGACCCGGAACAAAACAGCGGACTCATCGGCTTCAGACCGTTAGCCACCGTGCAAGACCAGTTCGGCGATCTCTTCGTGGCTGATACCGGCAACCGCATCATCACCTACTATCAGACTTTCTCGGTGGTCAACGGCGCCAGCTTTCTCACCTACCGACTGCTCGCGCCGGGCACCATCGCCAGTATTTGCGGGAACACTACGCAGGTCTGCAAGGCCGCTGGAACACAGTTCGGCTCCAACACGGCCAACTACGCGAGTCTGCCCAACCCGTTCCCCGTTCCCACCGTCCTGGGTGACATCCAGGTCACCGTCAATGGAACCCCCTCTCCCCTCTTCTATGTATCGCCGGGCCAGATTAACTTCGTCATCCCCTCCAACGCACCGACTACTGGCACCGCCGAAGTGGATGTCATTCAGGTGTCCACCCAGCAGATCCTAGGAACCGGCCTGATTAGCATGAACTCCGTATCTCCGGGCATCTTCCCATGCCCGTCCAGCACCGCCGCGCTGCGCCAAGCCTGCATCAACAATGAGGACAATACCCTGAACAGTTTCACCAACCAGGCACAGCGCGGACACTTGATCCAGATCTACGGCACGGGCCAGGGAGTGGTTCCCAACGCTCCGCCGGATGGCACCCCGCCCAGCGGCACCGTCCCCAGCCCCATCGCCCCCCGTGTGCTCTTCAACGGCCAGTATCCGGAACAGTACCCCACACAGCCGGGAGATCCAGCCAACGGTCAGTTTGTGCAGTATTTCGGCCTCGCCCCGGGTTTTGTCGGCCTCTGGCAGCTCAATATCTATGTACCCATGGGTGTCACGCCCGGCAATACCGTTTCGCTCATCGTGAACCTCAATGGCACGTTCGATACCGACATCAATTCCGGCTTCCACATGAGCGTGGCGGTGAAGTAGCGAAGATTACTTGCGTTGGCGCGGCGCTCCCTCGGCGGCGCGCGAACGCTTGAGCGTGTACATCTTCCGGTCGGCTTCATCCAACGCTTCGCGCAGAGGACGGGTCTGAGCTTCAGCCGTTCCCCAACTGAAGCGGATGGGCAGCATACCGAATCCACGGACGCGGAATTCGCGCAGCCGCAATTCGATATCGGCCATGCGCTTCTGCGCCACAACCTCGCGCTGGTTGTGAAACAGAATTACGAATTCGTCGCCGCCCCAGCGGAAAGCTTCGTCTTCGTGGCGGATGGAGGATTGCAGCAGGCTGCCGATATTGCGCAGAATCTCGTCGCCCACAAGGTGGCCGTGACGGTCGTTCACGTCCTTGAAATTGTCCATATCGCACACGGCCACCACGCCATTGAATTCGCCCGATTCTTCTACGCGCCGCGCCAGCGCCGCCTGGTTCAACAGGCCGGTCAGCCGGTCCAGGTCCAGCGTATGCTTGCTCTCGCGGCGCAAATGGTCCAGTTCCGCCCCTAACTCATGAACACGGTCGATCTGGCTTTCACTCCACATCGCCATGGCGGCAAAGGCGAGCATGCAGTGCAGCACGAAATCCACATACGATTCGTGATGCAGGTACAGCACCCACTGCGGCGCGTCGCCGCGATGATACAGATCCAGAAAAATCACAGCATGCGCCACAAACGCTATCGAGAGCACCAGCAGCGAAAAGCGGAAGAAGCGTGCGCCGACACCCTGATTCTTTCGCAATGTGACAAAGTTATAGAAGTATACGAACCCCAACACCACGGCATGAGAGCTGTGATATGCCTCCAGCCCGTTGAAGCGTCCCAGCGCCCACGCCAGTGCCACGAAGATGGGCAGGATGGCGATCAGCCGCAGCACCGAACGCCAATCCTTGATGCCGCTGGCGAAGCCGGCGCGCGCCGCGGAGATCAGCACGATGACGAAAGCGAACTCGAACGTGGCGTAAGGCGCCAGCCACCCCGCGCTCGACGTTCGCAGCACCTCGAAGCCAAAGATGGCCGCCAGGAAGCGAAGCAGCCAGGCGATGGCCCACAACCCGAAATAGACCACGCGGCTCTGCCGGTACAGGAACAGAAACACCATGCCGAATAGCAGGGCGCCGATCTCCTGAATCCAGAATGCCGCCAGATCCGCCATCGGGCTGGAAGGATCCATCCGTTCAATCTCCGTTGATGGCGTGGCGCCGCACGGCGCGCGCCAGGCCGGTGGTTTCGTCCACGTCCACAATTACGGCGTGCAGTTCGGGAGACTGCTTGGCCGCCTCCATCCGCACCGGAAGGCCGGTGAGAAAGCGCTGCAAAATGAGATTCGTCTCCACTCCAATCACCGAGTGGTAGGGGCCCGTCATACCGCAATCCGTCTGGTAGGCCGTGCCGCCCGGCAGAATGCGCGTATCGGCCGTGGCCACATGGGTGTGGGTTCCCACCACGGCGGAAACGCGGCCATCCAGGTACCAACCCATGGCGATTTTCTCGCTCGTCACCTCGGCATGAAAATCCACGAACTTCACTTTCACGGCCGGGTCCAGCTCGCTCAGAATCTGGTCGGCCCTACGGAACGGACAGTCCGTGGACGGCATGTAAGTGCGGCCTTGCAGATTGATCACCGCGCATTCCACTCCATTGCGGGCACGGTATTGAATCACTCCGCGGCCGGGAGCATCGGGATAATTCGCCGGGCGCAGCAGGCGCGGCTGGCGATTCAGATAGTCGTACAATTCCCGTTTGTCCCACACGTGGTTGCCGCTGGTCAGCACATCCAAACCCAATTCCAGCAATTCCGCGGCGATGGCCGGCGTAATGCCGAATCCACCGGCGGCATTTTCTCCATTGGCGATCGACAGATCGATCTTGTTCGCCTCGATTATATCCTGTAAGTGATCGGCAACGATTTTGCGGCCGGGTGAAGCAAAGATATCCCCTATGAAGAGAATGTTCATTCCTAGGATTTCACGTTAACACGTTCGCGACGGCACTTCTGCTATGGTCAGAATAATGTCGATGGATAGCAAGATGGAAGATGTTAAAACTGATTGCGCCGGAGCACGCCGCTACGTCCGGACCCGGCGCGTGGACGAATGCGGCACCCTGCACGAACTGTTCACCCACTGCCTGCCCGCGTTCGGCGGAGCCTACCTGCGCCGCATTTATCAGATTCTGGACCGGGCCATCGGCGCGGGCTGCCCGCTCACCCTGGCGATTTCCGGCCCGGTCACCGTTTCCGGCCAGCACCATACCTGGCTGCTGCCCTTGCTGGAGACCGGCTGGGTGGCCTATCTGAGCCTACCACGACGGCCACCGCAGCCTGGACGCTTACAAGTCCGGGCCCATTCACGAAGTCTCCATCCACAGCGACGATGCGGCCCTGCGCGAGGAAGGCACCATCCGCGTCACCGACATGGCTTTTGACGAAGGCGTACTGCTGGATCAGGACCGGTTCCTGAGCGCCGTCCTCGCCGGGCCCGAATTCCAGCGCAAAATGACCGGCACCGAACTGCGCTACCTGCTGGGAAAACGGTACGCCGCGCAGGAGCGCAAGCATGGGCTGCCGCCGGGCCTGCTGGCGCGATGCTACGACTATGCCCTCCCCATCTTCGTGGGCGCTCCCGGTGATGGCAGCGTGTTTCTCAATTCCATGAAGCTGTGGAGCATGCGGCAAGCCGGGCTGATTCCCGAATATGGCTTCGATCTGGATCTGCACGCCGAGGTGTTCGAAGCCTGCGCTTACCATCGCTGGGGGCTCTTCGATAACCCGGTGCACGCGCTGGGCACGGTGATTCTGGGCGGCGGCGTCCCCAAGAATTACAACCTGCAGCCGGAACCGGCGCTCGGCCAGGTACTGGGCCTGCCCAACGTGCGTGGCTACAACTTCGACGTGCAGATTGTGACTGCTCCGGTGACCGATGGCTCGCTTTCCTCCTGCCCGCCCGCCGAGGCGGTGACTTGGGGAAAAGTCGACAAGGATACCTACCTGCAAACTACCGAGAGCATGCAGTGCGATTATTCCATCGTGATGCCCTTCCTGGTGAAAGCTCTCCTGGATAACCGGAAGCACTACCAGGAAATGGTGGACCGGGACGGTGAGGAAGCAGTCTTCAACCGCGAGCCTCACGCCCGCGGCTACCTGCGCCCGCAGGCTGGATACCGCCTCTTCGAGCAGCGTCAGGAACTGTGCGCCCGGCTGACGGCGGACGTACGCGCCAATCGCGAATGGCTGCTGCAGAGCGTGGCGTACCCGCTGTAGGAGAAACAGGGGTCGTACGCCCGGGTCAGAGTTCTCTGTCCCGCGGCGCCGCTTTTGCGCCGTCGTGGACAGAGCGGTCTGACCCCAAACCCGCNNACCCTCGAAAATCGCCCCCAAATCGCCCCAGGGCTGTCCGGCGCGGGCCAAGTCCATTGACAGGCGAGGAACTTGCAACTGAAGTAGCGTCACTCGTTCCCCACTTCACGCGAGGAGGAACCATCCCCTATACGCAGTAGCGCAATCCCCGCGCCATTCCGGCGATGTTATCATGGCGTTGCTTCGCAAAACGGCGTAAGGAGCCTGACGATGCGATATGTCGTATGTACTGCGATAGCCTTAATGTGCACAAACTTGCGTGCGCAGACGCCGCCCGCCAGTCCCCGGTTCGAAGTCGCATCGGTGAAGCCGGCGGCGAGTGACGAGAAGGGCATCGGCGGCATTCCGATGATGCGCGAGATGATGCGAAACAACCGGCCGCCCGGCATGATTCCGGCGGCGGACCCGGGCCGTATCCGCCTTGAGAACTGGGCATTACTCGACCTGATTGCCGCTGCCTACAGCGTGCGTGCCACGGAGGTGTCCGGCCCGGCCTGGCTTTCCGATCAGGGCTTCGATATCGAAGCCAAGGTGCCCGAGGGTACTCCGAAGGATCAGTTGAATGTCATGCTGCAAGCGCTGCTCGAAGAACGCTTCGGTCTCAAAGTGCATCGCGATACGCAGACCAGCCAGGGCTTTGTGCTGGCGGTGGGCAAGAATGGGCCCAAGCTGAAACCCGCTGAGCCGCCGCCTACTCCTGCGCAGGAACTCACCGGGGAGGAGCAGAGAGCTAAGACCAGGGAGCAGGCGCAAACGCAATTGGCGGCCATGATGAAGCGCATACAGGAGAATCGCGAACGCGGCACACCCCTGGGGGGACTCAACACCGCATCGTGGCCCTCATCGTGGCCCTCGATCACCACCGGAGAATTGGCTTCCCGGCTGGTGAGATTCGCCGAAGCACCTGTCGTCGACGAGACCGGTTTGACCGGAAAATATTCCGTTACCATAGAGACCTGGAAGAATGCCGACGTTCCAGGAGGTACCGTTTTCGATGCTGTCGCAAAACTCGGACTGAAACTGGAGCCGCGCAAGTTGACCATCGAAACCGTTGTAGTTGATCGGGTCTCCAAAACGCCCACGGCGAATTAGGAGATTCTTGCAGACGCCTTGCTGCGGGCCGTCAAACGGCGGCCGAGTGGGTCACCCCCGGAATCCAGTCCCGTCGACCTGACGGAATACGCCCGATTTGTCGAAGCGAACGGCNNATCGATTTACTGCAAGAGATGTGTCCAACCCCTCCACTCAATCTCGTGCACCCAATTCATCGGAAAAGTGAGACCCCAAAAAAGTCGGTCACGAATCTGGCCAATCTGAGCCTGTTTTTGTCCATCTTCCCCACAACGGCCGATGGCGCGCTCGTA
>OKRF01000247.1 GCA_900290315.1 Candidatus Sulfopaludibacter sp. SbA3 | reverse complement strand
GTCTACCAGATGCTGAATCACGGCATTTCGACCGGCGCACTGTTCATCGGCGTCGGCCTGCTGTATGAACGGCGGCATTCGCTGGAGATTGAAGACTTCGGCGGCGTGGCTACGGCCGCACCCTGGCTTTCGACAGTTTTCCTGATCACCACGCTGGCCAGTATCGGGCTTCCCGTGCTCAACAATTTCGTCGGCGAGTTCCTGGTGCTGCAGGGCGCGGCGGTGGCAAACTATACCTGGACCATCTACGCTTCCATCGGCGTGATTCTCTCCGCCTGCTACATGCTTTGGATGTATCAGCGGGTCTTCTACGGCGAGATGGGCGCGGAAGTGCGGTCCCTCGTGCCCGACTTGAAACTGCGCGAATGGGCCGCGGTAGTTCCGCTGATCGTGATGATGGTCTGGATGGGCGTTTATTCGCAATCGTTTTTGCCGCAGGTCGGCAAGGTGAATGAACGCGTACTTGGGCAGACACAGGTGAACGTGCCGTTCCGGGTAGAGCTTGCACCTCTGCAGCGCGTGGAGGTAAGCCGTGCCCGATAGTCCTTACGCTAGCGCGCTGGATATAGCGCGCTTCCTGCCGGAGATCATCCTCACCATCGCCGGCACGCTGCTGATGGTGCTCGATCCGGTGATCCACAAGCGTTCCTCGAGCCTGTTCGGACACATCAGCATTCTGGCGCTGCTGGCCGGAATTGGCGGCGCCCTCTATGGCTACGACCACCAGGGTGCGGCCTTCGGCGGCCTGCTGGTGGTGGATGGGTTCGCCACCTTTTTCCGCATTCTGGTGATGGTGGTCGGCATTCTCACGGTGCTGCCTTCGTACCGCTTCCTGCAGCGGCAAAACGGCGAAACGGGCGAGTTCCACGCGCTGCTGCTGTTTTCCATCGCGGGCCAGTGCATCATGGCATCGGCCAATGAGCTGATCGTCATCTTCATCGGACTGGAGATTTCCTCCATTGCCAGCTACGTGCTGGCGGGATATCTGCGCGACGATAAGCGCGCCAATGAGGCGGCGCTCAAGTATTTTCTATTGGGATCGTTCGCCACCGCGTTCTTCCTTTATGGCGTGGCGATGATTTACGGCGCCACGGGCACCATCAATCTCACTAAGGTACGCGACGTCGTCATGGGGCAAACAGTGTCGCCGATTTTCATCGGCGTGGCGGCGGCCATCATGTTCGTCGGGCTGGCGTTTAAGGTATCGGCATCGCCCTTCCAGATCTGGGCGCCGGACGTGTACCAGGGCGCGCCCACGCCGGTCAGCGCGTTTTTGTCCGCCGGACCGAAAGCCGCGGCGTTCGCCGTGTTCCTGCGCATCTTCATGACCGCCTTCGAGCCCATCGCGGCCGCTTGGATGCCGCTGGTGTGGACCTCCGCGCTGCTTTCCATGACGATAGGCAACTTCGCCGCCCTGCTGCAGACCAACATCAAGCGCATGCTGGCCTATAGCTCCATCGCGCATGCCGGCTACGTGATGGTGGCGCTCACGGCACAGAGCGACATCGGCACCGCGGCCGCCATGTTCTATCTGGCCGGGTATGCCTTCATGAACGTTGGGGCGTTTGCGGTGGTCAGCCACCTCTCCGGCCGCGGTGAGAAATACCAGAGCATCGAAGACTTCAAGGGACTGGCGCAGAAGCAGCCGATGACGGCGGCCATGCTGACCATTTTCCTGCTCTCCCTGATCGGCGTTCCGCTGACTGGTGGCTTCTTCGGTAAGTTTTACATCTTCAAAGCGGCGCTGGAATCGCATTTGGTGTGGCTGACGGTGCTGGGACTGTTGAACAGCGCCGTGGCCGCCTATTACTACCTGCGCATTCTGGTGATGATGTATATGCACGAGCCCGGCGAGGCGGTAATCGAAGCCGAGCCGCTGAGTCCATCCCTCGGCCTGGCGCTGATTCTGCCCGCGCTCGGCACCCTGTTCCTGGGTATCTTCCCCGGGTGGGTGCTGGATTTTGCTGGAAAATCGTCAAATCTGATCAAGTAGAGCCACAGTACAATTACTGCATGGTGTGTGGAGGGGCGTCTCTCCGGACGATTCTTGTGGCGGCATGTGTGCTTCCGGGCCTCCTGGCCGACGATCGCTCCGATGCCGTCAACGACCTGCTGGCCCCTTTGCGCATGAAGGATGGGCCGGGCTGCGTGGTGGGCGTGGTGCAGAAGGGCAAGCTGCTATACAGCGCCGCATTCGGACTGGCCGACCTGGATGCGCGCACGCCCATCACCACCGAGACGCAATTCAACGTAGCGTCCATGAGCAAGCAGTTCACCGCCGCGGCGCTCTTTTTCCTGGTGGAGGGCGGGAAACTGGAACTGGCAGATTCCGTCCGCCGCCTGGTGCCGGAGTTGCCTGCCTATGCGGACAACGTCACGGTGGGCGATCTGCTGCATCACACCAGTGGACTGCGCGACGGACATCCGCTGCTGGAGGTGGCCGGCCGCCTGCGCGAGACCTTGGATGGAGTGGAGAATCTGCGCCTGCTCGAGCGGCAGAGCGCACTCAACTTTCCGCCCGGCACCGATTACGAATACACCAACACCGACTATTTCCTGCTGGGGCTGATTGTGGAGCGCGCCAGTGGAAAATCGCTGGCGGCTTTCGCCGAGGAGCGCCTCTTCCGGCCGCTCGGCATGGCGCACTCGGCATTTGAGGGTGGCTCCGCCAGTCCCGGCGTTCGCGCTGCTGGCTACGCCTTGCAAGGCGAGCGATTCCGCAGAGCTGCGCCGCCGCCGCTCACCAACGGAGATGGCGGTCTCTATACGACTCTGGAAGATCTGAGGCTCTGGGACCAGAACCTGCAGACCGGCCGGGTCGGCGGACCACGCTTCCTCGCCTTCATGGAAACCAGCGGCCGCCTGCGCTCCGGCGAGCCTGTCGGGTACGCCGGAGGGCTTTCGGTGGGCCGTTATCGCGGGGCGCGCGTNNCTTTCCAGCATCTTCCTGTGCAACCGCGGCGATGCCGACGCTCCCGCGCTGAACCGGCGCATCACCGCCATCTATCTCAACGGTCACCTCAAGCCCCGCAGAGGCGCAGCCGACCTGGACTATCCCACCACGGCGTTCCCCGAACTGGATGGCGTCTGGGAGTCCAAGCAAGGGTGGATTCTGCGCGCGTGGAGCGGCATCGACGGCATGACCATCGACACCTGGGAGCTGCAGTACAAACTGGTTCCGCTCAACCGGCGGCAGCTTTTCGCCGATGAAGGCGGTTTTCGCCTGACCCTCACCATGCTCTCGACGGACCGTATGACGCTGCAATGGGATGGCGCGTTGCCAGTGACCTACCAGCGGCTGGAGCCCGTCCAACTGCGCCCGGAACAATTGGCCGCGCTGGCTGGCGACTATCAGTGTCCGGACGCCGGGACAACCTGGACGCTGGTCTTCCACCAGGGCGGCTTGATGATCACCACCAGCGCGGGCTGGAAGATCCCGCTGGACGCTGTCGGGTCGGATCGTTTCGTGGTGGGTCCGTGGTCGCTGCATTTCATGCGGGACGCCGAAGGGCGGCCGCAAGGGATACAACTGCATCGGGCGCGTTTGTGGAATTTGTGGTTTGCGAAGGCGCCGTGAGCCTCCTTGAGAATTATCGCTTATCGATATAAGTTGCTCCGGTCTTTTCGATGTGCGGAGACGGAAAAGCTATTTTCAGGGGAAACATACCAGAAGTTTTCAGCCTATCGAAAGGACCGCTCTTCGAAAGCTCTTCCATCTGAATCGCGCTGTCACTTTACGCGACTTGGCCTTGATCCCCGGCAACCGGCTGGAACTGCTGGAGCGTAACCGCAAAGGGCAATACCGCATCCGAGTCAACAGTCAACGTCCCGAGTCACAGACCAGACTAAACCACCCCACACCCGTCGATCACCACTACGAACACCCCCGGGTTGGCATGCGGGATCTGTTTACCGCCCTCGGGGTCGTCGCGGCGAGGGGATGACTCGCCGCGCTGGGCATCGGCGCTGGCCGGTTGCTGGCGATTTGTCTCGGTCAGTTGGCCGCCAATCTACTCTACTGGACGTGAAGGACACTGCGGGACTCGCGAGTGTCCTGCCAGGCGGGCTGTGCCTGTCGATCCTCTTACCGCGTTGCGGATGGAGTAGCCAAATCGCTCAGCGCTAGAGGCGCCATCTCTCCATCCACCCCACCCATCACGCGCGCGGTGTGCGCGAAGGCCATAGGATCGCCAGTGACGAAGTGCAGCACGCGCCCTTACACGAAGCAGCGGGGCGGAGAGCCACCGGAGCCGTTGCCCGCTCCGGCTCCGCCGCCGCCCATCGCCGAGCCTGAGCCAATGCTGATGGCCGATGCGGAGCCGCAGCTCGATCTCGACGGCCTGGATACGCCGGCGCATTTGCGGCAGGGCAGGCTGTTGAATTAAGAAGTGCTTGCCTAACCAAAAACCCTCTGACGAGTCCTAGTCGTAACGACTGGCGAAGGAGGGATCCGCCGTGATCCTGCGAGACTTCGTGTACGCGATCCGCACCATGCGCAAGACACCGCTTGTGACGGTAGCCGTGATCCTCACTCTGGCGCTCGCGATCGGCGCCAACACAGCCATTTTCAGCATGGTTCAAGCGGTCATGCTCAACCCGCTCCCGTATCCTCATGCCGATCGCCTGGTGCGCATCTGGGAGATGAACCTGAAGGCCAACCAGCCGTTCTTCTCCGCATCGGTCCCCAATTTCCAATCGTTTCGCGAGAGCGGACGCTCCTTCAAAGACATGGCCTGCTGGCGTTTTGCCGGCGCGATTCTCATGCTGCCGGACGGGCCGGAGCGGATCAACGGTGCGATCGTGAGTGGAAGTACATTTGGCATGCTCGGCATCCGGCCTTTGCTGGGGCGCGGCATCCTGCCGGGCGACGAAGATGCGAGTACGCCCGTCGTTCTGGTGCTAACACACCAGTATTGGGCTTCGCGGTTCGGGTCGGATCCCAGGATCGTCGGGAAGAGTCTGATCTTCGGGGCGGGGAACGTGACCGTTGCCGGCGTGGTTCCTTCCGATGACGTGATCTTCAAGGGCGTGGATGCTTTCGTCCCGATGAAGATCGTTGCCGCGCGTGAGAGCCGCGGCAATCACGTGGTCAGGGTCGTGGCGCGCCTGCGCGGCGGCGTTACGGTATCGCAGGCTGACGCGGAACTGAAAACGCTGGCAGCCACGCTCGAAAAACAATACCCCGACAGCAATCGCGATTGGAGTGCCCGCCTGGATACGGCCTTCCACTGGATCGTCCCCGAGGAAGTCCGGCGCGGCCTGGCGATTCTGCTGGCCGCAGTCGGCATGGTGCTGCTGATTGCCTGCGCTAACATCTCCAACCTGATGTTGGCCCGCGCCACCGCGCGTTCTCAGGAAATGGCGGTGCGCAAGGCATTGGGCGCGGCCACCGGCCGGCTGGTCCGCCAGCTTCTCACCGAGAGCGGCCTGCTGGCCCTGGTAGCCGGGACCGCAGGCGTGCTGTTGGCCTATTGGTGCGTGGCTGCAACGCGAAATCTGTTGCCGGACGATTGGCCGCGCGCCGCATCCATCACCGTGAATCAGCCGGTGCTTCTCTTTTCGATCCTGGTGACTGTGGCGACTGGCCTGCTCTTTGGGCTGGCTCCTGCATGGCACGCCGCGAAGGCCGATGTATCTCAGGCATTGAAGAGCGGCGGGCGAGGCGCCACCGCGGGCAGCCGATGGATGCGGCATGCACTGGTGGCTGGCCAATTGGCGATGGCCACNNCGCCGGCGCCGGGTTCTTCCTGCAGAGTCTGCTGCACCTGCAGGGAGCGCGACTGGGGTTCGCGCCCGATCACGTACTGGTGGCGCGCATCGGCTTCCCACAGAGAAGTTATCCCAATGGCGAAAAACGATGGCAACTGAGCCGCCAGTTTCTCGCCGACATCCGGAACCTGCCCGGCATCCGTGCGGCGGGGTTGTCCAGCGATGCGCCCCTGGCCGGAGGATACTCGGCGCAGGACATGTATCCGGTGGGGCCGTCGGCGTTGGCGCCTACGGAACGCTTCTTCCCTGAGTGGCGCTTCGCGGACCCGGACTATTTCCGCACACTGGACGTGCCGTTGAAGGAGGGCCGCTTCTTCACCGATGAAGATGCCGGCACACGGAACTCCCTGATTGTGAGCGAGGCATACGCACGCAAACTCTGGCCCGGCGAGAGTGCCGTCGGTAAGCAGATGCGCGATGGCGGCAGTGGACTCCACACGATCGTCGGGGTGGTGGGGGACGTGCGGAATATCGATGTCGGTAAGGAGCCTCTGCCCATCAACTATTTTCCGTCCACGGCGGGAACGCCCACGCCGGCAGCGCTGTTGGTGAGGACTGCGGGCGATCCTCTGGCAACGATCGGTGCCCTGCGCGCACGCATGAAGCGCATCGACCCGTCCGTGCCGATTTTCGATGTGAGCACCATGGAGCAACTGGTATCGGCGAATTCCGCCAAGTCGCGATGGAACACCTGGCTGATCGCCATCTTCGCGGGGCTGGCGTTGATTCTGGGAGCGCTGGGGATCTACGGCGTTCTCGCCTACGCCGTCACTTTGCGTACGCGCGAGATCGGGGTGCGCATGGCCCTGGGCGCGTCGTCGGCTGACATTCAGCGCTTGATGCTCGGCGAGGGGATGACTCTCGCCGCCCTGGGCATCGGCGCTGGCGTGTTGCTGGCAATCTGGCTCGGTCAGTTGGCCGCCAGTCTACTCTACGGTGTGGACGTGAAGGACACCGCGAGCCTCGCCAGTGTCGCGGTGATCATGGGCTTGGTGGCTCTCGCCGCCAGTGTCATTCCTGCCAGGCGGGCTGCGCGCGTCGATCCACTGGATGCACTGCGGATGGAGTAGCCAGTTCACTCAGCGCCAGCGGCACGATCTCGCCGTTTACGCCGCCCATCACGCGCGCTGTGTGCGCGAAGGCCATAGGATCGCCAGTGACGAAGTGCAACACGCGCCCTTGCACGAAGCAGCGGGGCGGAGAGCCGAGCGTAGCTTCCACCCGCTCCGCGGTCACCTCCGCGCTATCCACCAGGGTCACGTCTTTCCCCGCTTCGCGCTGCAGCACGCCGCGCAGCAGCGGGTAGTGTGTGCATCCCAGAACCAGCGTGTCGATCCGGGGCCGCCCGCTCAGATAGTGGCGCACCAGCAGCGCGGCTTCAGGCGATTCGGCCAGGCCCTCTTCCACCAGGTGTACCAGCATCGGGCATGCCTGCGCCCACACACAAAGGCCGCGCTGCTCCAAGCGCCGTTGATACGCGCCGCTGGCGATGGTCGCCTTGGTGCCAATCACTCCCACGCTGCCGGTTCGCGTGGCGCGTGTCGCCGCTTCCACACCCGGGTCGATAACTCCCCACACCGGTACCGGGCCGAGTTCCACCAGCCCCGGAAGGGCCACGGCGGACGCGGTGTTGCACGCTACCACCAGGCCTTCCACGCCCATGTTACACAGGAAACGGGTGATGCCGCCGGCGAATTCTACTACCATTTCCGGTGGTTTACGGCCGTACGGCACGCGCGCCGTGTCGCCCAGGTACACAAAGTCGCGGTGGGGCATGCGGCGGCGCAGCGCCTGCAGAACGGTAAGGCCTCCCACTCCCGAATCGAACACGCCAATGGCGTGGCGCAGCGCCGGTTTCACAGTCATCCCATGTGTGAGTGCACGTTTCGTACCGTTCGCCGTGCGATAATCGAGATTCCACAATGAAAGCTCGCGTTTTCGTTTCCTTGAAATCCACGGTCCTTGACCCGCAGGGGCAGACCGTCTGTTCCGCGCTCCACGGACTCGGCTATCAAGGCATCGCAGCCGTACGTCAAGGCAAGTACTTCGATATCGCCATCGCCGAAGGCGTCACGCACGAGCAGGCGCAGAAGGATGTGGAGACCATTGCGCACGACGTGCTGGCCAATCCCGTCATCGAAGAATATCGCGTCGAAATCCTGGATTAAAGAGGTAACGCCGGCGATCTCGTCGCCGGGTGGCGAGTACCTGTCCCACTGCCCCTATAATAAAAAGCATGTGTGGAATCGTTGGTTACATCGGCCGGCACAAAGCCGTGCCGATCATTCTCGAGGGGCTGAAGCGTCTGGAATACCGGGGATACGATTCAGCCGGACTCGCCGTTTTTTGCGACGATGGTCAACTGGCCATCCGCCGCGCTAAAGGCAAGCTGCACAATCTGGAAGACGCCATTCGTTTGAGCCCCGTGGATGGGAGTTTCGGCATCGGTCACACCCGTTGGGCCACGCACGGCCGCCCCACCGAAGAGAATGCCCACCCGCACTGCGATTGCAGCGGCGACGTGGTGGTAGTCCATAACGGCATCGTCGAAAACTATCTCGCGCTTAAGCACCAGTTGGAAGCAGAAGGGCACGTTTTCAAGACCCAGACAGACACCGAAATCATCGCCCACCTGGTGGAGAAGCATTTCCGCGGCAATCTGGAACAGGCCGTGCGTGCCGCGGTCAAGGAACTGTCCGGCGTATTTGCCCTGGTCTTCATTTCGCGGTCGGACCCCAACAAGATCGTCGCCGCGCGCAACGGGCCGCCCGTGGTGATCGGCCTGGGCGATAACGAATACTTCGTGGCGTCAGATGTTCCTGCCATTCTCAGCCACACGCGCGACATGTTTTTCCTGGCCGATGGCGATATGGCGGTGCTGACGCCCGAGGGCGTGCGGCTCAGCGATTTTAATGGCCGCCCCGTGCTTCGCCAGGTGACGCGCGTGTTGTGGGACCCCATCATGGCGGAAAAGGGCGGTTACAAGCATTTCATGCTCAAGGAAATCTACGAGCAGCCGCGCGCCGTTCGCGATACCATGCTGGGCCGCGTGGGGCAGGAGACCGGCCGCGTTTTCCTGGACGAGATGGATATCACGCCGGCCGAGTTCGCGCGTTTCCGCCAGGTGCGCATCATCGCCTGCGGAACCAGTTGGCACGCCGCGCTGGCCGGCAAGTTCATGATCGAGAAGTTGGCGCGCGTCCCCGTCGAGGTGGATTACGGCAGCGAATTCCGCTATCGCGATCCCATCGTAAGCGAACACACGCTCACCGTGGTAATTTCGCAATCCGGCGAAACGGCGGACACCCTGGCCGCGCAGAGGGAAGCCAAGCAGAAAGGCTCCAAGACGCTGGCCATCTGCAACGTGGTGGGCAGCATGATTACCCGCGAGGCCGCCGGCACGCTCATCACGCACGCCGGCCCGGAAATCGGCGTGGCCTCGACGAAGGCCTTCACCTGCCAGTTGACGGCGCTGTTCATTCTGGCCATGTACCTGGGGCAGACCCACGGCCATCTGGATGAGGCCGCATCCACCTGCCTGATGCAGGAACTCATGCGCATCCCGGGCAAACTGGAAACGGTGCTTTCCAATAACTCGATCTACGAAGCCATGGCGCGCGAATTGTCTCACTCCAGCGACGCCTTGTACCTGGGCCGCGGCATTCACTTCCCCATCGCCCTCGAAGGCGCGCTCAAGCTGAAAGAGATCTCCTATATTCATGCGGAGGGGTATCCCGCGGGGGAAATGAAGCATGGCCCGAACGCTCTCATCGACGAGAAACTGCCGGTGGTGGTGCTAGCCACCCACGATCCTGCCAGCGAAGAAAGCCGTCTGCTTTACGAAAAGACCCTTTCGAACATTCAGGAGGTCAAGGCGCGTGAAGGCATCATCATCGTCGTGGCCACACAGGGCGACGAGGTGGTCCACAAGATGGCCGATCACGTGATCGAGATTCCGCCCTCCCGCGAACTCCTGACGCCGCTGCTGGAAATCGTACCGCTGCAATTACTTGCTTACCACATCGCGGTTCGCCGTGGCTGCGACGTGGATCAACCGCGCAATCTCGCCAAGAGTGTGACGGTTGAGTAGTCCCGCTCTCCAGCAGTTCTCGCACCGGCTGCAGGTGGCCACGCGAGGCAAAGGCCTGTACGAAATCACCGGGCAGATCGCGCAGTGGCTGTCCGGCTGCGGCGTGAGTAGCGGGCTGCTCACGGTTTTCGTGCAACATACTTCGGCCTCCCTGACCATTCAGGAAAACGCCGATCCCGACGTGGTCTACGACCTGAACGCGTTCTTTGGCCGCCGTGGTCTACGACCTGAACGCGTTCTTTGGCCGCCTGGTATCGGAAGATACCCGCCTCTACCGCCATACCATCGAGGGCCCGGACGATATGCCGGCGCACATCCGCGCGGCACTCACCCTCACCCAACTCTCCATCCCGGTGGAGCAGGGGCGCCTGGCCCTCGGAACATGGCAGGGTGTTTATGTCTTCGAGCATCGCGCCGCCGCCCACCGCCGTTCGGTGGTGCTTCATTTGCTCGGCGGATAAAGTCGTACCCGGTGGCGCGCCGTGTGACACAATGGAACCTCTGGAGGTTAACTCATGAGTACCCATGCATCCGTGCGCCATTCCGGTAACGTTGTGATCGTCGACTTGTCCGGCCGTATCACCCTGGGGGAAGGTAGCGGACTGGTCCGCGGCACCATTAAGGATCTGATCAGTGCCGGTCAGAAGAACATCCTGCTCAATCTGAAGGACGTCGGTTATATCGATAGCGCCGGGCTTGGCGAATTAGTAGGTTCCTACGCCACCGTCTCCAACCTGGGTGGCCAGATCAAGTTGCTGAACGTGGATGGCAAGGTCAGGGACCTGTTGCAGGTGACCAAGCTTTACACCGTGTTCGTCACGTTCACCGATGAGGCGGAGGCGCTCCGCAGCTACGCCTCAGCCGCCACCGCATAAGGTAGTTTCCCGATACCGCCGGTGCCGATGTATAATTAGGGTGTCTTCTACGGCAAGGTTTCTCCCGCCCCGCCATGGCGCGCCTCGCCCGTGAAGCCGCGCAACTCCAACGCAGAAGGATTTTTGATTGGTCAAGACCGCGTCTGTCATATGTCTGCTGGTAGTGGCCGCCGGGACGGCGTGTCACGGGCAGGAAGCCACCCTCCCGGCCGCTGCCGAACAGCCGGAAGTTAAGAACGCGCCCGCCGATTCGCCGGTAACCGAGGCCGCGGCCACCCGAAAAAAGTCCTTTCTGAAAAGAATGTTCAGCGTGGAGGCGGTGACCGCCACGGTTCCCGGCGCCATCCTGCAGCAATTCCACGATTGGCCGGAAGAATGGGGCAAGCGGCGCGACGGATTCGAGAAGCGCGCGGCCTCGCTCTACGGCCAGTTCGTGATCGGCGTGGCGATTGAGGATACAGTCAAGGCCATCCACCACGAAGACACCAGCTACCGGCGGTTGGGACACGGCAACTTCTTCCGCAGAACCGCCCACGTCATCACTGACACCGTGACCGCACGCAAGCCCGATGGCAGCCGCACCATGGCCTACTCCTTACCCGCGAACGCTTACGGCAGTTGGGGCCTCGCCACACTGTGGAGCCCCCGCGAGTTCCGCAACGCCGGGTCGATTTTTGAGTGGGGCAGCGCCGGGGTGGGAGTCACCGCCGGAACCAATCTCGCCCGGGAGTTCTGGCCCGATATCAAGAAGATCTTCCGCAAGAAGAAGTAAGAAGGACGATCGCCTTTTATCGCCAGTCAGGCCTCCGCCGATTTCGCCTCTTCACCCTCGTAAGGGAACCGGTTGATGGAGCGGACGCACTCGGCCAGCGCGTCCAGGAGCGTTTTTCCCCAACCCACCGGCTTGAACGGCGCCGTGTTCTGGTTGACCTCTTTGTCCGCCTGTGCGAAGAAGTGCATCGTCGGTTCTTTCGGTGAGACGTATTCCTTCACCGTGATGCGAAACTCGATTTCGCCGGAAGCCTGCAGCTTCTTCACCGAGAAGAAATGCAGTAGCGCCAACTCCTGCGCCGGACTGGTCTGTGCGAACCCCCACTCTCTCATGCACGCTCCTCCGTACATTGTGGCACACGGACTGAGTGGGACAGATGATCGTTTTGTGTCGTCTGTTGGAATGGGCGTTCCGCCCGCGAAACTTCATGAAAAACCGGCGGTCTCGCCGCCGGATGCACTCGCCGGTACGGCGAGCGAAGCGAGCCTACATAACCCTGGCCCCTGGCCCCTGGCCCCTGGCCCCTGGCCCCTGGCCCCTGGCCCCCGGCCCCTGTTTCTCGACCCTGTCATCTTCCGTTCGACGAGTCCCGCTACATCCCCGGCAGGCTCTCCTGCTCCATTCGCCGCGCCACCCGCGAAACCGCATTCACCAGCTTGCGGTACGGAATGTCGGAGTAGCCGTCGAACCCCAACCACTCACCATCGCGCCAACTGGAGTAATACCAGCGCGCCAGCAGCGCCAGGTACTCCTGCCGCTCGCGCGTTGTCAATTTGCGGGGAGCCACCGCCGCGAACGTCTCCCTCAGTTTGCGATCCAGTGACAGCGGCTTGCCCTCGTGGATCTCGAAATCGAACCTTTGCGGCTCCTGCCAATTGCCCTCGCGCACAAACCACATCTCCACCGCGTTCGGCGCGAGCGAGCGCGTCACCGCGACACCGTTGAGCCGGTCCACATCCCGCGCCAGGTCATCGCGCAGCTTCAAAACGTCCTGCACTTTCTCGTAGCGTTTATGCTGCCGCGCCGCCTCTTCAAATCGCATCTCTTCGCTCAGGCGATCGCGGGAATGTTCGATCGCGGCGAGTAGCGAGCGGCCCTCGGTGCGCAGAAATTCCACGACGCGCGCCACTTCGCCGCCGTACTCCGTGGGCCCCACCACCAACTGGCACGGCCGCAGGCACATCGCCATCTCGCCGTAGATACAGCCGGGATGTTCCGGCGAAGGCGCCAGCTCCTCCTGGCAGCGCCGCATTTGGAACAGGTCCAGAAACCCCGCCTCAAACCGCTCAGCCGAAGCCCGCGAGCGGAACGGCCCGCAATACAGACCTGGCGTGCGTGCCAGGTGGGTGGTGATCTGGCTGCGCGGAAATTCGTTGCTCAGAACAATCTTCACGTACGGCGGCATGCGCAGCTTCAGCAGATCCAGATATCGTTCCGGGAAGTGCCGCCGCGTTAAATCGTACACCAGCACGCTCGATTCGAACGGCGAACCGGTCAGGCGGTACTCGATGCGCTTTACGGTGTGGCGCAGGTTGAGCAGCCGCGATGGCTTCTCCCGCTCTTTCAACAGGCGCAGCAGGCGCCGCCGCAGCAACGTAGTCTTGGAAACGTACGGCTCGCCCTCCGGCGGCCAGAGCACGAAGACGGCCGGATTGTTCGGCAGCGCCTCGAGCGCCGCATCCAGCAGCGACAGGTCAGTCCCGACTTCGATCGCCGTCATCACCGGTACAGCCGCGAATATTCTTCGCGTCCCGCCGGCGCCACGCTGGCGACGCCCAGGTTTGCCAGCACATGCTCGCGCCGTCCCATGCCGACCAGTGCCACGCTGATTCCCGGAGTGGACCGCGTAAACTGGATGGCCCGCTGCGCATCGCTCGCCAGTCCCGGGAGCAGCGCCTGCACCGACTCCGGCATGTTCGCCAGGATGCGCGTCTGCAGCAGCGTGGCACTGGCCACGACTGCGATTCCCAGGCGCGCGGCCGCCTTCAACACGCTTTCCGGCCGCTCCAGGAACGCCTCCACCATCCCCAGGTTGAACGGCAGTTGAATGAAGCGGAAGTGGTGCTCCCGGCCCCCCTCCTCCGTCGCGATTTCGGCCAGACGCGGCAGACTGAGCGCGTCCTTCTTGCGGAAACCCTCCCAGGTGGCAACGCCATACCAACCAATCTGGCCCTGCTCCACCAGGCGCTCCAGTTGCGCAAACGCGCGGCGCATACGCCCTGCGAACTGCTCGCGCGTGCGGAAACCCAGTTGCGTCTCCGGATTGTGGAGGTAGAAGACATCGATCGTGTCGACTCCCAGGTTGGCGCGGCTGCGTTCGATCTGATCGGCCAGGAACTCTGGCGACATGGAGTGCATCCCGCCCACTACGTCGTCCGGCTGCAGAAAACCCGGAACCGCGCCCGGCGTGAGAAATCCCGCCTTGGTGCAGACCACGATTTCGTCCCGCCGCAAGCGCCTCAGCGCCGCACCAATGCAGCGCTCCGAGTGCTGGTTGCGATAGTTGATGGCGCAATCGAAAAAGTTGATGCCGCTCTCGCCGGCCGCTATCAGCGCGTCTGTATAAGCCCGATCCGCCGCGTCATCAGCGTCACCGAGATACGTGCCGATCCCCAGGCTCGAGACGTGGATGCCGAGGACCGGACGGTAGAACGAGGCACTGGCAAACTCCGGGAATCGCTCCACGTATCGCTTGGTGCCTTCGCCAGTAGCGTGCATGCAGACCCGGCTCTACTCGGATACCGCCTTGCTATCGATCAGCGCGCGAATCCCGGCGATGCAATCGGCCACGGGCTTGGCCCCCTGGTCGCCATGCTTGCGGTTGCGGACCGCCACCTGGCCATTCTGCTGCTCGCGGTCGCCCACCACCAGCATGTATGGAATCTTCTGCAACTGCGCGTCGCGAATCTTCAGGTTTACCTTTTCGCTGCGGTCGTCCACGGTAGCGCGGATTCCCGCTGCGTCCAGTTGCTTTTGCACTCCGCGCGCGAATTCCAGTTGGCGGTCGGTGATGGGCAGCACAATCGCCTGGACGGGCGCCAGCCACACGGGGCACAATCGCCTGGACGGGCGCCAGCCACACGGGGAACGCACCGGCGTAGTGTTCGATCAGGATGCCGAAGAACCGCTCGATGGAGCCATACAGAGCGCGATGCACCATCAGCGGCTGATGCTTGTGGCCATCCTCTCCGATATATTCCAACTGGAACCGCCGCGGCAGCGTGAAATCGAACTGCACCGTGGAAAGCTGCCAGGGCCGCCCGATGGCATCCACCAGCTTCACGTCGATCTTCGGCCCGTAAAACGCCGCTTCGTCGGGCACCACTTTGGCCTTCACATTCAGGCGCTCGCAGGCGTTGCGCAGCGCATTCTCGCCCAGTTGCCACTGCTCTGGCGTGCCTTCGTACTTGCCGCTGGCCCCGCCATCCCAGGTGGAAAGCTCGGCCGAGTATTTGTCGAAACCGTACGTGGTCAGCGTATCCACTGCGAACTGCAGGCAATCCACTACTTCGTTTTCAATCTGCTCCGGCGTGCAGAAGATATGCGCATCGTCCTGCGTGAAGCCGCGCACGCGGAAGAGGCCGTTCAGTACGCCCGACCGCTCATAGCGATACACCGTCCCGAGTTCGCCCAGCCGCACCGGCAATTCCCGGTAGCTGTGCTGTTTGTCCGCGTAAATCAGGACGTGGAACGGGCAGTTCATGGGCTTGAGCTGATATTCCGCGTCGTCCAGTTCCATGCGCGAGAACATATTCTGCGCATAGAACCCCGCGTGCCCGCTGGTCTTCCACAGGTCGAACCGCGCTACGTGCGGCGTGTACACCAGGGAGTATCCGCGCTTCAGGTATTCATCGCGCATCCAGTCTTCGAGTTGCTTGCGGATGATGCCGCCCTTGGGATGGAAGAAGATCAGGCCCGGACCGGCCAGTTCCTGAATGCTGAACAGGTCCAGCTCTTTGCCCAGCTTGCGGTGATCGCGCTTCTTGGCCTCTTCCACCTGTTTGAGATAATCGTCCAGGTCTTTCTGGCTGAAAAAGGCCGTTCCGTAGATGCGCTGGAGCTGCTTGTTGTGCTCATCACCCTTCCAGTACGCGCCGGCGATCGAGAGCAGCTTGAACGCTTTGATCTTGGAAGTGTTCGGGAGGTGCGGACCGCGGCAGAAGTCGATGAAGTGCGGCCCAAGCGTGTACTCAGTGAAGATTTCGCCGGCGCGTTCTTCGATCAACTGGCACTTCATCCAGGCCTCGGAGTATTTCTTGAGGCCTTCCTCCTTGCGCGTATATACCCGCTCGTAGGGCAGATGGCGCGTCTGAATCTCGCGCATCTTCTTTTCGATCTTTTCCAGATCTTCCGGGGTGAAGGGCGTGGGGCGATCGAAATCGTAGTAAAAACCATTCTCGATGGGCGGCCCGATCCCCAGTTTGGTCTCCGGGTACAACTCCAGGACCGCCGCAGCCAGCAGGTGGGCGGTGGAGTGGCGATAGACTTCCAGCGTTTCCGGGTCCTTCGCAGTCAGCAATTGCAGGCTGGCGTCTTTGTCCAAGGGACGCGTCAAATCGAACAGTTCGCCGTTCACCTTCGCAACAATCGCCGCGTCGGCGAGGCGAGGGCTGATGTCCTGCGCGATTTCCAGGGGACTGGTCCCCTCCGCGACCGACTTTTTGCTGCCGTCGGGCAGGGTGATCTCGATATTTTGCATAGGGAAATTTCAGCGTAACACGGTTGCCGAGAGTGGAGTCGGTAACGCCGGCGATCTTGTCGCCGGTACAGCGAGCGAAGCACGCCCACAGCCCCGGCCCCTCGCTTCCGGCCCCCGGCCCCTGGCCCCCGGCCCCTCTTTTTCGACCCTGCCGGTTCCGCCCTCGCCGCCCCACTGCTATTATGAAAGAACAGCCTCATGACCGTTTCCAGTCAGGCCAGCGTCGACGAATCTCTCCTTGTGGCGCAAGCCCGCGATGGGGAGACCCGCGCCTTCGGCGAGTTGGTGCGGCGATACGAGAGCAAGATTTTCCGGCTGGCCCAGCACATTACCCAGAATCGTGAAGATGCCGAGGACGTGCTGCAAGAGACCTTCATGAAGGCTTACGAGCACCTCGACCAGTTTCAAGGCAACTCGAAATTCTATACCTGGATCGTGCGCATTGCAGTGAACCAGGCTCTCATGAAGCTCCGCCGCCGTAAGAACGATAAGTCAGTTTCCATCGACGAAACCATCGATACCGGGGAAGACACGATTGTCCGCGAGATCGCCGCCTGGGAAGAGAATCCCGAACAGAAGTTCTCCCGGGAAGAGCTTGGCGAAGTTCTCGATACCGCGATTCAGAGCCTTGAGCCTCTGTACCGCTCAGTTTTTGTCCTGCGGGACATAGAAGAGTTGTCAACCGAAGAAACGGCGGAGACCCTGAACCTCTCGGTCCCGGCCGTAAAGAGCAGGCTGTTGCGGGCTCGCTTGCAGTTGCGCGAGAAGCTTACCCGCTATTTCAAGCGCAAGGGAGATGACGCCTTTGCTTACCTGTAAAGACTTTCTGCGCGAGTTGAGCGATTACCTCGACGAGTCGCTCGACGCGGAAGTACGGGCAAAGCTGGAGCAGCACATCACGGAGTGCCCCAATTGCTGGGTGATCGCCGATACCACCAGGAAAACCATCAAGATCTACAAAGGGATGGAAGCCTACACCATCCCCGGCGACGTGCAGTCCAGGCTCATGGCCGCACTCGAGAGGAAGATGGCGGCCAAGAAGTAGCTACTTGACGCCAATGGTCACTCCCGATTGGGAGCTTCTGGCTGCGCCCAAGGGCCCGATCGAAACCACAACTGCATCGTTGCTCCCCGCCTTCGCGCTGGGAGTCACCACGGCGTTGATCTGCACCAGGCCGGCCACCGCCAGAGGCGCCGCGCCTGCGTACGTGACCACGCAGGGCTGCCCGCCGATGTCCACGCGTACCGTTTGATCGAAGACCGGGTTCGGGGCGCTGGTGATGGGGATCACGTCTCCCGTCAGCGGGGTGTCATCGGTCAGCACGCCCATGCCCGTTACAAAGATCGCGACGGTGTCGCCCCGTGGTTCGGTGTTCTTGCTGGAGTTGACCGATGTGATGGTACCGGTGGAGTCGTAATTGATAACCGCCCCTTGCCCCTGGCCCAGCCCGCCGAACGTGAACATCCCGGGATTCTCCGCGATCACCGTCGCCAGGAATGGTACCTGGGTGGCCGCGGTTCCATTCGTCACGTTCACTTGAACCTGTTGACTCGCCAAGGGCAGCACCTCAGCAACTTCTTTCGGAACGATGGCGTTGATCTGGTTCATGGACGTCATCAGGATGGGCGCCAGCCTGGTTTGCCATTGTCCCCCAGCATTCTGATAACTGAAGGTCACGGTAATGTTGTCACCCCAGGTTGTGCCGTATGTGAGGCAATTGGTTGAGCCGTCGACTACCCCCGGACAGGCCACCGGGAGAGGTTGTGCCGTGCTGGCCGCGGCAGGCCCCAGGTTTTGTCCAAAAATGGAAACGATCTCGCGCGGCGCAACGGCCACAGTGCCGTGGGCCAGCAACGGGTCTTGTCCAGTCCCGGACCACACCGATGCCTGCTGATAGCTTGCCGCGTTGACCACTCCCGAGATGTTAGGCTGTGTCGGATCCACCGAGGAAAAGCCCACCGTAACGGGTGGCAGTCCTGGATTGGTAGCCGGAGCGGGATTCGCAATTTTCAGGAACCAGTTGACCGGGACGCCGCCACTCTGTGGCACTGTAAAGTAGGCGGGGTTTATCGTTACCTGCAGCACCTGTCTACTCAGGTAAGTGGGTTGGGGCAGGGAGATACTTGGACCCACCGGAGCCGCCGCCACACCCTGTTGCAGACTGACCGCCGTGGTGGTGAAGAAATTGTCTCCTACCAGTGTAAATATGTAATTGTTCGTCGGCGTAGTCCCAGTCAACTGCGCATTAACGGACGTGGGAAAAACCGAAGTGATGGACGGCGCGCCTGCGGCAATGTTGAGGCTCACCGGGATCGAGAAGCTTCCATTCACCGCATTGATTGCCGCGATTGTGATCGTTCCGTTATAGGGGCTTCCCGCCGGATCCAGCATGATGATCGATGCGTAGTCCAGCGTGACCGTGACCCCGACATACGAGCCCGGAAACGCGGAACTGCTGGCGCTGATGGAAGGCAAACCATTACCGCCGCTGGCCGCCACTCTTAGCCATACCGGAACTGTTCCGCTGCCCGAACCTTTCGAAGCCACATTCGCCACCGTCACTGTGAACGGAATGATATCGCCAGTGGACGAGACGTTAATCAGCGCCGATGCCGGCGCCGGCCCCGCATCCGACGTGGTGTAGGTGAACGCGAGACTCGGGATCTGGTTGCTCGATGCGTCTAGAGGGAACGCCTGTGAACTGATCGCGAGTTTGGAAGGTGGGTTCGAGATCGAAAGGAGCACAGTCACAATCACCGGATTGAATGGCGCGGTAGTGGTGGTGACGGTGAAGTATCCCGAATAACTGCCCGCCGTGAGCGTGCTGGGATTGCCCGTCACCATCAATGTCAGCGGCGAGTGACCCTGACTGGGTGTCACACTCAGCCAGCCGCAACCGGTGTTCGAATATCCCAGGCTGCATATGTTTGTGCCGATCGCGCCCATCACCTGATACATCTGCACCACCACGTTGGACGTGGTCAGAGTCTGGCTGGCGTTTGCCGCCGGCAGAGTCACTACCACCTTTTGCTGCTGGATCATTGCGCTGGCGCCCATCTGGTAGCTGAAGCTGACCGACGAGGGAGCCACCGTCGGCGTCTGAGCGTGTGCCATCCCCAACCACGCCAGAAACACTTTGGTCTTCAGACCACGAGTCTTCATGCACTATCTATCGGCCGAATCTCGAAAAAACTGAAGAGCCCGGTTGTACACTACCTGTATGCCGTTCTCTCGCCGCGATCTAGCCCTGCTCCTTCCCGCCCTGACGGCCGCCTCCGCGGCGCCTCAGGACCAGAAAAAGGCCCTTCCCAGCAAGGTCTTCGTGTTTGAAGATCTGGCCGTAAAGGTCAATGGGCAGAACAAATCGCGCGCCGTCCTGAACGGCGAGCAGCAATCCGGCTTCGCCGTCGAACTACACATCACCGAACTGGGCCCGGGGCAGGCGCCCCACGCCCCTCATCAGCACGTGCACGAAGAGATCGTGATGCTGCGATCCGGCCAACTGGACGTCACCATCAGCGGCCAGACCACCCGGGCCACCGCCGGTTCCGTCATCTATGTCGCCTCTGGCGAGTTGCACGGTTCGCGCAACCCCGGCCCCGACCCGGCCATCTACTTCGTCATGACCCTGGGCCGCGACAGCTAAGCGATTAACCGTTTCATAAATCAACGGGCGCGTGTGCCGCGGGTCAGACTTCTCTGTCCCGCGGCGCCGCTTTTGCGCCGTCGTGGACAGAGCGGTCTTCAGACTTCTCTGTCCCGCGGCGCCGCTTTTGCGCCGTCGTGGACAGAGCGGTCTGACCCCAAACCCGGCAAAGCAGTCCGGTCGGGGGCGGGCCTGGCGTCAGACTTCTCTGTCCACAACCGCGCACGCGTCCGTCCCAGGAATCGTCACGGGCCAGTCGATTCGCCGCTTCGCCGGATGCCCGCTTCTTGGTCGGCGTTTTCGCAGGCTTCGAAATCGCGGAGGGCGGATTGGGCCCAGTCGCGGGCTTCCGGGAAGCTGCCTGCTCTGGCGAGTGTGAGGGCAGCGTTGCGGCGTGTTTGGCCGGCGCCGAAGCGATCTTGCTTTGCTTCGGAGTAGCGGATGGATTCGGAGGCCGCCGCATTGATCGCAAGATAGACAATCGCCGGCCAACTCCGGATCGCCGCCCCGGGCTCGTCTTTATAACGGGAGATCAACTCGCTGGCGCCCACCACGCCGCCCAGCACCGCCGCCGCGGCCCAGTGGAGCCAGTCCCCGTTCATGCCATCAAGCCGGACGCGCCAGCCGCACCACTTCCGCACCGCTCGGAGTCAGCCGGACCACCTGCTCCAGCGCCTCCCCCTCCACCGCCAAATACCCGGCATTCCGCAAGCTCTTCAAAGCCTCGGCATACCGCGAGGGCTCCATGCCGCTCCGCGCCTGCAGCTCAAACAGAGGCAGCGCCTGCCCTTCGTCCCGCGCCAGTATCTCCAGCAAAGTCAAAGGACTAGCCGGAGCCCGCTGCCCCAGCTTCTCCCGGTTGGCATACTCCAGAAACGGCAAAAACGTCCCCGGCCGAGGCTTGAAGTCCGACATCGGCTCAATCCTATCACAGCTATTGTGCGCCTTGCGAATTCCCGGTCACAACAGAATCGCTCAATGCTATCAACAACTTATCATTTCTGCCCAGGATCGCAATGCTAAATTCAAATTGGAGTTTATCTATGTTTGCAGAAGCAACCGAAACGACAACCCAGCGCGATCCACGCGCTTTCAACGCATACCGTCACGGCCTGACAGGCCAAGTCCTGATCATGACCCCAGACGACGAGGCGGCCTACACGGCGCACTGTCAAGGCTTTCACCAGGCCCTTGCCCCGGAAGGCGCCGTGGAAAAAAGCCTCGCCCAATCCATCGCCGACGACCAATGGCGCCTCCAGCGCTCGGCCGCCATCGATCTCACCCGCCGAACCCGACCATTACTTCGCCCACCATCCCGAAATCGATGCCGCCTTCGCCCAGGCCGTCACCTGGGCCTCCGAGGCCAAAAACCTCAACCTCATGTCCCTCTACGAAAACCGCACCCAGCGCCGCGTCGAACGGAACATGAAAATGCTCAAGGACCTGCAAGCCGAGCGCAAAGCCGCCCTCGAAAAGGTCGTGGAAGAGGCCACCCTCCTCGCACAACACGCTGCCAGCAAAGGAGAACCCTACAACGTGGAGACAGACTTCCCGCCCGAAGCCCTACCCCCACAATTTGCTTTTTCACTCTCCGAAATCGCCCGCAAGGTCGCCCACAAGAGCCGCCTGGCCGCCCCGAAGCCCTTCCGCAAGGCTGCCTGAGCCATTTTTCACCCGTCCACCGCAACCGATCTTTGACAACTTAGCGAATTGCAATAGCACAGACGATCGAAGTGTGTCGTCTGTCAATTAG
>OKRF01000164.1:233-7905 GCA_900290315.1 Candidatus Sulfopaludibacter sp. SbA3 | reverse complement strand
AAGCCGGACTTCAAAAAGGGCTCAGATCTTAGGCGGGATAGGCTTCGTGGAAATCCAGGCTAGTCAGGAGAACGACGACCACAATCCCGATCGCGTGAAGCCACGCAATACGCTCAATCTCGGGCTAGGCACGGATAATCTGTTCCACCACGAAGGGCACACCCGCATCACGGCATCGCTGGACATCGCCAACCTGACCAACAAAGTGGCCCTGTACAACTTCCTTTCGACGTTCAGCGGGACTCACTTCCTCCAGCCCCGATCATTGAGCGTGCGGATCGGACTCGTGTTTTAGGGTCGGACTGGCAGTCACCGGTCGGTCATCTGCTCCAGCTTTTCAGGGTAGCGGGCGCCTTGCACCGTGATCTTTGAGGCGGCGTGCTCGATATCACGAAGATCGTCGGGCGTGAGTTCGACCGAGACTGCCCCGGCGTTTTCGTCCAGGCGGTGCAGCTTGGTGGTGCCTGGGATCGGTACCATCCACGGCTTCTGGGCCAGCAGCCAGGCGAGTGCAATTTGGGCCGGAGTCGCCTTCTTCCGTTCCCCGATGCTGGCGAGCAGATGAATGAGGGCCTGATTCGCCTTGAGAGCGTCTGGCGTGAACCGAGGCAGGGTGCTGCGAAAGTCGGAGCTGTCGAACTTCGCATTTTCGTCCATCTTGCCCGTGAGGAAGCCCTTGCCCAGAGGGCTGTACGGGACCAGTCCGATTCCGAGTTCCTCAAGGGCCGGTATCACTCAGTCCGATTCCGAGTTCCTCAAGGGCCGGTATCACTTCCTTTTCCGGGGTCCTCGTCCATAGCGAATATTCGCTCTGCAGAGCGGTGACCGGCTGGACTGCGTGCGCGCGGCGGATGGTTTGCACGCCTGCTTCGGAAAGGCCGAAGTGCTTGACTTTGCCTTCCTTAATCAGGTCCTTCACCGCTCCAGCTACGTCTTCGATAGGCACGTTCGGGTCAACCCGATGCTGCTCCAGCTACGTCTTCGATAGGCACGTTCGGGTCAACCCGATGCTGATAGAGCAAGTCGATCACATCCACCTTGAGCCGTTTGAGCGAGCCCTCGGCGGCTTGCTTGATGTGCTCTGGCCGGCTGTTCAGGCCCGGCGACCCCTTCATCCCGCGAGGATCGAGATCGGGACTGAGGTCGAACCCGAATTTGGTGGCGATCACCACCCGGTCACGGAAGGGAGCGAGCGCTTCGCCCACGAGCTCTTCGTTCAAGAACGGGCCGTAAACCTCGGCAGTGTCGAAGAACGTGATGCCGCGTTCCACGGCTGCGCGGAGAACAGACGTCATCTCCTGCTTGTCTTTGGGCGGACCGTAAGAAAAGCTCATTCCCATGCAGCCGAACCCGAGAGCCGATACTTCCAGGCCGCTATTTCCAAGTTTGCGCTTCTGCATTGTTTCTCCTTANNAAGAGGTATCCTGATCCTTCCGATTTATTGCCTATTCCTCTTGTAACGTTCGCCGGCGAAACGCCTGCGCCACCACCCGCGAGTCACTTGATGGCTTTGGTGGTGAGCTTCGGTACAGACTGCGTAGGCTCTGCCGGCCTGGGCCAAGCGCCAAATTCGCTTGAACGCGGTGCTGCCGCACTGCGTCAACAGCTTAGAGATCGGCTCTAAGCCGTTAACACCTGAAAATGCCCCCTCCCAAATTCTCCGTGATTATCCCAGCTCGAGATGAGGAACGCTTGATCGGTCGATGCCTGCAATCGATTCATGTTGCCGCCACGCCTTATCCGGGACAGGTGGAAGTAATCGTCGTCCTGAACCGTTGTTCGGACAGAACCGGGGAGATCGCGCACGCCTTTGGCGCGCGAACGATTCGGGAGGACGCAAAGAACTTGGCAAGGATCCGTAATGCCGGCGCACGGTCGGCTGTGGGCTTGGTGTTGGTGACCATTGACGCGGACAGCGAGATGAGCCCGGGCGCACTGGTCGCGATTGACCGGGCGCTGTCTTCCGGCACAACGGTGGGAGGGGGAACGGTAATTCAGCCGGAACGGTCCTCACCGGGCATCCGGGTAACTCTTTGGCTCTTCAACGTCTGGATTCGGGTTTGCCAGATTTCTTGTGGGATGTTTTGGTGCTACCGGCGGGATTTTGAATTTATCGGAGGCTTCGAGGAAAGATTGGTTAGCGCAGAGGACATCGATTTTGCGAAACGTTTGAAGGCGTATGGAAAGACGGTGCAGAGACCGTTCTCCACGCTGCGTGGCGCCTACATCGTGACTTCCTGCCGCAAATTCGACGTGTTTGGAGACTGGTGTGTNNTGGTCTCGAACCTAATCAAGGGGAAGAATCAAGCTGACGCCGACAGCTTCTACTATGACTGCGAGCGGTGAGAGGGTGAACTGCGTCGATTCTGTGCCTGGTGTGCCGGAAGTACACGTACAGGCCTTCGAAACCGCACCATCGCCGCACGCAGCCGGCGAAAAGCGGCAGGTTTTCAGAGACGGCGCCTGGCTGGTCGGCTGGCGTGACGATGGCAGCGAACTGTTCTTCGTGGGCCTCGACAATTCGCTCCAGGGGGTGTCCGTCAAGGGTGCGCTTGCGTTCAGCGAGCCGAAAACTCTCTTCCGCATTCCGGGTGTCTCGACGTTGCCGACGGCCAGCGCTTTATCATGCCGACCACCGGTTCCGTGGCGCCGCTGCCCCTCACACTCATTGAGAACTGGCAAGACAAGTTCCACCGCCAGGCCGTTTACAGAACTTCCTCGCTCCAGTTTTCGAGGACCTGCTTGACTTTGGTCATGAACTGGTCCGCGAGAGCCCCATCGATGAGCCGGTGGTCGAAGCTCAGGGACAGATGGCAGATCGAGCGGATGGCGATGGCGTCTTCGATTACCACGGGGGTCTTGTCCACCGTGCCCACGCCCATGATGGCGACTTGCGGCTGGTTGATCACGGGCGTGCCCATGAGGCTGCCGAAGCTGCCGAAATTGGTGATGGAGAAGGTGCCGCCCTGCACTTCATCGGGCTTCAATTGGCGCGAACGGGCGCGGGCGGCGAGGTCCACGATGGAGCGCTGCAGCCCCAGCACGTTTTTCTCATCGGCGGCGCGAACTACCGGCACGATGAGGCCGTTTTCCAGCGCCACCGCGATCCCGATGTTGATTTCGTTGTGGTAGATGATGTTGTTGTTATCGAGCGACGCGTTGAGTAGCGGGAACTGCCGCAGGGCCACCACCGAGGCGCGCGCGATGAACGGCAGGTAGGTGAGAGAGAAGCCGTAGTTCTGCTGGAAGAGGGCCTTGTTTCGTTCGCGCATTTTGGCCACTTTGGTCATATCCACGCGGTGCACCGTGGTGACGTGCGCCGAGGTACGCTTCGACATGACCATGTGCTCGGCGATCTTGATGCGCATGGTGCTGAGCGGTTCGATGCGCGTGCGGGCCTGTCCGGCAGGCGGCAGCGGAGCAACAGGGGCAAGCGGAGGCGGGGCGGGCGCGACGTAAGTTGGCGCGGGGGGTGGAGGCGGCGCAGGTGCGGCTGACCCCGCCATGTACGCTTCCACGTCCTGCCTGGTGATCCGTCCACCGGCTCCGGTACCCGGCACCTTGCTGAGATCGATATTGTTTTCGCGCGCCATCTTGCGTACCAGCGGGGAAAGCGGGCCGGCCGGCTCCGCGCCAGCGATTGGCTCTTCGACCGGAGGAGGCGGTGGAGCAGGAGCGGCCGCCGGCGGCGGGGCCGGGGCGGGTACTGGCTCGGCAGCCCTAGGCGGAGCGGCCACCGCAGCGGAGCCGCCTTCATCGATGCGCGCCACTATGGTATTGATGCCGACCGTCTTGCCTTCCTCCACCAGAATCTCAGCCAGGGTGCCAGCCGCGGGCGCAGGAATTTCGGTATCGACTTTATCGGTCGAAATCTCGAAGAGGGGCTCGTCGCGTTCGATGCGTTCACCGGGCTTCTTGAGCCACTTGGTCAGCGTCCCTTCCACAATGCTCTCGCCCATCTGGGGCATCACTACGTCGGTCATGTCGGTTCTCTCTTTCCATCTCGCAGTCAAAAACGCGGCCAAAATGAACGGCCAAAACGCGCGAAACTTCTTCCAGCGTGGTGTGCACGCCAAGGTGTGCCATGCTGGTCACGGGCTTAGTGAGACCGCACGGCACAATGTACTGGAAATAACTCAAATCGGTATTCACGTTCAGGGCGAAACCGTGCGACGTCACCCAGCGGCTCAGGTGGACTCCGATGGCCGCGATCTTCCGCCCGTCCACCCACACGCCGGTCAATTTGGGAATGCGCCCGGCCGCGATACCGAAATCTCCCAGGGTGGCGATGATGGTCTGCTCGATGCCGCGGACGTAGGCGCCCACGTCACGCTTCCAATCCTTGAGGTCCAGAATCGGATAGCCCACCAGTTGTCCGGGACCGTGATAAGTGACGTCGCCGCCGCGGTCCGTGGCATAGAAGGAAATGCCCGCGCGGCCCAGGATCTCGTGGCTGGCCAGCAGGTTTTCCATGTGGCCGTTGCGCCCCAGCGTGATCACGTGCGGGTGCTCCAGCAGCAGCAACTGGTCGGGAACCTGCCCCGCCTTGCGCGCGGCAATCAGTTCCTGTTGCAGTTCCAGCGCGCTGGAGTAGCTGACGCGTCCGAGTTCGCGCAGTTCGCAGTTACGCATTGATGGAGAGACCGTAGACGGCGTTGAAGGCCTCGCCCACGGCTTCATAGAGCGTGGGGTGGGCGTGGATGGTCTGCATCATCACCTCGACGGTGGCTTCGGCCTCCATGGCCGCGACCGCCTCGGCGACCAGCTCAAAGCCCTCCGGACCGATGATGTGGACCCCCAGAATCTCGCCGTACTGCTCGTCGGCCACCACTTTGATGAAGCCTTCGTGATGGCCCAGGATGGTGGCGCGGCTGTTGCCGGCGAAGGGGAACTTCCCCACCTTCACCTTGCGCCCCTGCGCCTTGGCCTGCGCCTCGGTGAGCCCTACGCTGCCGATGCCCGGCTCGGTATAAGTGCAACCGGGAATGCGATTCTTATTGATGGGAACGGCCGGCTTACCAGCCATGTGTGCGACGGCGATCATGCCTTCGCGGGTGGCCACGTGCGCCAGTTGCGGCGTCCCGGCCACCACGTCGCCAATGGCGTAGACGCCGGGTTCGGCGGTCTGCTGGTGAGCGTCCACCTTGATGAAGCCGCGGTCCAGTTCCACCTTGGTGTTCTGCAGGCCGATGTTTTCGGTGTTGGGCTTGCGGCCCACCGCCACGAGCAATTTCTCCGCCGAGAGTTGCTCCTGCTTGCCGTCCCTGGTGGTCAGGGTCAGGGTGACGCCGGTGTCCGTCTTCTGAATGTTTTCGGCGCGCGCGCCTGTCTCCACGCGGATTTTCTGTTTCTTGAAGCAGCGCTCCAATTCCTTGGAGATGTCTTCGTCTTCCACCGGGACCACGCGCGGCAGCATTTCGACGACGGTGACATCCGTGCCGAAGCGCTTGAAGATGGACGCGAACTCCACCCCCACGGCGCCCGCGCCGATAATGATCAGGCTCTTGGGCACGGCGGTCAGGTTCAGGATTTCGATGTTGGTGAGGATGAAATCGGGGTCCGGCTGCATGCCCGGGAGCATGCGCGCCTCAGACCCGGTGGCGATGATGATGTTCTTCGCTTCCAGGGTCTGCACGCCGGCATCGCTCTTCACTTCCACCTTGCCGCCGCCCATCAGGGTGGCGTAGCCGGAAATCCGCTCGACCTTGGCCCGCTTGAGCAGCATTTCCACGCCCTTGGAGTGCTTGGTGACGATGCCGTCTTTGCGGTCTTTGACCTTGGGATACTCCAGGCGCGGATTTTCGCAGTGGATTCCTTCGGCGTCGGAATGCACAAAGCGATCCCAGACGTCGGCCGTCTGTAACAGCGATTTGGTGGGAATGCAGCCCACCAAAAGGCAGGTACCGCCCAGTCTCGCCTGTTTCTCCACCAGAGCTGTCTTCAATCCGTATTGGCCGGCGCGAATCGCTGCCGAGTAGCCGCCGGGACCACTTCCGATAACCACAAGATCGTAAGGCACTTTTTTATTCTACCTATGTCACCGGCGCCACAGCCGGTGCGTCTACCATGAAAAGATGAGATGGCTGCTAGTTCTTTTGATGCTGGCCGCCGGGTGCGGATTCGCGCAGACCAAACGCCCACCGCAAAAGAAGGCCGCCGCGCCTTCCCCACCCGCCGCGGCGCCCGCCGACAAATGGCCCATCCAGCGGCTCACCGTGGAAGGCAATCACGATTATACGGCGGAGCAGGTGCTCGCCGTCGCGGGGCTCAAAATCGGCCAGATGGCCGGGAAACCGGAGTTCGATGCCGCCCGCGACCGGCTGCTGGGGTGCGGCGCGTTTGAAAACGTGAGCTACAAATTCGGCCCCGACAGCGACGGCAGCAAGACCTATCTGGCGACCTTTCAGGTGGTGGAGACGCCCACGGCGTATCCCGTTCGCATGGAAGACCTGGGCGTGGCGGCCAAGGAGATCGAAGACTTCCTCCACCAGCAGGATCCGCTGTTCAACACCGCCAGGCTGCCCGCCACCAAGCCCGTTCTGGACCACTACGTGAGGCTGGTGGAAGATTTTCTGGCGTCGAAAGAGGCGCCGCAGAAGGTCAAAGCAGAGGTGATGAACGATGCGCCCGATCAGTACTTCATCGTTTTCCGGCCGGCGAAGGCGCTGCCTGCCGTGGCTCGGGTGACCTTCGAAGGCAACAAAGTGATCACCCAGACGGTGCTACAGGACGCCATATGGGCCAGCGCAGTCGGGCTGCCATACACCGAGAAGGCGCTGCGCAACCTGCTGGATACCGGGATCCGTCCCCTTTATGAGGCGCGCGGGCGCATCCGCGTGGCATTCCCAAGTGTTACCACGGAGCCGGTATCGGACGTGGAGGGCATCAAAGTCCATGTCACGGTGGACGAAGGCGAAGTGTATTCGCTGGCGAAGGTGGCGCTGGACGGGCCGGTGCCGCTGAATCCCGAAGCGCTGATGAAAGCGGGCGATTTCAAGTCCGGCGACATCGCCAATTTCGACCGGGTCAGCGAGGGCGTGGAACGGATCCACGTGGCCATGCGGAAGGGCGGCTACCTGGAGGCCAAAGTCACCACCCAGCGGAAGCTGAACGACGAGAAGAAGACTGTGGATGTGGCGGTCCACGTGGATGCGGGTCCGCTGTTCACCATGGGTAAGGTCACGTATGTGGGGCTCGACCTGGAGGGCGAGGCGGAGATGAATCGCATGTGGAATCTGAAGCCGGGCAGCCCGTTCAACCCCGAGTATCCGGACTTCTTCCTGAAGCGGGTGCGCGACGACGGCGTCTTCGATCATCTGGGCGTCACCAAGGCGGAGACCAAGATCGACGACAAGGGCCATACGGTGGATGTGACGCTGCGATTCGCGGCGGACGATCCGAAGACGAAGCCGGGACGGCGTGGGGGACGTGGGGGCCGCGGCGGGGAAGAAATGCAGGGGCTGGGGGTTGGGGCCGGGGAAGGATACACGTCGCCCTCCGCCTTTGCCGCAATGCACCAGATTGTCAAAGATCGGTAGCGGTGGACGGTGAAAATTGCCCGGGCGGCTCCTCAGGCAGCCCGGCGGAAGCCCTGTTTGGCGGCCGGGAGCTGCTTTTTGGCGTCTGCCAGACGCAGGTTGTGGGTGACGCAGCGGGCGATTTTGGGGAGTGA
>OKRF01000164.1:0-223 GCA_900290315.1 Candidatus Sulfopaludibacter sp. SbA3 | reverse complement strand
AGCGGCTTTGCGCTCGGCTTGTAGTTGTTTGAGCATGATCATGTTCCTTTCCAGGCGGCGCTGAGCACGGCTTTCGTAGAGGGACATGAGGTTGAGGTTCCTGGCTTCGGAGGCCCAGACTACGGCTTGAGCGAGAGCGGCATCGATTTCGGGATGGTGGGCGAAATATTTGTCGGGTTCGGCCATGCCCATGGAGAATCGGGTGAGCTCGATGGCGGCCGAG
>OKRF01000398.1:3726-10221 GCA_900290315.1 Candidatus Sulfopaludibacter sp. SbA3 | reverse complement strand
CACGCCGGTGGCGCTGCTGGCGATGCAGCACGGGAAACACGTCTACTGCGAGAAGCCCCTGACGCGCAGCGTATGGGAATCGCAGTTGCTTGCCGACGCGGCCGTGAAGTACAAGGTCGCGACGCAGATGGGGAATCAGGGTTTCAATCACGAGGGTACCAAGACGGCGTGCGAAATCTTCTGGTCCGGGGAGATCGGCGAGGTGCGGGAACTGCACGCCTGGACCGGCGCCATCTACGGTGGGCAGCCGAATATCCCAGCCACCGGCCCGGAAGCGCAACCCGTTCCGGAAACGCTGGATTGGGACCTGTGGCAGGGGCCCGCCGCCACGCGGCCGTTCAATCCACTCATGACGAATCAGTGGCGCGCATTCATCGATTTTTCGACCGGAGGCTCGCTCGGTGACTGGCTGGTGCACAATCTCGGGCCCGCACACCTGGCGCTGCAACTGGACAAGGCCAGCCCGACGAGTGTGGAATGTGTCACGGTGGAGGGCAAGAATCAGTGGTTATGGCCGCTGCGTTCGCATATCGTGTTCGAGTTTCCGGCTCGTGGCAGCATGCCTCCCGTGACCGTGCATGCCTACCAGAACATGCGCGGCGATTTCAAGAATCCTCCCGGGATGGGGGAGAACGACCGGCTGTTTCCGCCCATGAACAACCTGGCGGAAAAGGGCCGGCCCTTCGTGGGCAGCGGCGATGGCATGATGCTCGTCAGCACCCAGTTGACGGTGGACGGAAAGCCGGAGTCGCAGGCAGGCCGTGGGGGCCAGTTTCCGGCGGCCGGCCGCGGTGTGCCCAAGGGCGGCCCCGGCGGGCGCGGGGGCGCTCCGGGCGGCCCGCAGGGGGACCCGGCTTTGCGGGCTCCCGGCAACGGAGCGGTGTTTGTCGGGTCCAAAGGATATATGGCCACCACCTCCCGCGGCGAAGGCGTGTGGCTGCTGCCGGCGTCGCGGTGGGCGGACTACAAGCTCCCCCCGCAACTGCTGACGCGGGGCGTCAATCACCAGCAGGACTGGATTCGCGCCTGCAAGGGTGGGGCGCCAGGCGTTTCCGAATTTGCCGTCGCCACGAAGTACATCGAGTGGCTGGCGCTGGGGACCATCGCGCTGCGTGTGCCCGGCAAACTCGCGTGGGACGGCAAAAACCGGCGCTTCAGCAACAGCGAGGAAGCCAACAAGTATCTGAAGCCCTATATCCGCAAGGGCTGGGAGATGAAACTGTAGGTGGGCTAAAGGAGCGATCATGCATATTCCACGCTGGACGGCGGCTGTGTTGATGGGGGCAGGCGCGGCGCTGCTGTGCTTGGGTGTATTCACGCCGATGGGGGCGCAACAGCAGGTGGCCGGACAGGCCCCAGGGGGCGGCCGGGGTGGTGGCCGGGGCGGCTCGGCACTGAACGTGTTCACGGCGGCGGATACCAACAAGGACGGGTTCGTGAGCCGCGAGGAGTTGAAGGCTACCTTGGCCAAATGGGTAGCGGACGGAGATGGCGCGAGATCCGGCTCCGTGACGCAGGAGCAACTTGCGTCGGCAATCAACGCGGCGTTTCCACCGCCAGTGGCTCCTGGAACTGGTCCGGGCCGAGCCGCGCAGAACCAGACTCCGAATCCGGCGGATGTGGAGAAGATGATGGCTGCATTGCCGGAAACGGCGCCGGCTAAACCGAAGCGTCCGCGCAAAGTGCTCGTGCTGAGTAAGGCCGCGGGCTTTGTGCACTCCTGCATTCCGCTGGCGGCCAAGACGATCGAAGCGATGGGGACCAAGACGGGAGCGTGGACGGCAACTGTGACGTACGATCCCGCCGCCATCACCGCGGAGAATCTCAAGCAGTACGATCTGCTCTTCCTGAACAACACGACGGGAGCTTTTCTGGACGATGCCAACGACGCCTCGGCGAGCGCGGCTCGCCAGAAGGCTTTGCTGGAATTCGTGCGGTCGGGTAAAGGGCTGGCCGGCATTCATGCCGCTGGCGATTCGTATCACCGCGGCGGGCGACAAGGACAACGATAAGACACTGAGCCGTGAGGAAGCGGCCGCACTGGCGGATGCCTGGTTCGACAAACTGGACACGGCCGGCGCGGGCAAAGTCAGCCGGGCGGACTTCATCGCGCGATTCCCTTCCGTAATGCCTCCGAATCCCGCTACGACGCCGGCCGGGAGAGGCCGGGGAGCAGTTGCCGCCGGCCGGCCGGGGCGCGACCCACAGGTGGGCACTTGGCCCGAGTTCAACAAGTTGATCGGCGGCTTCTTCAAATTCCATTGGGTCGATCCGCAGTTGATCACAGTCAAGATCGACGATCCGAGGAGCCCCGTCACCGCCATGTTCCATGGCCAGGAATTCGAAATTCATGACGAGACCTATACGTTCGGTATGGATGTTTGGTCGCGCGGCAATCTGCACATCCTGACCAGCATCGATTACGACAAAATGAGCGATGCGGATAAGGCAAAGGAAGACTATCCGCGCACGGACCACGACTACGGTCTGAGCTGGATCCGGCGCGAAGGCAAGGGCCGCGTCTTCTACGAGGCGCACGGGCACAGCGAGCGGGTATATGCCATCAAGCCGATGCTGGAGCATGTGCTGGCCGGCGTGCAGTATGCGCTGGGCGATCTGAAGGCAGACGATAGTCCCAGCGTGAAGGAGAAGAAATAGCGCGGGGATTTCGCGCCACGGTGGGGAACTTCCTGTGGCGAGATCAACCATGCGAGTGTGGCGTCAGACCGAAGTCTGACCCGCGGACTAAGTACACCGTTTCATACATACGGCAACGTATTCTGGGACGGACGCGTGCGCCGCGGGTCAGACTTCTCTGNNGTCGTGGACAGAGCGGTCTGACCCCAAACCCGCATGCTCCCCCACGGCCAAGGAGTCCGGTCAGGGGCGTGAATACGCTAACGTATTTCTGAAATCGACGACTAAGCTAGCGCCAGTTCAGCGTGCTCGTGCCGTGGTGCTGGAATTCTATCGTCGCACCATCGGCTGCTGCCGCTACCTCGAAAACGGCGTGGCCGTTGAGTATCACGTGGGAGGGATGGGAGAATCTCCAGCGAATGCTGATGTTGGCAGGCGCTCCGGTAATTGTCAGGCTGCCCGCGGCTGGCTCATAAGCCAAACGCCTGGACTCAAAATCAGTCAGAGTGCGGGACTCCTTCCCGGGATAAAGCTCGTACACCCGGCGATCGTCCAGAGTTTTGACCTTGCGGTCTTGGTAGTCCTTCTGTGGCACCAAGGTCATCACGTCTTCGGGGATTTTCGGTAAGATCGTGCCGTAGCGCACGTATAAGGGAATTCGATCCAGGGGCGCGGCCGCCGAAATCGTCTGACGGCCGGTGAGACAGCGCCCGCTCCAGTAATCGATCCAGGTGCCTTCGGGCAGATAGAGTGCGCGCTGCGTCACGGCGCTCAGTATGGGGGCCACCAGGAGATCGGGACCGAAGTAATACTCGGCCGTCGCTTCGCGTGCTTCGCGATCATCCTGATGCATGAGCACCAAGGCCCGCATGAGCGGTAGGCCGTTGCGGGCGCTTTCCATGGCAGCGGCGTACCTGTAGGGGAATAAGCTCATGTGGAGTATGGAATAACGGCGGAAGAGCCTCAGCGCGTCTTCGCCATAATCCCAGGGACCCAGATTCATGCCACTCATGACTTCCATGCCCGGCGACAGTGCCGAGTACTCCGTCCAGCGGGAAAACAACTCGGCGTCGCCGGGTGTCCGGGCAGACTTGTTATACCCGCCAAGATCGCTGATCCAAAGGGAAATACCGCTCATGCCGGCATTCAAACCCGCGGTAACGACGGTGGGAAGGCCGTTGCTTTGCGAGAACGAAGCGTCGTTATCGCCGCTCCAGAAGACGGGTAACTGGCGGTTGCCGACAGTACCGCTACGCTGGAATAGGACCCAATCCGACCCTTTGCGTTCGGTCAATGCTTCGGCCACTGCGCGATTGTATTCAACGGCATAGCGGTTGCGCATCAGCCGCTGGTCTTCTCCGCTGGCGAAGATCGCATCTCCCAGGAAAGCTCCTTCGGCATCGTCGTCTTTGAACCCGTCGGCACCCAGTTTGATCGCTTTGCCGATCTGGCCTTGCCACCATTTCCTGGCTGCGGGATTGGTGAAATCGATGAGTGCGCCCACCCCCTTCCACCAGCGGCCAATATACGTGGAACCGTCCGCCCGGTGTACCAGGTAGCCCAGTCTCTCGGCTTCCGCGAAGTTCGATGCCGGCCCGGGTGCAAGCTTATCGGCAAAGCCATCCTCATAAGGCGGCGCGGTCTCGCGATTGAGCCACGGAGTATGCCAGAGAACCAGCTTGTAACCCTCATCGTGCACGCGCGCAATCATCGCAGCGGCATCGGTAAACTGCTTACCGTTGAATTCGTACGTATTGTAGTTGGTCGCCCACGGACTATCGATCAGCAGAACGGAGGCGGGAAGGCCCAGTGCGCGATAGCGGTCGATATCTTCGTAAACTTCCTCCGTCGAACGATGGTAATCGCGGGATTTCCAGGGCGCAAAGGCCCAGTACGGCGGAAGTTGCTGCCGGCCGGTGAGCGCGGTAAACCGCTGCAAGATGAGCGGGAACGCCGGGCCTTCGAACAGGACTACGCGCAGCCGGGTGTCATAGAGCCTCACCAGAATATGAAGCGGGTCGCTCACGTTGAGGTCGAAGACCGCCTCGCTGGTGGTATCGAGCCAGAGGCCGTAGCCCCGCAGGCTCATGTAAAACGGAATCGGCTGATATGTGAGGGAACCCTTGTCCTCGGCCACATCGCGCGAGGCGTTCTGGAGGATCGTGTGGGCATGGTTCAGCCGGTCGAAACGCTCGCCGAACCCGTAATAGCTGCTGGCATCGGCAATAGTGAACGACCACTCGCCCGGCGCCGGGTCATGCACAATCATTTCCCGAACGCCCACGGAAAGTGTGCGGACGCTGGCTGCTCCGGCGGGTGGGCGGCCGTCTATCAGAATCCGGTCGAGCATGACACTGTCCGGATGGCCTCCGGGACCCTGGAAATCGAAACGCAAACCGGCGCCGGACGACACGGAGGAAGCCAGCAGCAGGCAAATCTGAGCGGTGAACCGTGGCATCGGCATAAGTAAGGACAATGGCCCAAGCGTCCCACCATGAGGCCAATCAAGAATCTATGCCAGGGGCGCAGCGGAAGTCTTGACGGAATTTGGAAAAAAATCAGACGCGCGCCGGCCGGAGTCTTGAAAATGAACGGCTGAAGTATGTGCTAGCATCAATTCGGAGCCATTCCATATCGTATGCTTGCGTCGTCACGGCATTTGTACGATTTCGGCCCGTTTCGGCTCGACCTGAAGACGCGAATGCTGTCCAGGGACGGCGCCTATGTCCCCCTCACACCAAAAGCCTTCGAGACTTTGGCTGTCCTGATCGAGAACAACACCAAAAGCCTTCGAGACTTTGGCTGTCCTGATCGAGAACAACGGGCGGATCGTAGACAAGGAGGAATTGCTCCGCCTGGTCTGGCCTGGGACATTCGTCGAGGAAGCCACTCTCGCCAAGACCGTTTCCATTCTGCGTAAAGTGTTGGGTGAAGGTGGCGGGCAGCATTACATCGATACCGTCCCGAAACGGGGGTATCGCTTTGCAATCAACGTACTAATCAGCGATCCCCCGGCCGCGGAACCTGCCGTTCCAGCAGCCGCCATGGGGGCCAGAGAGCCTGCTCCCGTTGCCATCGCGATACCCGCGGCGGCGCCCGTCTTGCCGAGTCCTAACCTGCCTCGGGGGCCGGCGGTCTTACGGTGGATATGGTTGGCCCTCGCCGTGATCTTTGTGGGCGCCGTGGTGGTCTACGGTCTGGGATTATGGCGTACGCGTTCGCGCGCGGATTTCACGCCGCTCAAGGCAATTCCCCTGACGAGCTTTCCCGGGCGGCAGAACCAGGTTGCATTTTCGCCGGATGGCAACCAGATCGCCTTCACCTGGGACGGCCCTGAGGGGGGACCGCCACACGTCTATGTCAAGGTGATTGGCAGCGAAGCGTTGCTCCAACTGACGCACGGCCCGGAAGCCGATTCGCGGCCCGCCTGGTCCCCCGACGGACGCAGCATCTCGTTCCTGCGTTCCGGAAAGGAGGGCCGCTCCTGGTATCTCACCTCGGTGCTGGGGGGACCGGAACGCCGCATCACGGACGTCTTCCCCTATTTCGACCTCGGCAACGGCAACAGTGCCTATTTTGCGCCGGACGGCAAAATGCTGGCCATCGTCGATAAGCAGACAGCTACGGAGCCATCGTCAATCTTTTTGGTTGCCGTGGATGGCAGCGCACGCCGTAGACTCACTTCGCCGCCCGCGGGAACCACGGGAGACTATTACCCTGCGTTCTCCCCGGACGGTGAATATCTCGCGTTTGCGCGGGCCCGCAGCTTTTCCGCCACCGACCTTTTCGTCATCCAATTGAACGACGCACGCCCCCGGCGCCTGACCTTCGACGGCCTCACCATCGATGGACTGGCTT
>OKRF01000398.1:1952-3716 GCA_900290315.1 Candidatus Sulfopaludibacter sp. SbA3 | reverse complement strand
ACCTTCGACGGCCTCACCATCGATGGACTGGCTTGGGCCGCCGGCGGCCGCGAGATTATCTTCTCTTCGCGGCGCGGCGGCAGCTTTAATTCGCTGTGGCGGATCAAAGCGGCCGGCGGCACTCCGGAACGGGTCACCGCTTTCGGGGAAGACATCATCAGCCCGGCGATTTCACGCGATGACAAGCGCCTCGCCTATACGCGACAGCTCGATGACATGAACGTCTGGAGCTACACGCTCGACGCGGATGGCCACCTGGCCGCGAAAGCTCCCATCATTGCATCTACGTTCCGCGATTCGGATCCCGATTTTTCCCCGGACGGCCGCCGGATCTCCTTCACATCCGGCCGCAATGGCAGCTTTGGTATTTGGGTCAGCGACAGCGATGGCGGTAATCCGCGGCTGTTGTTCGACGGCGGACCGTATGTGACCGGAAGTTCGCGATGGTCGCCGGATGGCCGGCGGATTGCTTTTGACACGCGCGCAAACGACCCGGTTCAGGTCGGCAACCCGAGCATCTGGACCATCGATGCCAACGGCGGTCAAGCGCGCCGCCTGACCGAAGCCTCCACCGGCGATGTGGCGCCCAGTTGGTCGCACGATGGCGCCTGGGTCTATTTCGCTTCCACGCGCGGCGGCAGCCTGCAAATCTGGAAAACTCCCTCTCAGGGTGGTCCGGCGGTGCAGGTTACACATAAAGGAGGATTCGAAGGGTTCGAAACGGACGATGGAAAGTATCTTCTTTATGTAAGAGGCCGGGAGACGCCCGGCATCTGGCGCGTGCCCGTTACCGGCGGCGAAGAGGTGCTGGTGACGGAGCGCGATCAGGTCGGTTACTGGCGCTGTTGGCGCGTGGCACGCGGCGGAATCTACTTTGCGACGGCAACCCCTCCGGCGGGTCCGCGCCTGGAATTCCTCGACTTGGCCACCGGCACGATCCAGCCGATTGTATCGCTGGCGAAAGCGCCGGATGCCACGATCCCGGGCCTCGCTGTCGATCCCCAGGGGCGGAAGTTGCTGGTGGCGCAATACGATCAGAACGGCAGCAACATCATCATGGTGGAACGTACGCGGTAACGTGTAACACCTATCCTAAAACCGCAAAATCGAAAGCCTATACCCACGAAGTTGTAAACGGATCGTGCCCTCCGCACGGCTCGTCAAAAGTTCGTCAAGATTTTTTCTGGATTTAGAAAAGACTTGATTTTCCTGGTGTGTTCCAATCATTCCACAACGCTTGACAGGTCTTTGGACCTATTCCATGTTGAAGGAGGTTGGTATGTCTGCAAGTTCAGTCGCTATGGCGAGGTGCGCCGCTAGCGTTATCCTGGCCTTTGGCGCTATTGTCGTTTCGGGGCCCTTGCTTCACGGTCAGGGATTCGGAAAGATCGTGGGTACTGTTACGGATCCCCAGGGTTTAGGGGTACCGGCGGCGCAGGTAATCGTCATCGAAGACGCCACCGGGGTGGAAACCCGCACGACCACAAGTCAGGATGGGCTGTACACCGTACCCGCCCTGCGGCCGACACAGTACAACGTGAGTGTGACCGCTAACGGATTCAGGACGTTTACCCAAACGGGCATCACGCTTCGGGCGGACGAAGCGGTCACGATTAACGCCACTATGCAGTTGGGGGCGGCCTCCGACAAAGTAACTGTCTCCGCCGACGCCGCTCAAATAGACACCGTGACCGGCACCCTGGGTCAGGTTGTCGATACCAGGAAAGTGGCGGATCTACCCTTGAATGGCCGCAACGCGGCCCA
>OKRF01000398.1:0-1942 GCA_900290315.1 Candidatus Sulfopaludibacter sp. SbA3 | reverse complement strand
CCTTGAATGGCCGCAACGCGGCCCAGCTCACCGTACTGGTTGCGGGCGTGGTGGCGGCGCCCAACGATTCGTCCGATCAGGGCCAAACCAAGACGTTTCCGGTGGTGGTTACCATTTCCGCCAATGGATCGCGGGCGAATGTGACGAACTACATGCTGGACGGTGGAAACAACGTCGACGAATACACCAACGTCAATCTCCCATTTCCATTTCCGGATGCGCTGCAGGAATTCAGCGTCGAAACCAGCAATTACAGTGCTCAATACGGACAGAACGCGGGTGGCGTGGTCAATGTGGTCACAAAGTCCGGGGCGAACCAGGTACACGGCGATGCGTTTGAGTACTTGCGCAACCGCGAATTGAACGCCCGGAACTTCTTCGCCAAGACGGTGGACCCATTGAAACGCAACCAGTTCGGTGTGACCTTGGGAGGCCCGGTTTACATTCCGCACGTCTACAACGGCCGCGATAAAACGTTCTTCTTCTTTGGCTACCAGGGAACAATCTTGCGGGAAATGCTGGGGGCGCAGAGCGCTTTCGTCCCGACCCAAGCCCAGGAGCAGGGAGTCTTTTCCAGCGCTGTAATCGATCCCAAAACGGGGGCACCGTTTCCCAACAACACGATCCCGTCCAACCGTCTCGATCCGGCCTCTGTGGCGTTTATGAAAGACCTGCCGGTAGGCACCGGCAACGGCCTGATCTTCTATCAGAAGCCAGTGAGGCAGAACTACAACGAGGAAGTTGCGCGGGTGGACCATGTCATCGGCCCGAATGACCGGTTAACGGGGCGATACTACCGGGACAGATTCGATAACGTCGGCATTATCGATACGACCAATCTCCTCACCTATGCCGATGAGGCTTTGAACCTTGTGCAAAACGGACTGGTGTCCGAAACCCACACTTTTGGCCCGACCCTGGTCAATGTCTTCGCGTTAAATTACGCGCGTGAGGCCGACCAGCGCGGCGCTCCGATCGGTACGCCATCGGTGGCCGATTTCGGCGTGAACATGTGGCAGCCGCCGGATAAGGCGCTGCAGAGCATTTCCGTCAGTGGCTTTTTCACGATTGGCGATAACCCGAAAGCTCGCTTCACGCGCAATAACTGGACCCTTAACAACGATCTGCACTGGACGAAGGGCAACCATACCCTATCGTTTGGGGTCCATGGCGAAATCAGCCGGATGGACATCGACAGCCAGTTCCAGGAACCGGGCGCTTTCACGTTCACTGCCGATACCACCCTGAATGCCATCGCAAGTTTCGACCTCGGCTATCTTCGCACGTTGACGCAGGGCTCCGGCCAGTTCTTCAATAACCGCAACCAGTTCCTGGGTCTGTACGCCACCGATAGCTATCGCGTAAATCGGCGGCTGACGCTGAATTTCGGGCTGCGCTGGGAGCCGTTCTTCCCCTGGAAGGAACTGAAGCACCGGATGACGCAGTTCAATCCCACAGCCTACAATGCCGGCCTGGTTTCCACCGTTTACACCAACGCGCCTAAGGGTCTGTTGTTCCCCGGCGACTCGGGCGTTCCGGAAAACGGCGTCAATTCCAACTACAAAGATTTCGAGCCGAGGGTCGGCTTCGCCTGGGACGTGACTGGTAACGGCAAAACGAGTCTGCGCGGCGGCACGGGAGTATTCTACGATTCGCGCATGATGGCCGGCTTCATGAACGCCGTGACCACCAACACGCCTTTTAGCCCAACAGTGACCATCACCACTCCGCAAGGGCCGTTCAGCAATCCGTTTCTGGGGATTACGAATCCCTTCCCCACGCCGGTACCGATCCCGAAAAGCGTGGCATTTCCTCTGCCCGTAGTGGTTGTCAGCCTCGACCCGTCGGGCAATTATCAGGTTCCCGTGACGTACAACTGGAATCTCACCCTGGAACGGCAACTCGCCAAAGATTGGCTGATTCGCGCCTCTTATGTCGGCTC
>OKRF01000309.1:17770-21123 GCA_900290315.1 Candidatus Sulfopaludibacter sp. SbA3 | reverse complement strand
GCCAGGCACGAAGATTCGCCAAAAGGCGGCGAATTTCGAGCCTGGCACGGATTTGCGGCGGACCCGCGGCTCGGGGTTTTCGAGGGAGGGTGGCACCGGTTTGTGGCGGACCCGCGGCACCGCTTTGCAGCTTATCCTTCGACCGGATGTTTTTGGGCCGAGGCGCGGTCAGATCAAAAGCCGGCGTATTCGTCGTAGCCGCGTTCGGCCCAAAAGTCAGGCGGGCGGCTTTTGGTGAAACTGAGGCGGCCGATGCACTTGAGATTCTTAATGCCGTACTTGATGGGGATGGCCAGGCGGAGAGGCGCGCCGTGGGAGTACGTGAGGGGCCGGCCCTCCATTTCGTAACAGAGCAAGGTCTGTGGATGCAGTGCGGACGCCATGTCGAGACTCACGTAATATTCGTTTCCGGGAGTGGCCAGCCCGACATAGGCATCGGGTCCGGGGCGCGCCGGGCGATAGCGGCGGGCGAAATCGACCAGACGGGTCCCGCCCCAACGTACGCGGCGGCTCCAGCCCTCCACGCATTTCAGCTCGGTCACGAACTCGGTCTTGGGGAACGCTTGAATGTCGGCGAGCGTGAGCGATGCCTTCGCTCCGCCGGCGAGGCCGTCGACTGCGAGCTGCCATGTGGCGATATCGAAATCGTCATCGTCGAGGCCGATCGTGCCATTGACCTTGGGCATGCCGCTGGTGCCGGAGGGGAATTGGCGGGCGAGGCGCGCGGGACGGAAGTAGTCGCGGGTGAATTCTTCGTTGATTTGCAGGGCGCGGCGCAGGGGCCAGGGCACGCCAGCTTCCGGGTTGCGGCTGCCGATCCAGCGCCAGGCGCCGTATCGCGCCAGCGCGGCCGCTCCGCCGGTGAGAAAACTGCGGCGGGTCTTTTNNGCCGGTCACCATGGAACGGAAATTGTTCCAGCCGGCGCGCAGGACCTGCGCGATGTGCACAAAGAAGAAGAGCACATAGCCGCAGGTGAGCAGGAAATGTTCCAGCCGGGCTGCTTCGTATCCGCCGAGCAGTGCGGTGAGCCAGCCGAATTGCACGGATTTGAAAATGGCGAGGCCGGTAAGTAGTGATCCCGCGCCCATGAGCACGATGCTGGTGTAGGCAATTTGCTGCGCGCCATTGAATTTCCGGCGAGGCGGAGCGGTCTTGCGCAGTCCCAGGTCGTGCAGGGTGACTTGTAGGGCTTCGACGAAGGAGCGCCGGTTGGGGACCAGATATCGCCATTCGCCGCTAACTAAGGTGTAGACGACATAAGTGATGCCATTCAGGGCGAAGAACCACATGATCAGAAAGTGCCACGCCATGCCTTCGGCCAGGCGCTGCGGGATGTGGAAGAACTGATAAAACGAATCGGGAGGAGTGAGATAGACGTCGTTGGCCCAGTAGATCAGCATGCCGCTCCAGATCATCAGAGAGAGCAAGGGGAAGTTGATCCAGTGAAACCAACGGATCGCGCGTGGGTGCTTCTTTTCGATGCGGGGCATGGATTGTTCCCTCCTCTGTGAGTGTAATTCGGCGGAAGGCTGGGAAAAGTCACGGGCGTTTCAACGGCGACAGGATCGCCGGCGTTACCTTGCGCTGGATGTCACGATCACTGGCGTGGAGGCGCGGTGACGGACCAGGCAATTCAAGAAACCCCCACTCGGTCCGATAAGAAAGTTTGTGAAGCCCCACATTCTCGCACTGCTGGCTCTGGCGCCGGCAGCATTCCTCGTCCATGCCCAAAGGCAGGTCGGCCCGTTGGAATACCGGGCCACCCGTATTGAAACGCCGCGCCAAGCGGCCCGCAGCTTCGGGAGCCGCGTTCCGGCGATTGTCCCGTACCGTCTGGGACGAGTGCCCCAGGAAGAGTGGGATGCCGTGCCGCGCGATCCGCGACTCACCCGCATGGGGATCGAGCGCAGCTTGCCGGAACGGGCGCCCAGGCCACAGGGAGAATGGCTGACCCTGGACGACGGAAGCCAGGTCTGGCGCCTGGCGCTGCAGGCGGATGGCGCCGGCGCGCTACGCGTGCAGTTTGGGCGCTTTGCTGTCGGCGAAGGAAAGGTCTGGGTCTATAGCGGAGACCACCTCCAGGTCTTCGGCCCCTACCAGGGAACCGGGATTGACGATTCCGGCCTCTTCTGGAGCAATACCATTTTCGGAGACACGCTAGTGGTGGAATACCAGCCCGCCGGCGCGGGAGATTCCGTCCCCTTCTCCGCCGGCAGAGTGGCGCAACTGCTTCCCGTGGAGCAGACTCTGGCGGCCGGAAGTTGCGAGCTTGACGTGAGCTGCTACCCGACGTGGAGCGCGATTGCGAGCGGCACTGGAATGTATCTCTTCCAGCAGGGCAACCTGACTTACGCCTGTAGCGGGGGACTGGTGAACAACTCCAAGATGGATTCGAAGCCTTATTTTCTGACGGCGAATCACTGTATTTCGAGTGCCGGCGCGGCCAGTACGGTGGAAGTATTCTGGAACTACCAGAGCGCCTCTTGCAATGGACCGGTCCCGGCGCTTTCCAGCGTGCCGCGAACTTTGGGAGCCACCTACCTGGCCAGCGCGGCCATCCCGAACGGCGATTTCAGCCTGATTCAGCTTTCTTCTCTGCCCAATATCAACCTGGTATTTTACGGCTGGAATGCCAGCGCGACAGAGTTGCCGGTGGGAGCCGCGACTGTGGGGATTCACCATCCGCAAGCCGATTACACGCGCATTGCGTTCGGCGCGCGAGCCCAGGACATGGCCGCACAGGTGGGCTCTGACCTGGCGCCGGCCAACATGTTCTACCAGGTGTTGGAATCGTCGGGCCGCATCGAGCCGGNNCCGAGTAGCGGCAGTGGCGCCGTAACGGTTACCCCATCGCCCACTTCTCTGAAGACGGCGTGGACTGTGGGAGCGGCCAGCCCCGCCGCGCAGACCATTCAACTCTCCACCACCAGCACCACGGCTGTGACAGTGACCGTGAAAGCCAGCCAACCGTGGATCACGCTGTCCGCGTCCACCCTTTCCCCGAGCGCGGCGAAGCCGGCCTCGCTTTCGGTCACCCTGGGAGTATCCGCCTTTACGGCGGCCGGCACAAACACCGGGACCATCACGATCACAGGGACAGGCATCTCGCAGACCATCCCGGTGGAAGTGGACGTCACAGCGCCGTCCGCGGCGATGACGGGCGGACCGGTCTCCGTCATTCCGCTGGTGGTCGATGGCGCTGGCTCCAGCACTACCTTCACCCTGATGAATCCTTATTCCACGGCCACCAACGCTTCGATATCGTTCCTATCCGCCAGCGGCGGAGCGCTGCCGATTGCCACGGCGGGCGCGGCAGCGGCGGCATGGCAGAATGTGACCATCCCGGCGTTTG
>OKRF01000309.1:13777-17762 GCA_900290315.1 Candidatus Sulfopaludibacter sp. SbA3 | reverse complement strand
GCGGCAGCGGCGGCATGGCAGAATGTGACCATCCCGGCGTTTGGCACGGCAACCGTGACCACGGCCGGCACCTCGTCTCCCCAGAAGATCGGGTTCGCCATCGTGCAAAGTTCCGACGCCAGCAAGAAAGTGCAGCCCATGGCGCAAATCGGTCCGGATCTGATTCCGCCTTCCGTCCCGGCGGCGCTGCCCGTGGCTCTGCCGTTTGACGCCACCGGCACGGCAACTACCACGCTGTACCTCTACAATCCGGCGACCAGCGGCAGCCTGACCGGCGCTCTCGGCGTGTACGACTCAAACGGAAACACTCTGGGTACCGGCAGTTTCACGATTGTCGCGCAGCAGCAGGTCCCGATTGTCATGTCGAAGACCGCGGCGGTGTTCGGCGACAAGAAAGGCACACTCTACGTTTCGGGAAGCGGCACGGTTCTGGCGATGGGCATTCGCACCGGAAGCGACGGCCGATTGGAAATGGTGATGCCTGAAGCGGTGAGCCATTGAGCCTCTCTTGAAAATGCCCATATAGCTGCGAGGAAGACAGACGACAAAAAACGATCGTCTGTCCCACGGGGAGCCGCTACATGTCGATGCGCTTCTGCTTCCTGCGATTGAGATACCAGCAAGGGGGCAGGCCCAAGTGCGGTAGCACGGAACTGACGCAGGAATCCACTTCGGGATCGAGCATCATGAACTCGGTCTTGCCGTCCTTCTGCGGTATGGCGTAATACGGTTGCACGTTGACCGACCCCAGGGGTTGCTTCCGCGCCACCAGGTAGTCCGCTGCATAGAACGCAGCCAGCGCCAGCGCGAGCGTGAGTAGAATCCGCTTGACGAGTCTCACAATGGCTTTGACATCCTTACGAAGTGGCAGGGCAACTTGGTAACCACGTCCGGCGGAAACGTGCCGGTGCCCGTTTCCACATAGCCCAGCCGCTGGTAGAAGGCCGGCAATTCGCGGCGCAGGTTTACGATCTGCAGATCCATCGCGCGGCAGCCCAGTTTGCGGCAGTGCTCTTCCGCGGCTTCCACCAGACGCTTGCCGAGCCCCGTTTTCTGGCGATCGGGATCCACCGAGAGCAGGCCGAAGTAGCCGCGGTCCGCGCGCTGTTCGACGTAAACGCAGGCGGCCAGCCCAGCGTCATCCGCGGCGACCAGGAAGAAGCCGCTGCCAAAGAACGCCTCCACTTGCACCATGTCGATTCTGTCCTTGTCGATGAAGAATTTCTCCACCCGGAACGCAGCATTGATGAGCGACACCAGCGCGGGAGCTTCCGAGATTGCGGCGAGTCGTACTTGCATGGGCAAGCCAACATTGTAAGACAGGGGACGCCGATACCTGTGGCACCATGAAGCATGCTCCCCGAGAAGAGGACTGTGCTGCTGGCGGTGCTGGCGCTGCTGGCAGTGCTGGCCTATCTGCCCACGTTGCGGCAGCCGCTTTTGGAAGACGACTATCCGAACCTGGCGATCGCGCAGACCTATGGGGCCCCGGAGGCGTGGCGCCAACTGGCGGGCAGCGTTTTCCGCCTGCGGGCCACCAGCGAGTGGCTCATGAAGTTCGCTTACGACGCGTTCGGCATGCATGCGGCGCGGTATTACGCCGTCACCATTCTGCTGCACATTTTAGATACGTGGCTGGTATATGCACTGGGGGCCTGGCCGCCGGTGGGGTATCGGGTAGCGGGATGGGCAGCGGTGTTTTTCGCTGTCTATGAAGGGCACCAGGAAGCGGTGATGTGGTTCTCTGCCTGCAATGAGCTACTGCAGTTCCTGTTTGGAGTGGGGGCGGTGGTCTGCTGGCTGCACTTCCTGGAAGGCGGCCGCCGGAAAGGGTGGTGGTACTCGGGAGCGATGGCCGGACTGGCGATGGCTCTCCTCTCCAAAGAATCGGCGGTGGTGATTGCGGCCCTGTTGATTCTGATGCCAAGGGGCAAGCTGAAGCATACCCTACCGCCGGTGGTTTTGGCGGCCGGGTGCGCGGTATCGATCTATCTCACCCGCGACAATTCGTTCCGTTTCCAGGACGGCAGCTTTTCGCTGCAGGCGCCATTCTGGCGGATCTGGCCGGAGAATTTCGCACGGCTGTTCTGGTTCTGGGGACTGCTGGGGTTGGCGGCAGCATGGACTCGCTATCGCGCGGTGATCTGGCGCGGGCTCCTGTGGGCCGGCATGGGACTCTTGCCGTACAGCTTTCTGACCTACTCGGCCCGCATCCCCAGCCGGCAGGTGTACCTGGCCAGCGCCGGGGTGGCGCTGATCGTGGGTGCGGGAATGGCTGCCCTGGAGGAACGCCGGTATCGCCTGACGGCGGTAGTTTGCGCGCTGATGCTGGTCCACAACGTGGGCTACTTGTGGATCAAGAAGCGGGCGCAGTTCCTGGAGCGCGCCGAACCCACGGAACAGATCATCGCGCTGGGGAAGAGCACGCGTGGCCCGATCTACGTTCAGTGCTTTCCGCGTCCCGGGCTGATCGCACAGGAAGCGCTGCACCTGGGAGCCGGCAAAGCGGCAAGCGATGTGGTCTGGGATGCGGAGGAAGCCAGGAGGCGCGGCGCCGTGACGTTCTGTTACGCGCCCACTGCGGCCAATTGACGATCCATTTGCTGGGCGAACAGGTAGATGTCAAAGAGCGGTTTGGGATCGCCCTTCCCCCAACGGTTCACCTGCCACCTGGCGCGAATGTGCCTGATATCGGAATGATCCGAGAGGTCCAGCAGAATCTGATAGGTGCCGCAATAGAACTTCTGCGGAAAAGACACCAAGGGCTTGACGCTCCAAGTGGACCCGTCCACCGAGCCCCAAATGGAAAGATCGATACTTTCCTGTTCGATGATCCGGGTGATCCCAAGGGTCAGAATCAGGGTTCCACCGCGTTCCGTTCCCAAAGCGATCGCTGGTCCGGTTCCGGCTTCTCGGACCGTGGTTTCAGGGAGCAAAAATTCTGGCAACATATTGTCCCGGCTCCGAATTAAATTAGAATCCAGCTATTTCTTCAGCTTTATTAATTGTCGCCGCGCTGACTCCAGAGTCTCATATTTTTTGCAAAAACAAAAGCGGACTTTTTGGTTGCCATCGCGGGAATGGGAGAAAAAGCTGGATCCAGGAACCGATGCAATACCCACCGTTTCAATCAGATGACGGACAAATGACACGTCATCGGGGAAGCCGAAAGCGGAAATATCGGTCATTACGTAATATGCGCCGCCGGGCACGTGACAGTGAAAACCCGCACTTTCCAGGGATTCGACGATATGATTCCGGCGTGCTGCGTATTCCTGTGACAAGTGGTGGTAATACTCATCACCCCAATTCAGCGCCATTACTCCGGCCGCTTGCAGCGGAGCGGCAGCCCCGACGGTAAGAAAATCGTGGACCTTGCGGATGGAATTGGTGAGATCGGGCGGCGCCAGCACCCAGCCCACGCGCCAGCCGGTCACCGAGTACGTTTTGCTCATGCTATTGATCAGGATCGATCGCTGGCGCATGCCGGGCAACGAGGCGATGGGGATGTGGACGGCGCCATCGTAGAGGATGTGCTCGTAGATTTCGTCGGTGATCGCCAGGGCATCGAACTCCTGGCAGAGGCTGGCGATGACGTCCAACTCCTGGCGGGTGAAGACCTTACCGGTGGGATTGTTGGGCGAGTTGAGGATGATGGCCTTGGTGCGCGAGTTGAAGGCACGGCGAAGCTCTTCGGGGTCGAAGGTCCAATCCGGGGCATAAAGCTTGACGAAGCGGCGTTCGGCGCCGCAGAGCTGGGTGTCGGGACCGTAGTTTTCGTAAAAGGGCTCGAACAACACCACTTCGTCCCCGGGATTCAGGCACGCCAACATGCTGGCCACCATCCCCTCGGTAGCGCCACAACATACGGTGATTTCGCGCTCCGCGTCGAATTCCATGCCGTATGTGCGGGAGTACTTGGCGGCGATGGCATCGCGGAACGGCTTGGCGCCCCAGGTGATGGCGTACTGGTTGATATCGGCGG
>OKRF01000309.1:6910-13767 GCA_900290315.1 Candidatus Sulfopaludibacter sp. SbA3 | reverse complement strand
CGCGCAAGGCGGTTACGGTGGATGACACCATTCGAGATTATGGGAAAAGGTGGTGGTCTGTAAAGTCCGGGGGGCCCATCCGGTGTCGCCGCCAGGTGGGCCCTTAGTAGTAGAAAGGAACGTTACAGGCAAACCTAGCAGGCTCGGATGAGCTCGAACAAGATGCCGTTAGTTAACGAAGGTTTACTATCGGGTCACGGAATCCGCACGGTTTGCAGGCTGGTGGTGATGCGCCCGTCCAGCGCCTCCTGAATCACCTCACGCAAACGGTAGGTTCCGGGAGGGGCTTCCACGGAGAGGTTGGCGTTCAGGCCGGAGAGGGCCATGCGTGCAAAAGTGGCGTCGGTGAGCGCCAGTTCCATAGTGCCTTCCTTGGCCGCGGCCACGTTGCCTTGGGCATCCAGGAGCGCAGTCACAAACGTGAGCCGCTGCACGCGCCTGCCCTCCTGCTGCAGAAATCGCAACTGCGTCACATCCACATTCGCCGTCACGGTAACGGCGGTGGCCGTCTTGACGCTCACCGACGCCGGGAATCCGGTGACAATCTCTTCGCTCCGGAGGGCGCGATCGATTTTGGCGCGGCCGTCATCCGCAGGAGCCTTCTTGTCCGGCGCTGGGGCCCGGTCCGGCGCAAAATACCCGGGCCGCGCCTGTATGGTAAGGGAACTCGCTCCGGCGAGCCGCACCTTGAGCTTGTGATACTTGCCGTCGGCAGCCACATCGCCGGGCGAAAAGCCGAGGTGATAGGTGATCTCCGGTTCGATGCCGAGTTCCCGGAACGCCAGGTCCAGATCGTTATTGTTGCGGAAAAACAGACCGCCGGTGCCAGCCGCCAGGGTGGCCATCGGCAGCGCTATCTCATCCAGGCGGCCGTTCACAGAGATGTTGTCGAAGACGAACGTGCTGATAGGCATTTTCGTGGCGAGCATGACCTGTTCGCTGGGGGGACGGGCCGGCGCCTCGGAGTAGAGACCCTTGGCATCCAGCGAATTGATTACTACGCCGGCGCGTAGCGCATGGTCCACCACCCGATCCTGATGCCGCTCCATGGCGCCCGCCAAAAATCCGGAAGAGACCAGCACCATCAGGTGTGTGCCCGGCATCTTCCCCAGATACTCGACGCCGAAGTCGACCGCATCCAGAGTGCTCTCCGAAATCACACGGACGCGATCCCAGGTCTGGTCCGCCTGCCCCTTTACGTTTTGAATCATAGGGTTCATTTGCACACCCTTGTATTGCAGAGTGGGCGGGGGATCCAGTTCCGCACAGGCATAGGCCTCATCCACGGCAGCCTTCAGGGCCACGCCATCCATCTTGACGGAGATCAGGTACGCCTGATACGGCGTGACGCGCGGGCAGGAAGCCAACCCGCTCTCCGGCACGCGCAGATGAGCCTTCAGGCGCCCGATCGTGTCCACCATCTTCGCCGTATCCGAGGTGAAATCCAGAGTGTGTGCCGACGATGAAGTCATGATCGCCACGCGGTCACCCGGGGTGAGGCCTTCTTTGACGAAGCGGCGCGCGGCGATTTGCGCGTGGGTCAGGTCGCCCGTATTCGTATCGGCATCGTCGAAGAACAGCACTACAAAGCGCGGAGGCCTCTGGGGGTTGGTTGGCGCAGGAGCGGAGGGTTCCGGCTGAGCAGTGCCCTTTTCCGGAGCCGCCGGCCGGGGGCGAGCACGCGCTGTATCCACCGCAAACGAAGTGATGGCGCGCTCCTTGCCGTCATCGACCACCTGGAAGTCTTCCCGCTGCAAGCCGGGCACGACATGGCCGTGCGCGTCACGCACCACCACTCCGACATCCACCAGGCGGGTCTCCACGCGCAGGGAGTAGGGCGACGGCGCGACATACGCACGGCTGCTGACGCGGACCTCGGGAGCTGGCGTTTGGGCCGCCAGGAGCGCGGGTAGGAGTGCGACGTGGAAGAGTGCCCGAATGGATGCACTATATCAGAATCCACACGGTGCCGCCATTGTTCGTCACAATAGATATAGGAATGCGGAGACAGAGACAGCGCGGCTTTACGTTTGTGGAAATCATGGTGGTGGCCATCATCATTGTGATTCTGATCACTATGGCGATTCCCATTTATCAGAAGCAGGTGATCCGGTCGCGCGAAGCCGTGTTGAAGAGCAATCTATTCACGCTGCGCGTGTCCATCAATCAATACATGTTCGACCGGCAGATGGCGCCTCAGGCCCTGAACAACCTGGTGGATGGCGGGTTTCTGACACAGGTGCCGATCGATCCCATTACGGGCGTAAATAATACCTGGAAGACGGTCCAGGAAGATGGCGCCAACGGAATGAATCCCGGGGCGGCCGGTATCTTCGACGTGCACAGCGGATCGAACAAAATCGCGCTCGACGGCACGCGCTACGCCGACTGGTAGAAAATCCGTCAGCCTGATCTGCGCTATTTTTCAGGCACGGGCGCCTTCGTCTTGGGCCGTCCCCGCTCCCAGTGCCGCCCGAAGCGGTGCGACATCCCGGCGACAAAGTCTTCGTTCCCGAACGGACGGCCGGCAAATGTGCAGCGGCGCAGAGTGGCGACAGCCTGCAGTTCCTCGGCGTCGATCTCCTGCGCCCAGTCCGCGATGCGGCCTTCCAGGCGCCACCAGTCCATATCGACTACGCGGCATTCGTCGACGCCGGTAACGTGAGCCGTGGCGCTCGACCACTGATAGTCGGCCGCCCAGTTCACCATCCCGGCGCGCACCGGATTCCGGTCCACGTAAGAAAGGGCAGTCCACAGGTGCTCCTCATCGAGCACGCAGGCGAAGAAGCGATTCTGCCAGAGGTGTCCGTTGCGGCCGGCGCTGGCGTTGAAGTACTGGGCGTAGCGGCCATGGACGCGGCGCAACAGCACCGCCAGGGAGTCCTCGCGGTGGGGCACGGCGATCAGGTGCACATGATTGGGCATCAGGCACCATCCCAGGAGGCGGACTTCGGAATCGGGGAGGTTCTGGCGAAGGAGTCGCAGGTAGACGGCGCGGTCCTGATCGGTAGAAAAGGTTTCGCGGCGGTCGACGCCCCGCTGGGTGATGTGGCATGGCAGCCCTGGCAGCACACATCGATTGCGTCGCGGCATATATAGTCACAGTCGGCCGCGGCGCGGTGGATTCTCAGAAATAAATCGCGCAGATCAGGCTGACGGATTTTTTCACTCGTCGCGGAGGGCGGTGGTGGGGTCCAAGGCGGAGGCGCGCCACGCGGGGATCCAGCAGGCCAGGGCAGCGATGGCGAAGAAGAGGGCGGCCATGGCGGCATAGGTCAGCGGATCGGTGGCCTTGACGCCCACCAGCATGGTGGTCATCACGCGCGTGAGCGCCAATGCGGCGGCCAGGCCGGCGACGATTCCGGTGGCGCTGAGTCGCAGACCGTGACCTACCACGAGGTTGAAAATGCTGCCGGGCGCGGCGCCCAGCGCCATCCGTACGCCGATCTCCGCGGTGCGCTGGCGCACCACCGTGGAGAGCACGCCGTAGAGTCCGACGGCCGCCAGCAGGGCCGCGACGGTAGCGAACGCGCCGATCAGCAGCAGCGAGAAACGCGTGCTGGCTTGCGCTTTCGTCATGACGTCATCCATAGGACGCAATTCGGCCACCAGGATCTTGGGATTGATGCGCGCGATTTCGTCCCGCACTTCGGCGGCGTATTGCGCGGGATTGCCGGCTGTCCGCAGCGCCCAGCGGCGCGTGACCCCGTGGTTCAGATATCCATCGGTGAAGTAAATCTGTTCGCGGCCGGGATCGGCCAGGTCGCTCTGCCGCTGATGTGCGGCCACGCCGACAATCTGCACCCACTCCGGCTCCGGAGTCCGTAAGCGTATGAGGATACGCTTGCCGACGGCCGATTGATTCGGGAAAGCCTTGGCAGCCAGCACCTGGTCGACAATCACGGTCATGCGAGTGGCCGCATTATCGGACTCGTCGAACGCGCGGCCCTCCAGGATGGGGGTGCGCATGGTTTCGAAATATCCGGGCAGCACGACCTGCCAGTCCACCGCTTGAAACTTGCTAGGATCGGCCAGCGCGGCCTCCAGTCCCCAGCGAATGGGACTGAAGTTTCCGGTGAGTGGGAAAGGAAACGACGACGCGGCGCTCTGCACACCGGGCAGCGACGCCAGGCGATCGTGCATCTGGCGCTGCGCGGCGGCGCGTTCCTGGTCTGTGCTCCGTCCGTTGGGAATGAACAATTGGAAGATCAACAGGTGTTGCGGATCGAAGCCCGGGTTGATCTGCTGCAGCGCCAGGAAGCTGCGGAACATCAGGCCGGAGCCGATGAGCAGAACGAACGAGAGGGCCACTTCCGCCACCACCACGCAGTTGCGCAGCAGGCGTGCGCCGCTGAGGCTGGAGGTGCGGCCGCTGGCGCGAAGCACGGTGATGACGTCCGGGCGGGTGCTGCGCAGCGCCGGCAACAGGCCGAAGATCGCTGCGGCGCCCAGGCCGGCCAGCGCGGAAAAGGCGAGCACTACGGGATCGAGCCGGATGGAATCGAGACGCGGCAAACTGGCGGGTGCGATCTGGCGCAGTTGGTGGATGCCAAAGGCCGCGAGGGCGAGGCCGAGTATGGTGCCGATGGCGGCCAGCACTAGCGATTCCACCAGCATCTGGCCGACCAGCCGCAGCCAACTGCCGCCGAGTGCGGTGCGCACCGCCAGTTCCCGCTCGCGCAGAGAGACGCGCACGAGCATGAGGTTGGCCACGTTGGCGCACGCAATCAGCAGCAGGAAGATCACCGCTCCCATGAGCGTCAGAATGGCGGGACGAACGGCGCTCACCAGGTGCTGCTGCATGGGTTCCAAGCGCGCGTGAAAATCGGCAGTACGGGCGATGTTGTCGATCTTCTGTTCGGCGATGGACGCGGCATCGGCTTCCGCCTGGGCGCGGTCCAGCGTGACGCCTGGCTTGAGGCGCCCGATGACGCGCCACGACACCGCATTCCGGTTCGCCGCGTCGTACGCGATCCGTGCAGCAATCCAGTAGTCCGGCGACTGTTCCATGTTGGCGTCGGCCGGAAAGAGCAGCTCGAAGCCCGGCGCCAGCACGCCCACAATGTGCGGTCCGTTGACGAACATCGTGCGGCCCAGCACAGCGGGGTTGGCGCCGTAGCGTTGCTGGAAGAATTCGTAGCTCAGCACGGCCGCCACGGGCAACGGCGGTGGGGGCGGGGCATTGCCGCCAGGAATATTGGGAGGAGGCGGACCGGGTTGCGGCGTGCCATCGGAATCGAGGAAGTCGCGGCCCAGGGCGATGCGGCCGCCCATCATGCGGAAGAAGTTGGGAGTGACGTTGGCCACCCGGACCTGCCCGGTGGTGCCATCCTCACGCGGGATGGGGATACGGCCCGTGCGCACAGCGGCAAATTCGTCAAAGGTGGTTTTGGCAAAGTCGCGCAGATCGAAAAACTCGGCGTTGGACCACGGAAAGTCTTTGACGTTTCGCTTGCGCATATCGCCGCATGCCAACACCAGGCGGCCGGGGTCCTTATAAGGAAGCGGCTCCAGCAGCACGGCGTTGGTGACGCTGAAGATCGCCGTGCTGGCGCCAATGCCGAGAGCGATGGTTCCAGCGGCCGCGATAAAGAAGACGGGGCTCTTGCGGAGCGTGCGGGCGGCGTACGCCAAGTCTCTGAGCATGGGGGGCCTCTGCAGAAAGTATAATGGAGAGCGATGGTCTCCTGGCCTTTCGTCCGGTCCGTAGTGCGGGTCATGACGGCCATCGCCATCGTCTACGTGAGCTGGGTGTTTCTGGCGCGTTATTGGAGCAATCGCCAATTCAAGCCGGCCGGCGATGCGGATCAGGCCCGGCGCAACACTGCGTTCGCGCGCACCTATGGCGGCACGGATGTCAAGATTCTGCAGTTTTACGCCCGCGAAGGGAATCTCACGCAAGGCAGCCCGACGGTGCTCTGTTACGGAGTGCTGAACGCTCGCAGCGTGAAGATCGATCCGCCAGTGGACGGCGTTTCCCCTGCGCTGAGCCGGTGCGTGGAAGTGTCACCGCTGAAGGACACACGGTACACCCTGACGGCGGAGGGCAGCGATGGCCACTCCGCTAGCGAATCCTTCGTGCTGGCGGTGAATCCGGACGCGGCCACGCTCCCGCGGATCACCTATTTTCGGGTTGCGCAGCACAAGGTAGAAAGCGGGCGGCACCTGTTCATGCTGGTGTTTGGCGATCAGAACGCCGAAGAGGTTTCCATCGATCCAGCAGTCTTTCCCACCTTGCACGGAGCGCCTAACGGGCAGTTCCTGGTGGCGCCGGAGCAGACTACCACGTACACCCTGACTGCGAAGGGGAAGTTCGGCCACACCGCGGAGCGGAAACTGACGGTGGAAGTGCCGCAGAAAGCAGGGGGCGGGGGTGAGGTTTAGGGGTCGACGGGTGGGCAAACACTGCGCGATCAGGGTAATCAGTGCGGTGAGGTTGAAAACGGCCGACGGCACGCCTGTGATGCCTTACGCCGGGAACAACCGGTCCAGTGCGGAGGTCCAGTACTCCTTCGAGCAGACCACCTCTTCGCCTGTGTCGATGACGACGGCGTACCGCCGGTTGCCGATCCGCCGCACTTTGCGGATGGATCCTGTGCGGACCATTGAGCTTCTGCTGACCCGCACGAAATCCGCCGGATCGAGCCTTTTCTCGAGTGCGTTCATCGTCGTTCGGAGCACAAACTCTCCCTCGGTGCTGTGAAGAACGGCGTAGTTTCGGTCGGCCATGCTTCGGTAAATGGACGCCACTCGAAGAAAATAGGCCGCTTTGTGCCTTTCGACCAGAAATCGCTCAGCAAACTTGCGCTCCGGCGCATGGCTGGGTTTGGCGAGCCGATCGCGCACACGCTGAATGG
>OKRF01000309.1:0-6900 GCA_900290315.1 Candidatus Sulfopaludibacter sp. SbA3 | reverse complement strand
GGGTTTGGCGAGCCGATCGCGCACACGCTGAATGGCGCGGTAGAACCGCTCCTGAGACACGGGCTTGAGCAGGTAGTCCAAGGCGGCCACGTCAAAGGCATCGATGGCGTATTGACTGTAGGCGGTCACGAAAACTACGTGCAGGTTGCCTGGCTCGTTCAGCGCCTGCAAAACTTCCAACCCAGTACCATCCGGCAGCCGGACGTCTAGGATTACCAATTGAGGAAGCGTGCTTCGGATACCCGAAATCGCATCTGCACAGGTGCTTGCTGTTCCACAGACCAGGAGATCGGGTTGCATCGCGACCATCCGCTCCAGCTTTCGGAGCGCGGGTGGCTCGTCCTCGACTAAGAAGACTTTGATCATGCCGGCAGGTGGACTTCCACCAACGCACCACCTTGAGGATGTCGTGCAAGCTGCATGCGCGCATGGTCACCGTAGATCGTCTGCAGTCGCCGCTGCACGTTGGCCAAGCCCCGGCCGTGCGGAGACAGGGGCGGGCCAGGTCCGTGATCGCGGATGGCGATGCGCAAAAGAGGACCATTCCGCTCGACTTGAATGTCGATATGAAGCCGCCCGGAAACGGGATCCTGGCCGTGCTCAAACGCGTTCTCAACGAGCGGTTGCAGAAGTAGCGGTGGCACGAGAGTATTCCCCATTCCGGCATCACAACGAATGCAGAAATGGAGCTTCTCTTCAAGCCGGGCCTGCATGACTTCCATGTACTGCCGCGTCAGCCCCAATTCCGTGGAGAGAGGAATTTGTGGAGAATCCGCCAGCCGCAAAGTAGCCCTGAGGTAGTCGCCGAGCCCCTCCAACATCCTGTCGGCTCGGACCACGTCCTCATACATCACACTCGAAATCGCGTTCAGCGCATTGAAGAGGAAATGTGGTTGCAGTTGGCGGCTGAGGCTGTCAAGCCGGGCCGAAACCAATTCAATCTCCACCTCCTTGGAGCGCCTCCACTGGCGATAAACCGTGTAGGCGCCGATCCACAGCACGTAAGTGATCACATCCGCCGGCAGCTCCATCAGGAACCGCAGCGGCATCCGGCCGTAGTCGTATTGTCCCATCCCCATCACGGGGGATAGGAGAAGGCGCGTGCCCCAGTTCCAGAGTGTATGGACTATCGAAAAGCTCATCAACACCGCCAGGTGCAAACCAAGGCAAGCCAGCGAAAGCCGGGGAGGATGCCTTCTCGCGCTCCAGATGATAGCCGGAAGCAGGACCGCAGTGCCGTAGAAACCGGTCGCCTGTTCCAGGACTATCACTTGCCAATCACTCGATTGCCCTCTCGCGAGCCGGTCCAGGACGACGTACGCCACCGACAGAAGCATGGTCGCGGTGAAGTAAAGGAAGATGTATAGTCTAATGCGCTTCATAGGCCATCGATCGATGCAAGGTCCACGGTAGCGCGAAAGGCATCAGCGAGGCGACCAGCTTGACCCTCTTGGCCTTGCCGCGCCGGCCGGTAGCCGCTAAGGTATTCCCGCAAGACCGTGCCAGCCACATCGCGCTACTCCAGTTTCTGGCAGGCATGCACATGGAGCTCCATGCTGCCTTCCAGTGCGCCCGCGGCCAGCGGCGCTTTGCGTATCAGCGTGCGGAGACACTCCAGCGGCTTGTGGTGTTCGAGCACAGCCTCCCAGGTCGTGTCGCAGAACCGGTGGGTCCCCACAGCGGACCAGCCACGTGTGTACTGGCACCTGGATGTCACGGCGGTCGGGTAGCTCAAGTCCGCTCCACCCGAGGCGTTCGGAATCAACTTCCAACACATCCACGGCTTGGTGGCTTCCGCCGCCTTCCGAAGCTGGCCGCCCTCAAGGGCCTTCAGGTCCGTTAGGCGGCCTTCAACCATCCGGTGGCCATACAGTGAACAGTGGAACGACCACCCTGCCGTCTCTTTGAGGGGATCGGGAATGTCGGCATAAACCTTCGGCGCGCCCAGGAACTCCCTACCGCCCAGGATGGGAATGCTGTTGTTCTCCCAAAGCATGGCGGCGTACTCTCCGGCGACATGGTCGCGCCGGCCCCGAAACGCCGCGGCCAGATTCACCCCAAGTACGTTGTAGCCGCGGCCGGCCAGAAAATCCACCTGGCGATAGCGCTGGTAATACACAGTCACGACCGGCGGATCGGGCGACTCGAACGGTTCGGGCAGGAGCGCAGCCACGGCATCGGCGTCGCTGGCGTAGCTGACGAACAGTGTGAGCACGTCGCCGTAGTAGTACGCCGGCACGGCTTTCCGTCCGCCGAAGTGAGTTGGCATCGTGTAGATCAGGTCGGCGTGGAGGGCCGGCCGATTCTTGCCGGTGGTGGCGGGAAAACCAACTTGGGTGGCAGCCGGTTGTGCCGGGGTGGCGAGCCCGGTGGCCAAGGCGAAAAGTTCCCTGCGTTTCATGTCAGACCTCCTTGAACCCCCACAGCGTCCGAATGCTGTTCCAGGTACTGATCCGGGGCTTCACGAGCATGCGTCGCACCTGGTCGACCTTCTCACCTCGGATCTCGATTTCGCTTAGTGCCGTTGGCCCCAATCCAGCCTTATTGGCCCAGGCAAAGGTGGGCACCTCTGCGGGCTCAAAGCCCATGATGCTGGAAGCCACCATGTCCGTTGCGACGGGATTCGTGCCCGCCACGATCAGGTCCATTTTGACCAGCGTGCCATCAGTGGGGCCATTGCCCTCCATCGCAGTGGACGCGTCCACTACCACCAGCCCCAACTTGTTGGCGCGCAGCATGTCCACAATCGCGGCCGCTGTACCCGAAGGTTCCACTTTTGCAGCCGCATCGTGCATCGCCCCACGAACCGACTGGTACACCGTGCCGGGAAAGGTGCCCACCAAGTTCTTGATGCCCAGTGTAACCTGAGCTAACTGGTGGGTCTTCATCATGGGTACGGAGCACAGGAGGTCGATGTCGGTGAGTGCCCGGTGAATGGTCACCGTGGGGAACACGAACGCGTCAGGAACTTCCACTTCCACCAATGGGCCCGAGTGCAAGTTGACTAGCGGGATGCCGAGCCGCTGCGCCAAATCGGTGTAGCCCAATTGTTTGAACACGAAATCTTGCATAGGGTCCAGGATTTCCCGTTTCCGGGTGCGGAAGGTGTCCGGGTGACGATAGTTGAAGCCGGGCGCCGCGGCCGAGCCCTCACCGATCAGGACCTGCTTGCGGGCACGCTTCATGAGTTGAGCCAGGGCTTGGATGACCTCGGGCTTAGTTGTTGCGTGAGCATCGGTGCTGACCAAGTTCGGCTTGAGCATGATCCGTTCTTTGTCGCCCGCAACGCCACGAATCCCACCGAGGAGATCGATAGCCATCTCGACGGCCCTGGTTATATTGCCGTTGTGGATCTTTACCACGCTCACAGCGGGCCGTTCGGGTGCCGCAGCAATCCCCGCGCTACTCGCCGCCGCGCCGCACCCGAGCAGGAAGTTCCTGCGTGAATGAGCTGCTTCCTTCATGTCGCTCTGGCTCCTCTCTGCCGTCGAATGAACTGTACGACCCAGGTGGCCTTGCCCCCCTCGGTCCGTCGTCCCGGTGAGCCGCGGATTGTGAACAACAGCGACTGAGTCAAGCGGCAGCAGTGGATAACAGTACGGTCTCAATTATGACGGGCTGGCTTCGATTTGGACAGAGACTTTGGGACGAAGCCGGCCGTTCTTGGGACGGAGAATCCGACAACGCCATCGGAGCGGCATCGCCAGCCGCACGAAGTTCCGAGCTGCAAGTCGGGGATTTCAGAGGCGCGCACCAGGCTGGGATGGGAACCGCTAAAGCAACTCCATGACCAGGTGGTCGCCCCCATCGCCGTGAAGCGTACCAAGGGTGCTCGGTATCGTCAGCGGCGTACGGCCAGGGTGGATGGAAGCACACCGGATGTTGCCGACAACCAAGACAATGAGAGAGCTTTCGGGCGGCCGTCGTCTTTGGACCCCGACAAGCACCCGCCCAGGAACTGGCAGCGCTGTATCCCTAATCCCCCCACGTTTGACAAGACGACGCCGGGTGCCGTAGTCTATTGTCAGTTACTGAGAGGAGAGCGATCTGAGCAAACCAACCGATCTGGTGCAAGGCACCCTGGACCTGCTCATCCTGAAAGTGCTCGCACTGGAGCCGATGCACGGGTGGGCAATTGCCCGGCGCATCCGGCAGATGTCTGGCGAGGTTCTCCAGGTGGGCCAGGGCGCCCTTTACCCGTGCCTGCACAAGCTGGAACAAAACGGCTGGATTCGCGCAGAATGGGCAGTCAGTGAAAACAACCGGCGCGCCAAGTATTACACGCTCACCAAAGCCGGGCGCAAGACTCTGGAACAGGAAGCCGCGCAGTGGGAGCGTTTGGCCGGCGCGATCTCGATGATTGTGCGCACCGTTTGAAGGAGGGAAATCGCTATGCGCCTTACCAATATCTTCCGCCAGCGCTTTCGTTCTCTTTTTTCGCGCGCGCGGGTGGAGCAGGAACTCGACGAAGAACTGCAGTATCACCTGAGCCGCGAGATTGAGGAATACGCCGCAGCGGGCATGAGTCCGGCCGATGCGCGGCGCGCCGCCCTCCGCGCGATCGCCGGCCTGGAACAACGCCGGGAGGAGTGCCGCGACATGAGGGGACTGAACCTGATCGACAACTTGCGCAAAGACCTGGGCTTCGCCATCCGCCAGTTGCAAAAGAACCCCGGATTCACCTGCACCGCCATCTTCGTCCTGGCTCTGGGGATGTGCGCCAGCCTCGCGATCTTTTCTTTCGTGGACGCGGCTCTCATCAAGCCTTTGCCGTATCGCGAAACCGCGCGGCTGGTGGCTGTCTTTGAGACCAACGCGATGTTTCCATTCAGCAATCTGTCCTACCCCGATTATTTGGACTGGAAGCGGCGAAACCGGGTCTTTCGTTCGCTGGATATTTATCAACCGCGCGGTTTCCGCATGGACACTCCCGCCGGTGCGCAGCCCGCCAGGGGTGCTCGCGTGAGCGATGGATTCTTCCGGACTCTGGGCGTTGCGCCGGTACTGGGCCGCGATTTTTATCCCGGCGAAGATCAGCCGTCCGCGCCACGCACTACCCTGCTGAGCTACGCCGCCTGGCAGCAGATGTACGGTGGAAAGCGCGACGTTCTGGGGCGGGCCGTCACGTTGGACAGCGATGCCTACATCATCGTCGGCGTGCTACCGCGGGAGTTCCATTTCGCACCTGTGGGACGCCGGGAATTCTGGATTCCGTTTCGCGCATCGGGCTCCTGCGACTTGCGGCGGAGTTGTCACGGCATCTATGGTGTGGCGCGCCTCCAGGACGGCATCTCCCTGCCGGCCGCGCGGGCCAACGTGAAAGCCATCGCCAGCCAACTCGAAAAGGAGTATCCGGGTTCCAATCGGGATCAAGGCGGGAACCTGGCGCTTCTGTCCGAAAGCATCGTGGGGGACATCCGCCCGATCCTCATCGTGCTGATCAGCGGCGCGGTATTGCTGCTCCTGATCGCCGCAGTGAATGTGGCCGGCCTGCTGCTGGTGCGGTCGGACAGCCGCCAGCGCGAGATCGCGGTCCGCACGGCATTGGGCGCGTCATCGGCGCGATTGGTGGGCCAGTTCGCCACGGAAGCTCTGGTGCTGGCCACGGCCGGAGGCGCGCTGGGCCTGGCCTTAACCTCCTGGGCGATCCAGCTTCTTCAGCGACTGATCTCCGACGATTTTCTGGCCCGCCTGCCGTTTCTGGAGGGCCTCGGATTGAACGGCCGGGTGGTCGCTGCAGGCATCGCTATCGCCGCGATGGCCGCGGTATTGTTCTCGCTGCCCCCAAGCTTGCGCATCTGGTCGCCGCAGTTGCGCAGCGGTCTGGCGGAGGCCAGCCGGGGCTCTGCGGGAACGGTATGGCGCAGGCTGGGATCGCGTCTGGTAGTGCTGGAACTAGCGGCTGCTACGGTGCTCTTGGCCGGCGCCGGCCTGCTCGGCCAGAGTCTGTATCGCCTGCTGCACGTGGAGACCGGGATGAGTCCCGATCACCTGGTGACTATGGAGGTGCACGCGCCGCGGGAGAACTACGGGAAGGACCCACAGGCCATCGCACTCGCCCGGCTGATCACCGCCCGCGTGGAAAGTCTGCCGGGCGTGAAGTCTGTCGGCATCGCGGAAAACGGCGTTCCTCTTTCCGGCAATGGCAACACCACCTGGTTCCACGTCGCCGGCCGGCCGTGGCATGGAGAGCATAACGACGTTCCGGAGCGCGATGTGAGCACCGGCTACTTCGCCACCCTGGGAACCGCCCTGGTGCGCGGCCGCTATTTTGACCAGAGGGACGATGCCGCTGCACCGCGCGTGGCAATCGTGAACCGCGCATTCGCCCGGCGCTACTTCCCGAATGAGGAGCCTGTCGGTAAGCAGATTGCCAGTAACTCGACGACACCCGTCACCACCGAAATCGTCGGCGTTGTGGATGACATTCGCGAAGGACCCCTGGATGCGGCCATCCCGCCGGTGCTCTATCTTCCTTTCGACCAGAGTCCCGATAATGACTTCTCGCTGGTGGTTCGCACCTCGCGGGACGAACGACCGCTGCTGCCGCTGCTGGCGGCTACGATTCGCAGAATCGATCCCGGCATCGTCCCCACCAGGGGAATGACTATGACCGCGAAAATTCAAGACTCGCCGTCAGCTTATCTCCATCGTTCGCTGGCCTGGCTGGTGGGAGGGTTCGCCACGATGGCGCTGCTGCTGGGCGTCGTTGGCCTCTACGGCGTGGTGGCGTACTCGGTCAGCCAAAGGAGCCGTGAAATCGGCATCCGGATCGCTCTGGGCGCGCAGCCGCGGTCCATCTATGAGCTCATTCTGCGGGAAGCCGGGCGGCTGATCGCGCTCGGCATTGCGATCGGCGTGGGCTGCTCTGTGGGTGCGGCGGGCCTGATGCGAGGATTG
>OKRF01000443.1 GCA_900290315.1 Candidatus Sulfopaludibacter sp. SbA3 | reverse complement strand
GACAGCCGAAGTTGGAAGGCACCCAACTATATCCGCCATTCTCACTGCGGAAAAGCCCGATATCAGTGAAGGTGATGAATATGCGCCGCCGGTCAAAGGGATCGAAATGGACTCCGTAAGTGGAGGTGATGTCCAGACCGGTGGAACTGTAAGTTCCATCTTCGAGACACTGCGAATATACCTGTTGCCAGGTTTCGCCCCCATCGGTGGTACGCACCGTGCGGCCAAAGTCGGTAGCAAAGCAGATATTCGCGCTTTTCGCACTAACGCCGAGGCCGAAGTGGCTGCCCGGCCAATCGGCCTCGAAACGGTCGGGGATCCAGGCTTCGGAAACGTTCCCGGCGAATTCCGCGGCATCCTTCCAGGAGAGCTTCCAGGTTTTACCTCCATCGGAACTGCGCGCCACGCCTTCGCAATCCTTACTATCGATGTTCAGGTCGCTGAAGTCGAGATAGAGGACGTTGGGGTCGGATGGAGCCACGGCGATGGCGCTAAACGTCGGGGGCCCCGACGATAGGTTGGCGAATGACAGGATTCCTTCGTTGAGACTCTGCCAGGTCTGGCCGCCATCCCGCGTGGCCACCAACCCGCCCACCAGTTGGGAGTCTTTCCGGACCATGGGGAGCACGCCGTAGACAATCGGTTTGCCACCGGCCGGAGTGGCCATGGCCGTATCGATAAACGATTGTCCGATGCCCAGGGGATTACCGCCATGTGACTTTCCGGCCTGCCAATACGCCACCCAGTCCGTGCCCACTACGTATAACGCACGACTGTTCGGCGGCGAATGTGGATCGACGTACAGGCGGGGAATGTGGATCGACGTACAGGCGGGTGCAGGCCGAGCGCGCCAGAGTCGCGAAGTCTTTGTAGCCGTGGCCGCGATCCCTGGAAGAAAAAAGCGTGCTGTCGACGGAGAAGTAAAGCTTATTGGAATCCGCCGGATCGATGGCGAAGGCCCGCACCAGGATGGTCTTGTTGTCGTTGAATAACCAGGGCTCGGCTTCATCGTCGATATAGCGGAGAGACACATCCGAAGGCCGCGGGATGACTATGTTCCAAGTGCGGCCGCGGTCCTCGCTGCGCATCACGCCGGTGGTGGTGCCCACGTAGATCGTCGCCGGATCCACGGGATCGAATGTGATGAATCGAACCGCGCTCCGCAGGTTGATGATCCGCCACAACTCCCCGCCGTCTTCGGAGAGGTATAGGCCGGACATGTCGCACGACACAAGCACGAGCTTGTCATCATGAGGGCTGATGGTGGGATGATACTGGGCTCCGCCGCCGCCGGGACCGATGATGCGCCACGCGCTGGAGTGGGGAGGCTCCGCGGCCGCCTTCACCAGCCGCTTGTTTCGGACTGGCGCAGCCGCCCGGCCCACTTGTCGTCCGCCGGTGTACCACAACGCCGAGGCCAGTCCCGTGAGGCCGCCGCCGGCGATCAACCACTTTCTCCTGGTCACGACTCATCGATTATCCCACACCGGTTTGGAGGGGCTCGCGGCTTGGATGTCGTAAAGGGGCAAACCCGAGCAGGCACGAGATTTTGCAAGAGCGGCGAAATTTGCGCCTGTTAATAAGGACGCGGCTGCGGGCAACGATAGGTATGAAAAAGGGCGGGATGTTTGAGGGTGGCACGGGTTTGCGGCGGGGCCATGGCTCGGGATTTTCGCGAGAGTCGGCTGATGAGGATCCGCACGCCTGGTAGCGCCGGCGATCTTGTCGCCGGTTCTTTTGGTTGCCGGGTGGGACAGACGTCGCGGGCATTTTCGAGAGAGTCAGCTCGTGAGGCGAAGGCTCACGCGGCGGGATGAAAATTGCTGGAAAACGCGTCGGGGTTTCGCGCAGGGGCAAACTCGAGCCAGGCACGAAGATTCGCCAAAAGGCGGGCGGCGGACACACGGCTCGGGATTTTCGAGCCTGCGCGCGCGTTAGGCCTTCTTCCAGTACTCCATTCCGGTCCCTGTGTAGACTCCCTGGCCGATGATCGCCCGCCTCCGCACCTCCGCCAGTTCGGCCTTTGTCAGCGGCTTGAAGGATTGCGCGGTGCGAACGTTGTCTTCCATCTGGCCTTGGGTGCCCGCGCCGCAAATTGCCACGTGGACTCCCATGCTGAGCGTATAGGTCAGGCACTCTCGCGGGCTCAGCGCGCGCAGCAGGAACGCCTTGCAGAACACCTTGATCGCCTGAATGCCGATGCCTTGATCCAGCGCTACCGGCAGGGCCGTCTTTTCGAAGCTGAGGTACGCATGATCCGCAGCATGCACCGGCATCAGCACGGAGTCCCACTTGTCGTACGCCTTGAGCAGCGCGGCGTGTGTCTCCGGATCGAAATGGCCGGTAAACCCGATGAAGCGGCATTTGCCCGCCTTTTTTGCGGCCTCGAATGCCTCCATGGCGCCGCCGGGACCCAGGATGCGATCGATATCCGCCTGTGTGCGGACGTCGTGCATCTGCCAGATGTCGAGATGGTCGGTCTTCAGCATCTTGAGCGAGAGCGCCAGTTCCTGCTCCGCCTCCTGGCGGGTCCGTTTGGTGGTCTTACTGGTGAGGAATACGTTCTTGCGGACTCCCTGCAATCCGATTCCGTACGCTTCCTCGCTCTTGCCATCCCAGTAGGAGCGGGCGCAATCGAAATAGTTGACGCCCATCTCGTACACGCGGCGGACATGAGCCGCGGCTTCGGCGACATTGGGGAACAGGTCCATGCGCGCGCCGCCTTGGGCTATCACCGTTACCTGCGCGCCGGTCTTGCCGTATGCGTGCATGGGGATATCGCCCGCTTTGGGCTGCGGAGGACTGGCATACGCGCCAGTCAGACCGATTCCGGACAACGCGCCGCCCACGAATACTCGTCGCTTCATCGTGATCACTCTCCGGTGTCTTTGTAATCCCGCGCAGCGGCGGTGTCAACCATCGCGGTGGTATCTTGCAGTAGTCGTGAGCCGCCGATGAATTGCCGTCAATTCCTTCGCTCCGTCACCGATGTCAAATGCATGATCGTGCGTGGAACATGGGATTGGAATCTCATCAAAGTAGTCGCAGCCGACCCCGAGTGTAAGGAACCCGGCCACCTTCCCTACGCCCGTGGACTCACGCAGAGCGACTGCCGCCGCATCGTTCGGTCCATGGAGGCCGTTCCGAGACATTGGGGCATGACGCCGACTGGCGCTACGATACCCAGGACGTAATTCGCCTGGGCCGCGAATTGGAGCATGTCAAACCAATGTGGCTGGAAGACCCGGTGCCTCCCGACAATATCGACGCCATGGCGAGGGTCACCCACTCCATCGGCATCCCGGTTTGCACCCGTGGGAATCTCTACGGTCGGCAGGGATTTCGCAAGCTGATCGAGATGCAGGCATGCTCCGGAGTCCACATCGACGTTCCCAAATCCGGGGGGCTGCTGGAATTGAAAAACGTTCGGACATGGCGGACCTTTATTACATCTGGACGGCCTCCACAATCCGGCGGGAAGCATGCGGGTTTGAGGTCAGACCGCTCTGTCCACGACGGCGCAAATGCGGCGCACGCGGGACAGAGAAGTCTGACCCGCCGCGCACGCGTCCGTCCCAGAATACGCTGCTATTTATGAAACTGTGCACTTAGTGATTCGCGAAGGCCCTTTCTGGGTCGAGCTGAACCCAGACGTCGCCAAAGCTCACCTCGCCCCGGGCGAAATCTGGCGGGGATGAAATTAACGAAAGTCGTGTAGTTGGCGAGCCCCCCAGCGGACTCTTAGTAGTGTGATGCGATTTGCAATTTTACTCGTGTGTTCGGTGGCCTGCTTTGCCCAAACAGACGCCGCGAACCGCTACTTACCACACGATTTGAGCGCGGGCTTTCGATATGAAGTGAAGTTGGGCCAAAACTCCTACAACTTAAATGACGCACCCGGGTATAGCGTGAAGTACTCTTATCGGCCGCTCCGCTGGCTGGCGCTGGAGGCCGGGATGGAGCAGATTCCTCGACCCATCGGCGCTAGTGTATGTTGCGAATACCAGACCAACGCGTACGATGAGCTTTTCCTGGTGCCTTTCGGCGCGCGGTATGTCTGGGAGCCGCAAGGGCAGCGACTGCGCCTCTCCCTGGGCGGCGGCGGCGCGTACATGAACCACACCTTCGGCACCGAACTCGAATCGGGCGCCATGGCGGGCGCGTCGGGGTGGGGCGGGCAGTTCGTAGCTTCGGGAGACTGTGGCCTGCTCCGCTCCGGCCGCCTCCGCGCGGGTTTGACGGCGCGCTATTACTACATCCACGTGGGGCTGTATGTTACGGGGCGAATCCTTACGGTGGGCCCGGACTTCACGTTTTCGTTTCGCTAATTCTGCGTACCACTTGCTCCGGCGCGGCGGCTAGCAAGTCCCGCACCGTCTTCTGAATCACGGGATGGCGCAACTCCGGGACCAGGTCCGCCAGCGGCGCCAGCACGAAGCGCCGCTCCGCGATGCGGGGATGCGGAATCTGCAGTTTGGCCGATTGCACCACTGCCTTGCCGTATAGCAGGATATCGATATCGATGGTGCGCGGGCCCTTCGGCACGGTCCGTATGCGCCCGAGTTTGCGCTCGATGCGTGCCGTACGCGCCAGTAGCTGCACGGGAAACAGGTCCGTCTCCGCCTCTACCACCAGGTTCAGAAACCAGGACTGCGCGGTGTATTCCAATGGTTCGGTCTCATACACCGGGGAGATGCGCAGTACTTTGACCCCTGCGGCCGGTAATGCCTCGATGGCCGCCCGCAGGTTGGCGGCGCGGTCGCCAATGTTCGAGCCCAAGCTGAGGTAAATGGTCTTCATGGGTCCAAACAAGACAGACGACAAAAAACGATCGCCTGTCCTCCTCAAAACAGGCCCGGTTGGTCGTCGCGCCGCAGCCTGGGCTTCACATTGAAATAGTCGTATGCCAGTTCCGTGGCCAGGCGGCCTCGTGGAGTGCGATTCAGAAAGCCGAGCTGTATCAGGTAGGGCTCGTACACTTCCTCGATCGTTTCGGCCTCCTCGGAGATGGACGCCGCGATGGTATTCACGCCCACCGGACCACCGCGATACTTTTCCAGAATGGTCATCATGATCTTCTGGTCGATCTCGTCCAGGCCATAGCGGTCCACATCCAGCAGGTTCAAGGCAGTCTGCGCCACCGCCTGCGTGATGATGCCATCGGCGCGCACCTGGGCGTAGTCGCGAACCCGCCGGAGCAGGCGGTTGGCAATGCGCGGCGTCCCCCGGCAGCGGCGCGCGATCTCTTCCGCCGCGCCATCTTCAATGGCCACACTCAACAGCCGGGCACTTCGCAGCACGATGGCCTTGAGCTCCGGCACGCCATAAGGATCCAGCCGCAGCACCAGCCCGAAGCGCCCGCGCAGAGGTGCGCTGACCAGTCCCTGCCGCGTGGTGGCGCCGATGGCGGTGAATTTCGGTATGGGCAGAGAATGCGTGCGCGCTCCCGGACCCACGCCCACCAGAATATCCATGCGAAAATCTTCCAGCGCGGAATACAACATCTCTTCCACGTCCGGCAGCAGGCGGTGTATTTCGTCTATGAAGAAGACCTGGCGCGCGCGGATGTTGCTCAGGATTCCGGTGAGGTCCACCTTCTTTTGCAGCACCGGCCCACTGGTGGTGGTGAAGGTGACCTCCAGTTCCTCGGCAATGATGGCGGCAAGCGTGGTCTTGCCCAGACCCGGGGGCCCGTACAGCAGCACGTGGTCCATCGCCTCGCCGCGCAGCCGCGCAGCTTCAATGGCGATGGAGAGATTCTCCTTCAGTTTATTCTGTCCGGTGAAATCGGCCAGGCGCCGCGGGCGGAGACCCGTCTCAAACTGCAAATCCTCGATCTGGCGATCACCGGAAACCAGTTCCCGGTCGGGCATGTGCTACCAGCTTACCTTACCAGTTCCAAAGCACGCCGGAAGAGCGGTTCGAAATCCTGCGGGGCCCCGCCGGCCTTGGCCTTGCGCACGGCATTCTCCGCTGGCGGACGCGCGCATCCCAGGTTCAGCAGCGCGGAAAGCACGTCCTGGTCGATGGCCGATAGCGTATCCGACGGTTTTGCCGGTGGTTCCTCGCCGGTCACCGCGGGCATTTTGTCGCGCAATTCCAGCACCATTCGTTCGGCGGTCTTCTTGCCGACGCCGGGAATGCGCACCAGTTTTTCCACCTCGCCCCGCTGGATGGCGTGAATCAGGTCCGGCGCCGCCAGTCCCGA
>OKRF01000372.1 GCA_900290315.1 Candidatus Sulfopaludibacter sp. SbA3 | reverse complement strand
ACCCCCGAAGATGAGGCCGCCTATCAGGCCCACTGCCAAGGGATGGTCGAATCCCTCGCACCCCTCGGACACTTCGAATGTGACCTCGTCCAGTCCATCGCCGACGACCGCTGGCGCCTCAAACTCGCCGCCGTCATCGATAACAACACCTTCACCCGGGGACTCAACGAACCCGACGACATCCACACCCACCACTCCGAAGCCGACGCAGCCTTGGCCCAAGCCAGAGTCTGGCTCACCGACTCCCACAAACTCGGACTCCTGACCCTCTACGAAGCGCGCATCCAGCGCAAGATCGAAAAGAACCTCGCGATCCTACGCGAGCAGCAGGAGGCCCGCCAGGCCGCCCTCGAAAAAGCCGTGGAAGAAGCCACCCTCCTGGCCCAACTGGCAGCAGCCAAAGGAGAGTCCTTCGACATCGAGCGCGACTACCCCCGCGAATTCCTACCTCCACAATTTGCTTTTTCATACCCCGAAATCGCCCGCCATACAGCCCACAACCTCCGCCTCGCCGAGGCCAGGAAGCGCTTCGAGGCCCCCAAGAAGGGCTTCCGCAAGGCGGCCTGAAGCAAAATTTCGGGAAAATCCGATGCTATAGAAAAAGACGACGCGCGAAGCGCGTCCCCCTTGACGATCTAAGGGACGGTGCGTATGCTTTCTCCTGGACGGTCATAGGAGCTGTTCGTGAGTAACAACCTGCTACAAGGGACTTTGGACCTGCTGATTCTGCATGCGCGCAGCCAGATTTTGAATCCAATGAGGGTCGAGCCAAAGCATTATTTGAAGATTCTCGGACCATAAAGTACCGTACCGAATGGATGTCCCACGAGTACAGGAAGAAGACTGAGGATGCGGTCATCCGTGCGATAGGCCTCGCCGGTGGCATGAAGATGGCGGGAAAACGCGTCGGGATTCGGAAAGGCCGGCCTCCGGCCGGCTGGCAAGCTGAAACATGCCCCACCATGAGGCGAGGCCGGAGTCGGTTTACTTCGTGCCCACTTGCGCCAGTAATTCGCGCACCGCGACCTCCAGTTGCGAATCGCGGCCGGTGTACGATTCTCCGATGGGGCGCGAGACCGCCACATCCACCGGGCGGGGATTGTTTTCCATCCGCTTGCCATCGGCGCCGGTGATCAGCGTCCCGGGCATGCGCATCACCGTTCCATCCACCAGGTCCATGGAGCCCGTGTAGATGATCCAGCCGGCGGTGGGTTCGCCGACCACCTTACCGAGCTTTAACGTGCGGTAGCCTTCGGTGAAATCCTCAGCATCGGAGAGGGAATGCTGGTTGACTACCAGAATCGTCGGCAACTCCAGCGACCGCTGGCCCAGGACGGTGCGCGCGGGACCCGCCGGGCCGCCGCGATTCGTCATGGTCAGGTACGGACGCCGCGCCAGCACGTCCAGCGCGTAGGCGTTCACAAACCCGCCGTTGTTGTTGCGGATATCGATCACCACACCGTCTTTGGCGCGGTTCTGGGAATCCAGGTCGAGGTAGAGCTGCGTCAGCGCCTGCTCGGACATATCGCGCATGTGGATGTAGCCGAGCCTGCCGTTGCTGATCTTCGCGACGTAGGCGCGGTTGTCTTCCACCCACTTGCGGTAGATGGGTTCGGCCAGGGAAGCCACCGGCTGCACAATCACCTCGTGGCCGCTGACGTCCAGGGCGACGCGCTTGCCGATCTTATGCTGCAGTAGTTCGTCGAGATTGACGCGCGGCCCCACAGCGGCGCCATCTACGGCGCGCAGTTCCTCACCGGATTGAATCCTGGCCAGCGCGGCCGGCGAATGCGGCAGCACGGCGGTAATCTTCAGCTTGCCGGAACGCTCGTATTCGGCGCGGTCGAAGCTCAGGCCCAGTTGACCAATCGCGGCGCGCGGACCGGCTCCCTCCGCGGCCCCGGCAGGAGCGGACACACCGGAGTGCGAGGAATTCAGCTCGCCGATCATCATGCGCAGAATGCGGCGCATTTCGTCGGGCGTGCGGCATGCTTCGATCAAAGGCGCATAGGTGCGGCGCACGGCGTTCCAATCGGCGCCGTGATACTTCGGATCGTAGAAGCCATCGCGTTGTCCGGCCCAGGCGCCTTCAAAGACGGCGATTTTTTCCTGCTGGAAATCCACGTCCATCTCGGCGTTCACGTTGACTGCGCGCGCCACGCGGGTATCTACGGTGATGGCCTGCACGCGGCCGCCTTCCAGGAAATAGACTTCCCGCGAATCGGATGAGAACTGGGCGTGGCTCTTAGCGCCCGGCGTGGTGGTCAACGGGCGGGCGCCGCGTTCGCCGGCACCTCCGCCGCCGCGTCCGCCTCTGCCGCCGCCCCCTGGCGGCGTGTCCTCCAGCGAGTACAGATAGAGGTTAGACTGCGCACCTACGGCCGCCGAAAAGAGCAGCAGGCGGCCATCGGGACTGATCTTGGGATTGGACACGGTCATGCCGATGGGCAGCAGGGAGACCCGTTCGCGTATGCCGTCAAAATCGATTTCGACTTTCACCGGCGGTTTGGCTTCGGCTGCCGCGGCTCCACGCCCCCCGGCGCGCGGGGCCTCCGGTTTGAACAGGTCGTCCAGCCGCTCTTCAGTGAACTTGGGTTGGCGGGGCACCAGGTCGACGCGCACCACCTGCGGCGTTTCGGTACGCTGGCTGGTTTCGAAGAGCAGGAATTTGCCATCGGGGCTCCACTCCAGAGAGTTCACATTGCCATTGGAAAGAAACGTGACCGGGCGGGGAGTGCCACCACTTGCCGGCACCACGTAGACGTTGCGCAGGCCGCCGCCTTCCGCTCCCGCGTAGGCAACCCACTTCCCATCGGGCGACCAGGTCAAGGCTCCAGCCCCAAACCCGCCGCCCAGGAAGCCCGACGCCAGCAGGCGCTCCTGCCTGGCCTCCAGGTCAACCAGGCGCAGTTCTTTGCGATCGCGGACGAAGGCAATGGTCTTGCCATCGGGCGAGAAGCGAGGACCCTGGTCGGGCAGCGCGTCGTGAGTCAACTGAGTCTCGGCGCGATGAGCAAAGTCGTAAAGGAAGACGTGGTTGACGGCATCGCGCGGGCTCAGATACGCCACCCGCATCGAATCCGGCGCCCAGGTCACCTGGGATTCCGCTGCCGGCGTCCGGGTGACGCGCACGGATTCGCCGCCGTCCCGCGCGGAAGAAACGAAGATCTCCCCGTGGCCGATCAGCGCGATTTTCCGGGCGTCCGGCGAGAGAGTGAGGTCGGTAAACTGGGCCAGGGTGAGGTGCTGTACTTCGGGGGACGCTGCCGATCCGACCAGGCTGATGGACAGCGGATAAGCTTCACCGCTCCGGGTATCGAGTTGCCAGATCTTGAAGTCGCGCTCGAAAACGATCGCCTTGCCGTCGTACCCCATGGAGGGCCAAAGCACCCGGCCCGTCGTGAACCTGGTCACCTGTCGCGGCTTGCCGCCCGGCGCCGTAGTCCAGATGTTTTGCGCGCCGCTGCGATCGCTCATGAAGTAGAGCTGATGGCCGTCGGGCATCCACATGGGCCAGGCGTTGCGGCCGTTCAGGTCTACCAGCTTTTCATATGGGGCCGCGGCCCCATCGCGCCGCAGCCAGATTTCGGATTCGTCCAGGTGGCTGTGACCATTGCGCCACCACTGCTGATCACCGTTGCCCCGTGCCGCGAACGCCAGAGTGGTTCCATCCGGCGAAGGGGCGGCCTGAAACTCGTTGGTGAAGCGGTCCGCGCTGACCGGCATGGGGGTTCCGCCCTCGGCACTCACACGGTAGATGTCGTTCTTGCGGCCCACGTCATTGGTTCCGTTCGAGAAGTAGATCCAGTGGCCGTCGCGCGACCAGGAATCGAGCTGGTCCAGTCCGTCGTCGAAGGTGATGCGCTTCAACTCGCCGGTGGACAGGGTGAGCACGTAGATATCGCCGCCGCCGGTGCGCGTGGAGATGAATGCCAGACGGGTGCCATCCGGTGAGTAGAGCGGGCGCGATTCGTCAGCGGGATGTGAGACCAGAAGGTGAGCCTCGCCTCCCTTGGCCGGCGCCACCCAGATGTCACCGCCCGAGATAAAGGCGATTTCCGGCCGTGTGGGACAAAGGGCCGGCTCGGTCAGGTAAGGTAGACCCGCTGCGAATGCGGCGCTGGAGCACGCCAGCAGGAGGATGGTTCTGCGCATGCAGACGATCTTATCTCAGATCGGTGGCCGATTCGGTTGCCTGGCTGGACCGGCGACAAGATCGCCGGCGTTACCTACTCTTAAGTGCCATTGCGCGGCCGTCTGACGGGCGTTATTCTCAGTTGGACAGTAACGGGAGGCCCTCATGAAGCGAACGATTCTGGGGCTCGGTAGTTGTCTATTTCTGGCGATGGCCACGCTGGTATGGGGACAAGGGCCGGCCGATCCGCCATCCCGGGTGGCGCGCCTGAATTTCATAGAAGGGTCGGTGTCATTCCGGCCCGCCAGCGCTGAAGACTGGGTGGCCGCCACTTTGAATTACCCGCTCACCTCGGGAGACTGTCTTTGGACCGATGAGAATTCCTACGCCGAGATCCACATCGGCGCTACGGCCATCCATCTCGCTCCTCAGGCAGCGTTTGCCCTGTCCTTCCTGGACGATGCCGTGGCCCAGATGAGCCTTTCGCGAGGGACCGTGTTCGTGAGAGTGCCCACACTGGACGCGCCCCAGGCGTTGGAGGTCGATACCCCGAACGGCTCCGTATCCTTTATGCAACCCGGCTCTTACCGGGTGGATGTGGACGTGGAGCATAACGCAACCTCCGTCACTGTGCGGACGGGCGAGGCCGACCTCATCGGCAACGGCCGCACCTTCAAAGTACGTCCCGGCCGGATGCTGCAACTGGTGGCAGATCAGGAGGTCGCGGACATTCAGGACGCCCTCCCACCGGACCAGTGGGAAGAGTCGTGCGCAGCCCGCGACCAGGCGGCGGAACAATCGCGGGAAGCCTCGGACAGCTACGTCTCGCCGGACATGGATGGCGCCGAGGATCTGGCGGTGGATGGCACCTGGAGCATCGATGCCGACTATGGAGCGGTGTGGTACCCGTCGGACGTGCCCGCGGGCTGGGCGCCCTATCGCAACGGCCGGTGGAGCTTCATTGCACCCTGGGGCTGGACCTGGATCGACGATGCCAGATGGGGCTTTGCGCCGTTCCATTATGGCCGCTGGATCATCGCCAAGGGCCACTGGGGATGGACACCGGGCCGCCGCGTTCCGCGTCCCGTGTACGCGCCGGCATTGGTGGGGTTCGTGGGCGGGGCCGGTCTGCGGGGCATTGCCTGGATTCCGCTGGCGCCGGGTGAAGTCTATCGCCCACCTTACGCGGTTAGCGATCCGTATGTGCGGCGCATCAACGCGCCCAGCTTGCCGAATGGCGCCAGTGTCACTGCGGTGACGACGGTGTATAAGAATCGCGTAGGAGTTGTTGTGGTGCCGCAGGAGACCCTCGCGGGCGGGCAGCCGGTGGCCCGAGCCGCAGGTCGCGTGCCCCGGGACGCGGCCGAC
>OKRF01000370.1 GCA_900290315.1 Candidatus Sulfopaludibacter sp. SbA3 | reverse complement strand
AAGATTCGCCAAAAGGCGGCGAATTTCGAGCCAGGCACGGTTTGCGGCGGGCACACGACTTGGGATTTTCGAGGGTGGCACGGATTTGCGGCGTGCGCACCGGCTCGGGATTCTCGAGGGTGTCCTCTTCGATCCTAGCGGAACGCGTCCCGGATCCACTCGATTTTTGTGGGAGTCTCCAGCACGATGCTGACGATGTCGAAGCGCGTGCGCGGCCATTCGATGTTGGTGCGGCGGGCGTAGTCGCGCGCGGCATAACGCAGGTTCTCACGCTTCTCCTGATCGACCGCAGCTTCCGGGGCGCCGAAATTGGCGCTGCCGCGGGTCTTCACTTCGATAAATAGGAGCCGCCCGGAGTGCCACGCCACCAGATCGATTTCGCCCGATCCGCCGCGGGGGCGATAATTGCGGGCCACGACGGTGCAGCCATGAGAGCGCAGATAGCGATGGGCCAGGTCTTCACCGATTCGCCCATGGTCGCCGCGCAAAGTGCGGCGCCGGACGGCGTCGGCCGCGCGGTAGAGTAGGGAGATCATTCTACTTCAAGACTTCGAATTCGAACGTCATCACTTTCCCGCGGACGATGTAACAGAGGTAGTATTCCCAGAACCGGCGGTAGCGCGGAAAACGGTTGACCAGAAACTCGAACCCCATGTACCTCCACAACGCTAGTAGGCGGAGGCGCACGGAAATCTCACGAAATCTTTTGGGCGAGTAGTAGCCGAATCCGCCGTGGTTCTGGCCGAAGTAACGAAAACTGAAGCTGGTGAGGTGATGTTTATGGGTGGGGTCGCAGAAGGAGCTGAAATCGGTGTAGTGCGGGGTCTCGATGCGGACCGTTCCGCCCGGGCGCACCAGGCGGTGGAACTCTTCCATCGTACGGATCACATCGTCGACATGTTCAATGACATGGATTGCCGTGAGGCGGTCGAAGGAGCTGTCGGCGAAAGGGTAGGGAAACCGGTCCAGATCGGCCAGCACATCGGCGCGGCTGGCGGGATTGCGATCGATTCCGATGGAACCGGGCTGCTTGTGAATCCCGCAGCCGACGTCGAGTGTTCTCATGCTGGCGCGGTGGTTTCCTTCAGGCACTCTTCCAGTGTCTCAATTGCAAAGTCGCACTGGTCGCGCGTAATCACCAGCGGCGGGCACAGCCGCAACGTGGAATCGCCCGCGCCGAGCGCCAACAATCCCCGCNNNNGCGGCGGGCACAGCCGCAACGTGGAATCGCCCGCGCCGAGCGCCAACAATCCCCGCTCGAAAGCCAACTGCAGCACGCTGTCCCGCAGGCGGGGAGCTTTCTCTCTGGTCTGCTGGTCCTGTACCAACTCGATTCCGATCATCAATCCCAAACCCCGCACGTCCCCCACGATGGGAAAGCGTTCCGGCCAATCGCGCATCTGCTCCATGAGGTGCGCTCCCATGCGGGCGGCGTTCTCGATCAACTCCTCTTCCAGGAGGGCGATGGTGACCAGCGCGGCGGCGCACGCTACCGGGTTGCCTCCGAATGTGGAAGCGTGGGCGCCGGGTGGCCAGGTCATCAGGTCCGAGCGCGCCACCGTGGCGCCCAGAGGCAGACCGCTGGCGATGCCCTTGGCGATGGCGAGGATATCCGGAACGGCGCCGAAATGTTCCGCGGCCCACATCTTGCCGGTCCGGCCCATGCCGCACTGCACTTCGTCGAAAATCAGAAGAATACCATTTTGTTTGGCGACGCGATCCAGTTCGTCGAAGAACTTTTGCGGTGGCACCACATAGCCGCCTTCGCCGAGCACGGGTTCGAGCGCGATGGCAGCCACTTCATTCGCCGGCGCGACGGTTTTCAGCAGTGTGTCTTCGATGAACCGGACGCACTCCACTGCGCAGCTCGCGGGCTCTTTACCGTAGGGACAGCGGTAGCAGTAGGGGTAGGGCGCGTGAACCACGCCGGGTAACAGCGGGCCGAACCCCGCGCGCTGCACGGCCTTGCGCGACGTCAGCGAGAGCGCACCCAGGGTGCGGCCGTGGAAGCAGCCGTAGAAGGCGATGATCTTGTCGCGGCCGGTGGCGTAGCGGGCCAGTTTGATGGAACCCTCCATGGCTTCGGCGCCGGAGTTGCCGAAAGAGACTCGGCGGTCCACCCTGCCGGGCGCGATGGCCGCCAGTTTCTCGGCCAGTGCAACCATCTCTTCGTAATAGAAATCGGTGCCTGACATATGAATCAGGCGGGCGGCCTGATGCTGCACCGCGGCCACCACGCGGGGATGGCAATGGCCGGTGGCGACTACGGCGATGCCGGCGTTGAAATCCAGAAATCGATTGCCATCGACATCTTCGATGACGGCTCCTTCCCCTTTTTCGCAGACCACCGGGTAGGCGCGCGTGTACGACGGCGACACCACGCACTGGTCGCGCGCCATCACGGCGCGCGCGCGCGGACCGGGCAGTTCGGTCACCAGTTGCGGAAGATCGGCCCGCACCGGATCGAGGGTCTTACCCATATTGCTCTCCTATTCAGTTGTGGGGTTGAGGACTGACGTAGGCCGCAGGGTGCGGTGCGGAATTAGTCCGAGCCGAAAAGGCCGGGGCGCGAAATGGAGGGGGTGGACTCCATGATCTGATTCTACATCGGTAACGCCGGCGGTCTTGCCGCCGGTTGCGCTGGTAAGACAGATGATCGCTTTGAGTCTTCTTCCAGAACCGTTCAGGCCACGGCAATCGACTTGTTGGGAGCGGCGGCTGCTACCTGAGTTTTGTTCTTGCTGCCTGGCGGCCGCCCGCGGCGCTTCGGCGCTTCCACTTCACTCATCCATGACGGTGGCCGGCCACGGCCACGAGTCCGCCCGCGAGCCAGGCGTTCCAGGCTGAGAATGGCTTCTTCGATCTGCTCACGTTCCGACTTCAATTCGGCTAAGATCTTTGCGACATCCATGACTAGGCCCTCCCGGTGTCCGCTTCTTACTTAGTTGCGAACGCATTTGAGGAATCTCATTTATGATTCCAGTATACACCTCGATTTTCATCCCGATGACAAAGAATTTTCAAGGTAACGAAGGGAAATTTACTGTATATTTCGGGCTAAAAAGTACTTTGATGAGCATAGTACGAAATGCATGAAAACCCTTACAAACGCCGACTTTTCCAGTGAAAATAGAAAGGCAGGCCGGCCAGGATCAGGCAGATTCCCATTCCCGATTCCCGTGGGCGGTCAATTGCTGTGGAAACTATTAGAATAATCGCTCCGAATATAAACAGTAATGGAACTACTGGATAGCCCAGAGTCTTGTAAGGCCGCGGCAGGGCCGGTTGTTTCCAACGCAATACCAGAACCGCAGCCGCAGTCATTCCGTACAAAATCCAACTGGCGAAGATCACCAGATTGAACAAATCGTCATACCTTCCGGAGAGCACCAGCAGGCAGGACCATAGTGTGAGGACGATGATGGATACGCCCGGTGTGCGGTACTTAGGGCTAACATTGCCGATGGATCGGAAGAACAGCCCCTGGCGTGCGGCGGCATAAGGCACGCGCGCGCCCGAGAGAATAGATCCGTTCAGCGCGGCAAAGATGCTGATCATGGCGGCCACTGAAACCGCATTGGCTCCGAATCCGTCCATAATCCTTCGCATCATATCGGCCGCCACACGGGTGCCGCCTGCCACCTCGGCTGGTGTCATGACGCGAAAATAGGCGATATTCGCCAGCAAATAGATGGCAATTACCGCCAGCGTGCCTCCAATTAAAGCGAGTGGCAAATTGCGCTGCGGATCGTGGATTTCGCTCGACACCATGCTCACGTTGTTCCAGCCGTCATAGGCCCACAGAGCCGCCACCAGGGCGGCGATGAAGCCGCGAAAAGTCAACGCCGTTACCGATACAGCAACGGCTGCGTGCGGTTGTCCAAAACCCAGTCCGGCAATGATAACAAAGCCGATGAGCGCCACTTTGACCGCCGTTACCGCTACCTGGACGTTGCCTCCCAGCTTGACTCCGTAGTAGTTCAACCACGCCAGCAGCAGGATCAGCACGATGGCGAGAACCTGCCCGGAGCGAATCTCCAGGGGCCCGCCCCCCGGTCCGATTGGCAGCGGAATGGAATAGAAAACGGTGTCCAGCGAAGGGAAGAAGTTCGTCAAATAAAGAAAGAACCCAGTCCCCAACGTGGCAATCGATCCACTCTTTGCTACCCACAATTGGGTCCAACTGTAAAGAAAACCCCACATCGGCCCGTAGGCTTCCCGCAAGTATGCAAACTCACCGCCGGCTTCGGGAATGGCCGCGGCCAGTTCGGCATAGCTCAAAGCGCCGGCGAGCGAAAGCAGGCCGCCCACAATCCAGACCACGAATAGCGCTTTCACCGTGCCCACCCGCTGGATCATGGTGTGTGGCACCAGAAAAATGCCGCTCCCAATCACGGTGCCCACCACAATCGACATGGCCGGCCAGGTCCCCAGGTCGCGCTTCAATTCGATACGGCGGGATTCCATTTCCATGCAGTCTATTCCTCTTTCGTGGGCGCCATGGCGGGCTCGAACAGAGAGGCCAACAGGGCAGTACCGAACGTAACGGTAGTTCCGATCAAAACGTACCAGGTGAAAGCGATCGGGGTACGGAAGCAGACGAACAGGATCGTCGCCAAGCCGCAGGCCACTCCCACCATCGCGGCCCCTTCGCGCGGCTTCCTGGTCAGGATCCCCAGCAGAAACACGCCCAGCAACATGCCGGAGGGAATCGATGCGATCTTCAGGCCTGCCTCCAGGACCGATTTCGACATGTGCCCGGCGCCGATGGCGATGGCGAGCAGCACCGCCCCCCAAATCACGGTGCCCAGCTTGGCCAGTTGCATGGACCGCTTCTCGGTCATTTCCCGCCGCCGCGCCTGCAGAAAATCCACCACTGTCGTGGAGGAAAGCGAATTGAGTGCCGCACTCAGGTTGGCCATAGCGGCTGCCAGAATCGCCGCAATCAGCAGGCCGGCGAGTCCCGGAGGCAGGTTATTCCAGATGAACGCCGGATAGATGCGGTCGGTACGGTCTGGAGCCGGCTGGGGCAGGTGCATATCGCCGTAATAGACGTAAAGCAGCACGCCGATCAGCAAAAACAGCGTGAACTGAATCAGGATGACCACCCAACTGGCCATCAATGCGGTGCGGCTCTGCCGCTCGTCGCGCGCGCTCAGAAGGCGCTGCACCATGAGCTGGTCCGTGCCGTGGCTACTGGTGGTCAGAAAACAGCCGCCCGCCACTCCCGCCCAAAACGTATAGGTGTGGGAGAAAAACTCCATCGTGGGTGCGAATCGAAAATCGAAAATCGTGAACTTGTGAGCGGCGCCGGCCACCAGCGCGACGTGTGCCCAGCCGCCTGGGATCTTGCCCAGGATGACGAGGAAACTGAGCAGCGCACCCAGCACGTACAGGCTCATTTGCACCACGTCCGTCCAGATCACCGCGGTCATGCCGCCTTCGAATGTGTAGAAGAGCGTCAGCACCACGATCAGCACGATGGATTGAATCTCGCCGGTGCCCAGCACAATCGAAATCACCAGCGAAATCGCGAACACGCGTACCCCTTCGGCCAGTGCACGCGTCACTAAAAATATCGAAGCTGTAAGTTTGCGTATTCGTTCGCCAAAGCGCCGCCGCATGAGCTCGTAGGCCGTAAACATCTCGCCTTTAAAATAATGGGGCAGGAACAGAATCGAAATCACGATCCGGGCCAGCAGGTATCCCACCACAATTTGCAGAAAGCCCAGGTTCCCGTTGAAGGCCAGCGCAGGCGTGCCGACGATGGTCAAGGTGCTGGTTTCGGCCGATACGATGGACAGGCTGATGGCCCACCAGGGCGCGGTGCGCCCACCCAGGAAATAGTCGCGGAGGTTCTTTTGACCGCTCCGGAAGCGCGCGCCAAACCAAGTGATGCCCGCCAGGTAAACCAGAATTACCGCCAGATCGAGAGAGTGCATGATCGGAGCGACTTCTAGCATACCGTTGATCTGCTATGATTTGTGATTCGGAACCAAGCGGACAAAAACGGAGTCGAATCTCTTGCTCGCACTTGTGGCGGAGAAGTCCGGTTGAGTTTTATTATCGATTCAGAACTGGCAGGAGGTATTCGTGCATAAATCTCTAAAACTATCGATTGCGGCAGCCCTGGGCGTCCTGCTGCCCGCGGGAATGCCAGCGGTGGCTTGGGGCCAGGCACCGGGTGGGACCCAGGCGCCAGCGGCGGCAGCGCCCCAGGCGCCCAAGGAACCCAAAGTCAAAGACATCGCCGAATACGATATTTTCAACGAGATCCTCAAGGATCAGAACTGCAGTAGCAATTCGCAGAATTCAAGCTGCAGCAACCCGGAGGCATCCAAGGATCCCAGCTTCTGGCCGAAAAAAGCCCTGCAGGGTCTCGACACCTGGACCCAGAAGTATCCCGATTCCGACTGGAAAGATCAACGCCTGTACATGTACATGCAGGAGTACGCCAAGCTGAATCCCCCTAATTCGGCGAAGGTCGTGGAGTACGGCACGCAGGTGATGGGCAAGGGATTGAAGAACGTTTTCTACGATCCCAAGGAAGGGCCCCGTCAGATCCTCAACTGTCTCTTTCTGATTACCGTCAACGTGGCTGCCCTGCCCAATGCCACCGCAGATCAGATCGACTTGGGCAAGAAGTCCGCGCTGCAGTTGAAGGAAGAGGCCAAGGCCTACTTCGTGCCGGCGAACAAGGGCGGTACGGCGGACGCCGCCTGGGCCCAGGCCCGCGCCCAGTTGGATAGCGCGGCCGATCACAGCCTGCTCGCCTTTGAAGTTGCGCCGGCCAATGCGGCCAACAAGGCAGGCGACTGCGCCAGCGCCCAACCCATGTACATTAAGGCCTTGCAGGATCGGCCCGATAGCGCATACATCGCCTACCAGCTTGCTAACAATACGATCTGCCTGCAGAAGACCCAGCCGGCCATGGCGTCGATGGCGATTTACGAATTTGAGCGCGCGGCCATGGTGGACCCGACCCTGGGCGATCCCAAGGTGGACCCCAAACAACTGCAGACCTACGCCGACAGTCTTTATACGCGCATCCACGGCAGCGACGAGGGGCTGGACGCATTGAAGCAGATGGCCAAGAGCAATCCGCTGCCGCCCGCCGATTTCAAGATCAAAACCAAGGAAGAAATCCAGGCGGAGAAAGAGGCCGAATTCGCCAAGAACAATCCCAAGCTGGCGCTGTGGATGCAGGTCAAAGGCGCCCTCACGGGAGCGGATGGCGAAACCTATTTCACCAATAACCTGAAGGATTCGGCGGTGCCGCCGTTGAGCGGCGTGGTAGTGGAGGGCAAGCCGGAGTGCCGTTCCAAGGAGCTTCTGGTGGCCATTCCGATACCCGGCCAGCAGGGTCCACCCACTGCCGAGATCAATCTCAAGCTGGACGCGCCGCTTGCCGGCAAGCCGGAAGCCGGCAGCGAGATTAATTTTGCGGGCGTTCCCACCGCCTTCACCAAAACCCCCTTCCTGCTCACCATGGAAGCGGAAAAGGCCAAAGTGGACGTGAAGACCTCGCCTTGCACGGTGGCGCCTCCGCGCACCAAAAAGAAGCAGTAATGAATATTCGCGTTACCGAGGGCCGCATAATCCGGTGGCTGGCTTCGCGAAGGACAGACGATCGTTTTTTGTCGTCTGTCTTCCGCGCGAGTTGCAAGGGAAAAGTGGTTCCGGTATATTACCGATGTGTCCCAGCATTCAAAAGATCGAGACAGGCAGGAGACGTAGCGTGCAGAAATTTTCAGGATTCGTCAGCGGGACGGCGGCTATCGCCGTATTGAGCGCGGTCGTAATGACCGGAACGGTGCAGTTCGCCCGCGCGCAGGATGCAGGCGGGAAGAAGTGGAAGGACACGGCCGAATACGATCTTTACATGAGCGCCAATAAGAACGTGAGCGCCAATAAAGGTGCCGAGGCACTGGCCGACCTGGACAATTGGAAAGCGAAGTATGCCGAGTCCGATTATAAGGACGATCGCGCGGTTCTCTACATTCAGGCTTACGCCGCTGCCAAGCAGCCCGCGAAAGCCGTAGATGCGGCCGCCGACATCATCAACCGCGGTGTCGACACGGTTTTTTCCGATCCGAAAGCCGGACCACCGAACGCCATCCGGGCGCTGTTTTCGACTGTGTTTGCCATCACCCAGGTGGCCGATCCCACGCCTGAAGAGTTGGCCATCGGAGACAAAGCCGCACACACCCTTCTCGACTACAACCGCAAACCAGACGGTGTAGCCGATGCGGCTTGGGCTGAAGCGCGCACCACGCAACTGCAGCCTCCTGCCAAGGCGGCGCTGTTGTTTATCGCCATGCTGCCGGGGAACAAAGCATTCAAGGACAAGAACTGGGCGGGGTGCGAAGCGGCCTATGCCAAAGCGCTGGGCACGTATCCGCAGAATTCGGCGATTTCTTATCAGCTCGGGCTGTGTATGCGCAGCCAGGCAGCCGAAAAGCCCGAGAAGCGTTCCCAGGCCGCTTACGAGTTTCAGCGCGCCGTGGTGATCGATGCCACGCTGGGCGGCAGCGCCAACGCCGATACCATCAAGAAATATGCGGACGGCTACTACACCAACATGCACGGCAGCGATGAAGGCCTGGCCGCTTTGAAGGAATTGGTGAAGGCCAGCCCACTGCCACCGGCTGATTTTAAGGTCAAGACGGCCACCGAGATCGCCGAAGAAGAACAGGCTATATTCGAAAAGAGCAACCCGCAACTCGCCCTGTGGATGAAGATCAAAGGCGCCCTTGCCGATACCAATGGCGAACAGTACTTCGCCGGCCAGTTGAAGGATTCCCAGGTGCCTCAGCTCAGAGGCACGCTGGTGGAGGCCAAGCCCGCCTGCCGCCCCAAAGAGCTGATTGTGGCCGTACCCCTTCCCGGCAATACTCCCACGCCTGAGATCACCTTGAAGCTGGAAGCCGCACTGACCGGTAAGCCGGAACTGAACCAGGAGTTTCACTGGGAAGGCGTCCCCTCGGCTTTCACCAAAGACCCGTTCATGCTCACCATGGACACCGCCAAGGACAAGCTGGAGGGCCTGAAGACCACGCCGTGCGTGGCAGCACCCGCGGGCGGGAAGAAGACCGGCGGCGCTCCGAAGAAAAAGTAGCCTCCGCTCCCTCACGGTCGCGGCTCTGATCGGGGCCGCGACCGTAAGCGAGCGTTTCGGTATTTACGTGTGGCGCTCCGGCGCCACGCTTCCATCCTCCAGCGGGACGGGTTTCGTGTTGGCCAGCACGAGGCTGAACACGAACCGCTCCACCGGGTTCAGGGCAGCGGCTCCCTGTTTGAGGTCGTGAAAATAGTACTGAAAGCTGCGCGCCGAAGAGAGCAACCGGCAATACGATGGCGTTGCTGCGGCTGCTGTCAGCATCAGCCCCAGCGTCACTGTTCCGATCAGGTAAGCCCGGCGCATCATCTGGTTCCTACCTTCTGAGACGAACGCCTCCCGGTAAAGTTAGTTACAATGGGAATAGTGTCTGGGTTTTCTCAACGGATATGCCGCTTTACGATTATAAGTGTCACGGATGTGGTAAGGTTTTCGAGGTCCGGCAGAAGTTTGCCGACGAAACGCTGAAGGTTCACGAAGAGTGCGGTGGCGAGTTGGAAAGGATGATTTCCTTGCCGGCGTTGCAGTTCAAGGGCACCGGCTGGTACGTCACCGACTACGGCAAGGGCGGGAATTCCCCATCGACGTCCGGCTCGAATGGAAAATCGGAGTCTAAGTCCGAATCCAAGGCGGAGTCGAAGACCGAGTCAAAATCGGAAAGCAAGCCGGCTCCCGCCGCCCCGGCCGCCGACAAATAGAGCCCTTTTTTGCTGCTCTCGGAGGACAGGGCAAGCTCCGAGACTTGCCCTGTCCCCCAGTGCTACGCGGTGACTTCCCGAGCCTTCAGGCTCTCCCTCCGAAACCCGTCGGCCCAGCGCTGTAGCATGGAATCGTTACGCACGGGCGCGATGGCCTGAATCGTCCGGGCCTGCGTGCGAAATTCGTATTTGTCCACTGTGCAGACCGCGCGTTCCTGACTGCTGCGCTGCACCCGTCCAAACACGATCAATCGCATCGGGCAGTTCTGGTCCAACAGCACCGGCCAACTGACGGACAGCTCGATGAAACCGCCCGGCTTTAGCCGCTGGTCAATGGAAAATGCAACACCAGAGCTGCTGATATTAATTGTTTCGCCCACACCCGCTGCGATAATGCTATTGTCGTCCAACAGTTTGTAGCGCAGTTCACGACGCAGTGGGAACCGGGCTTTGTTTCTTCGCTCTTGTGTTTCCGTTGACGTCCGCATGTTGCCAGATCCTCCGACGAGATCTGCCTTCCATAATGCACTCGAAAGCCCAGTATCGCTAAATCAATAAAATCAGTGGTTTACGGGATCTTACCACCGCCACTGTCCAACTCGTAGACATTTCGTCGGGACGCTAGGTGTAAAGTGGATTGACACGGCGTCGAACTGTATACGCGCTGGACAAGTGTAACGGATGTGCCATTGCGAGACGGTCACAAAATCGAGATATTCACGTGATAGCCTGAAACGAAACCGATGAAAAAACTCCTGTTATGCGCGCTGGCGGCGGCATCGCTACTGGCGGCGGCACCCAAGAAGCCCAAGCTCATTCTGGCGGTGGTATTCGACCAATTCCGTTACGACTATCTGGAGCGTTTCCGCAGCGAATATCACGCCGCCTTTGACCGGCTGTTGAACGGCGGCGCGGTATTTACCAGCGCCCATTACCAGCACTTTCCCACCGTGACCGCCATCGGCCACAGCACGTTTCTCTCGGGCGCGCTGCCTTCGGTGAGCGGGATCATCGGCAACGAGTGGTACGAGCGCGCCGACGTCGCGCCGGTCACCAGCGTGTCCGACCCGGATACCAAGCTGGTGGGCGGATTGGGCGGCGACGGCTCCTCGCCGCATCGCATGCTGGTGAGCACTGTGGGCGACGAACTGAAAATGGCCAACGGTGGCAAGTCGCGCGTGATCGGAATTTCACTGAAAGATCGCGCGGCCATTCTTCCCGCCGGCCACATGGCGAACGGCGCATACTGGCTGGACAATGCGACGGGAAACTTCGTCAGCAGCACCTACTATTTCGAAACCGTTCCGGAGTGGGTGAAGAGCTTCAACGATGCCCGTCTCGCCGACCATTTCTCCGGGGCGAAATGGCTGGACCACATTCTGCCGACTGAGACACCGGCGCTCTACACGGCCCTGGCCACCAGCCCGTTCGGCAATGAAATGATCGAGAGCTTCGCGGAGCGCGCTCTGGAAAGCGAGCAGTTGGGAAAGCATGAAGACACCGACATTCTGGCCGTCAGTTTTTCCTCCAATGACTACATTGGCCACGACTTCGGACCGGATTCGCCTGAGGTGCACGAAATCTCAGTCCGTTCCGATGCCCTGCTGGAGAAGCTTTTCCAGGCGCTCGACCGCCAGGTAGGGATGGATCGCGTGCTGGTAGTGATGACCGCCGATCACGGGGTGGCGCCGGCGCCCGAAGTCAATACCGCCCGCCATATGCCGGGAGGCCGCATGCCCAAAGGGATCATCGCAGACACTGTGCAGAAGGCGTTGCGCGCCAAGTACGGCAACTTCGACTGGATCACCAACTCGCAACAGGAGCACTCGGTGTACCTGAATTGGGAACTGATCGCCTTCAAGAAGCTGGATCTGGCCGAGGTCACCCGGACCGCGGCGCGGGCCATCGAAGCGATTCCGCACGTCTGGCATGTGTACACGCGCGATCAACTGATGCACGGCGAGGTCCCGCGGGACGAGGCGGGCCGCGACGTGATGAACGGCTATTTCCCGGGTCGCGGCGGCGACATCGAAGTTCTGCTGGAACCGTACTGGCTGTTTGTTGAGAAAGGGACCAGTCACAGCACCACATTCGATTACGATACGCACGTACCGCTAATCTTCATGGGCGCGGGAATTCGCGCCGGCCGGTACCATCAATCGGTCACCATCAATGACGTTGCTCCCACTCTGTCCAACATTCTGCAGGTGGAGACGCCTAGCGGGTCGGCCGGCCGTGTGCTGACAGAGATGTATCAGTAGTCGCGTGATAGGCTGGTGTTTGAATGTCTTCGGTTCCTGCGCATGAGGACCGCGAGAAACAGTCCGCCGCGCTGACCTCGCTCCTTGCCGCCGTCGGGCTCACGGCATTCAAGATTGCCATCGGAATCCTCACCGGCAGCCTGGGTATTCTGGCCGAGGCGGCGCACTCCGGGCTGGACCTGGTGACGGCCGGTATGACCCTGGTGGCCGTGCGCATCTCCGGCCGTCCGGCTGACCGGACTCATCTCTACGGCCACGGCAAGATCGAGAATCTCTCTGCCCTGGGGGAGACTCTCCTTCTGCTGCTCACCTGCGCCTGGATCGTGCGGGAAGCGGTATACCGGCTGATGTTCCACCGCGTGGAAATCGAAGTGACCGTGTGGTCTTTCGCGGTGATGCTCACGTCGATCGTGATCGACGTATCGCGTTCCCGGGTGCTCGCGCGTGCGGCCAGGAAATACCATAGCCAGGCGCTGGAAGCCGATGCCCTGCACTTCCAAACCGACGTGTGGAGTTCCGCCGTGGTGGTGCTGGGGTTGGCGGCGGTGAAAGCGAGTGCCCGGTACCCACGGCTGGTCTTTCTGCGCGACGCCGATGCGATTGCTGCGCTGGGAGTCTCGATTCTGGTGGTGTGGGTCAGCTTGCAACTGGGCCGCCGCACCATCGACGCCTTGATGGATCGTGCGCCGGAAGGCATGGAAGAGCGGATCCTGGCGGTGGTGGAGGCAGTCCCGGGCGTGCGCGATTGCCACAACCTGAGGATGCGCTACTCCGGCCCGGTGCTGTTTATCGACCTGCACGTTCTGGTGGATGGGGCGCAATCGCTGACGCAGGCCCACCAATTGACTGAGACGGTCGAGCACGCTATCCAGGAACTGGCGCCGCTGGCGGACGTGACGGTGCATCCGGAGCCTTATTAGGTTAGAATCCTGTTGTGCATCCCGGCCCCGCTGCGATCTCAATTAGGGCTTGACGAAACGCTACGGCAGACTCGTCGCTGTAGATCATCTTGACCTGGAGGTTCCGCGTGGTGAGGCCTTTGGATTCGTGCCCTCTCCTGAGGGGACCTCTCCGAGTGGCGCGTGACCCGACAGGAGCAGCGCGAATCAGCGACGACAAGCCGACTTGCGGGGAGAAATCGGGAACACTGGGGGCCGAGTGCCCACCCAAGACGCGATATGATGAGCTCGATGGAGAACTGGAAAGAACACATCAGCGTCGACCCTGCCGTCTGCCATGGAAAGGCCTGCATCCGAGGTACGCGGATCATGGTCTCTGTCATCCTTGATAATGTGGCCGCCGGGGTTCCCCGGAGTGAGATTCTTGCCAGCTATCCTTCGGCAAAATCCGATGACATCGACGCTGCCCTTGCCTACGCAGCGGAACTGGCGCGTGAGGGCTCCATCGACCTGCCGGCTGAGCTTACCGTGTGAACTTCAAAATCGACGAGAACCTCCCGGCCGGGGCCGCCGAGATCCTGCGCAGCATCGGTTTCGCCGCCGATACGGTTGCGGATGAGAACCTGTCCGGGGCGAAGGACGAAACAGTCGCAACTGCGAGCCGGTCGGGGGGTCGAATTCTGGTGACCCTTGACCTGGACTTCGCGAATATTCGGGCGTATCCGCCCGGCGAGCACACCGGGATTATCGTCCCGCGGGTCAAACGCCAAGATAAGGCCACCGTGCTCGCGTATGTTCGCCGGTTGGCAGCGGCGCTGACG
>OKRF01000043.1:1493-16612 GCA_900290315.1 Candidatus Sulfopaludibacter sp. SbA3 | reverse complement strand
CTCCACTTGCGTACCTCCACCTCCGCCCGGATGCCGGCCGCTTCCAGTTCGGCTCGTGCGCGATCTAACTCGGCGGCTGCCGCCAACTGTTGTTTGAATTTGATTTCCTCCAACTCGAGCTGCGTCTCACGCCATTGGAGAACCCTCTGCAGGTTGAACCGGAAGCTGTTCATCGCTTGGCCTGAGCACGCTTGGAGGCCTGCTGCGCTTCGCCGTCAAGCCGGGCGGCCAGGCTCTCCAGTCCGGAGAGCGTCTCCTGCGCGGTGGCGTTCGCCGTGTGATCCTGGCGGAGATACTCGAGCAGTTCCTGACGCATCTGTATGCTGGCGTCCAGCGCCGGGTTCGACCCCGATACATAGGCTCCGAGCTGGATGAGATCCTCGGCGTCGCGATAGGCCGCCAGGGCCCCGCGGATCTTGCGCGCGGCCTCCTTCTGTGCCGGCGTGGCGATGGCCGAGGTCAGCCGGCTCACGGAATGCAAAATATCGATGGCCGGATAGTGCCCCTGCGCGGCCAGTTGCCGCGAAAGGATGATGTGGCCGTCCAGGATGGCGCGCACGGCATCGGAGATCGGTTCGTTGAAATCGTCGCCTTCCACCAGTACGGTAAAGAATCCGGTGATAGAGCCGCGCTGAAAATTGCCGGCGCGCTCCAATACCTTGGGCAGCAGGTTGAACACGGAAGGCGTGTAGCCTTTCTGGCTGGGTGGCTCTCCGGCGGCCAGCCCGATTTCGCGCTGAGCCATGGCCAGCCGTGTGACCGAATCCATCACCAGCAGGACATTGGCGCCCTGGTCGCGGAAGTATTCGGCCACGGCCAGCGCCACGAAGCAGGCGCGGACGCGCAACGGAGCGGGCCGCTCGCTGGTGGCGCACACCACCACCGAGCGCTTGCGCCCTTCCGGCCCCAGTTCGTTTTCCAGAAAACCGCGTACCTCGCGGTTCCGTTCGCCGATCATCGCAATCACGGTAACGTCGGCCGAATTGTGGCGCGACATCGACCCCAGTAGCGTGCTCTTGCCCACCCCGCTGCCGCCGAAAATCCCGATGCGCTGTCCTTTGCCGCAGGGCAGCAGGCCGTCGATGGCCCGGATGCCGGTGATGAGCGGCTGGGTGATGTGCTCCCGGTGCAAGGGGTTAGTGGGTGTGCCGTAGAGCCCGTAGTGGCCCTCCACCCGGAGGGCAGGCCCGTCGTCCATGGGTTTGCCGAAGCCATCGATCACTCTTCCCAGCAGGCCGGACCCCACTTCCACGCTGGAATCCTGGCTGCGCGCGTATACGGCGTCTCCCAATTGCAGACCGGCGATCTCCTCGAGCGGCATGGAGAGCACGCGTCCGTTGCGAAAGCCAATCACTTGCATGCGGATGCGCCGTCCGCCGCACGCGTGCACTTCGCAGAAGTCGCCGATGGCGGCGCTCGGTCCGCGCGATTCGATGAGCAGACCCACCACTTCGGTCACCTGGCCGGTCCACTGCAAGGGCGCCGCCTGATTCAGTTCCTCGAAATAGGGAGCCAGCGAGACGGTTTCCTTCATGATTGTTTCTGCAGGCGGTCGATGAGCCCCCGCTCAATTTCCTGAAGCTGCGAATCCACGCTGGCGTCCAGATTGCCGCGGTCTGTTTCGAAAACTACCGCTCCCGGCTCGCGCGCTGGGTCCGGAATTACCTCGATTGTGGAACTGATGACCGCCTTGCGCAGGCACGCGGTTACCGGCGCGGCTTGCGAGGGGTGCACGCGGACGCGGCAGATCTCCTGCGATTGCAGCTTTTCCAGCGCCCCCAAAACCAGCCCGTGCATGGCATCCGGGTCGATGGCGAGTTCCCGGCGGAGCACCCGGCGCGCGATGGCCAGCGACAGACGGACCATATCCCCTTCCGCCTCCCGCCGGAACCTGGCTCTCAGGTGCGCCATCTCGTCGATCGACCGGACCAGCCGTTCGATGACCGGCTGCACCTCGGCCGCGGCGCGGCTCTTGCCGGCGGCTTCGCCCTCCCGAAAGCTAGTGGCCTGCGCCTCCCGAACCTTCCGGTCGCACTCCTGCCGCAGTTGGGCCCGCAGTTCCTCCGCATCCGGCGGGCTGGCTTCCTGACCCTCCCGTAAATTTCCTGCAGTGCTCACCTTCTTCCACACCACCGGACCAGCATTCGCCGGGTCGTCCGGCAGGAATACCTTAGACGACATATTGCTCCCCAACTGTTCCCTTCAGGCTGACCACACCTTCCGCTTCCAGTTGGCGTACGACGGCGATGATCTGCTGTTGTGCCGCATCCACCTCTTTGATCTTCACCGGCCCCAGAGCGTCCATATCTTCGCGCAGCATCTCGGCGCCGCGCTGCGACATGCAGCCCAGCATCTGGTTGCGCAACTGCTCGCTGGTGCCCTTCAAGGCCACCGTGAGGATTTTCCGGTCTACCTTCGCCAGTACCTCCTTGAGCCCCATGGGATCGATGAGCAGCAGATCTTCGAAAACAAACATCAGGTGGCGAATGGTCTCCGCCAGGTTGGTGTCTCCCCGGTCGATGTGATCCAGAATCTCACGGCTCGATGCCGAATCCAGGCGGTTCAGCATTTCGGCCACGGCGCGCACGCCACCGTAGGATTCGCGGCTGAATTCTCCCAGAGCTTTCAGTTTCTGGCCGAGCACTCCGCAGATTTTCAGAATGATCTCCGGCGAAATCTGATCCAGGCTAGCCATACGCTGCGAGACATCGGCCCGCAATCCGGCGGGAAGCGATGTAAGCAGCGACGCCGCCTGCGACGAATTGAGATGCGAGAGCACCAGCGCGATGGTCTGGGGGTGCTCGTTGTGGATGAACTTGGCCAGTTGTTGCGGGTCGGCCTTCTGAATCGCGTCGAAAGAGGCCGCATCGGCGCCCAGGGCTTTGGCCAGCCGGTCCAGCATGCGCTTGGCCTGCTCCGGCGAGAATGCGCGCATGAGCAGCTTGCGGGCGAATTCCATGCCGCCGCGGGCTACGTAATCGCCCGCTGCCGAAAGATGGTGAAACTCAGTCAGAATGCCCTCGGCCTGCTCTCCGCTGATGGCGGTGATTTTAGCCACTTCGCGGCTCACCCGCTGCACTTCTTCTTCGGTCAACTGCTGCAGGAGGTCGGCACTGGATTGTTCGCCTAGCACGATCAACAGCATCGCCGCCTTGCGAAGGCCCGAGAGGTTTTCATCTTTGGCGTCTTTGGAGGTGTTGAGGATCATGGAATGTGGCTGCCGCTAAGCGGTCAGTTCTCCTCGTCCCGAATCCAGGTGCGAAGGATTTGCGCCGAGATGTCCGGTTCAGTCTTGATTTTTTCGCGCAAGTGTTTGGCCATCACTTCGGCGGCCTTGGTGATCACCGGGGCAAGGGTCAGAGCCTTCAGCGCGTCCGCATCCGCCCTCTGTTGCAGAGCCTCGCGCTCCGCCAGGCGCGATTCGATCTGCTCTTCGAAAGCGGGACCGCTCACCGCCCTCGCCGGCGAATAGGTGTCGGCGGCGGCAGGCAGGGCCGTCGGCAGGCCAATCTCCGAGACGCCGGACTTGCGTTTCAGCAACCGCCTGACGATGAACACCAGGACCACCAGAGACACAGCCAAGCCGCACGCTATGAGTATCATATTGCGATCCAATTTGATGGGCCAGAATTGCGGACCCCCGGGCATGCCCTGGCCTGGAGCCGCGGGCTTGGTTTGGAGCGGCGGTTCCAATAGGAGAGTGCTCTCGAACGGCAGGGTCTCGACAACCAGTTGGTCGCCGCGCTCCGCGTTGAACCCGGTTATGCCCGCCACCAGGTCCCGGATCACTTTTAGCTTGTCGGGACCAGGAGGTACGATCACTTTGCGGAAGCCGTTCTTGTCGGGTTGCCACTGGACTTCCTGATCCACCAGAACCGAGAGAGACATCTTACGCAGTGCTCCCGCCGGCAGACGGGTTTTCTTTACCGTACGGCTGGTCTGGTAAGTGATGTTCTCGGTGACCCGTGAGGTGCGATTGGAACTGCCCGCCGGGCGCGAGATGGGCCGCGGCAGTGTGGAGGGCGTTCCCGGTACACCGGTGGCTGATCCGTTGCCGGAACTGTCCTCGGTACGTTCTGAACTGCTCATCACCGAGTGCGCCGGATCGAAAGTTTCCTCGCTCTGGTCGACGCCGGAAAAATCGCACTCCACGGAGGCGCCGGCGCGGAACCTCTCGGCGCCTAGCAAAGGCTCCAGAGTGGCGTTCATCTTGGCCAGCAGATCCTGCTCCAGCTTGTGACGGTAGTCCAGCGCGGCCTCGGAGGGCTCGGGACCGTCCAGTCCGCCGGCTGCCCGCGGCTTTCCCAGCAGATTGCCGTTCATGTCGAGCACTGAAACGGCGTCTGGCGACAGGCCTTCCACGGCGCTGGCCACCAGATGGTTAATGGCCATCACGTTCTGCGGCGCCAGGCGCGCCCCCGGCTTGGTCTTCACCAGCACGCTGGCCTTCGCAGGTTGCTGGGAGTCCAGAAACACCGAGTCTTTCGGGAAGGTGAGATGAACGCGCGCCTGTTCCACTTCCGCCAGCGAAACGATGGAGCGCTCCAGTTCCCCTTCCAGAGCCCGGCGATAGTTCACATGCTCGGTAAATTCGGTGGCGCCCAGGTTGGTTTTGTCGAACAGTTCGAACCCGATGCGGCCGGTTTTGGGCAGCCCCGCCGCAGCCATAGTGAGCCGCAGTTCGGCGANGCCCTCGGGAAGCCGGTAATCCACCCCTGTTTCTCTGAGCCTTTGCACGATGCCCGCTGCGTCCTCGGGCGCGAGGCTGGTGAATAGCGGCTTGAAATCAGCCTCTTTCTGCCAGTGCACCAGGTACAAGATTCCTCCGATCACCAGCAGTCCCCCCAGAGCGATGGTGACTTTCTGCGTGATCGAAAGGTTGGCCAGGACTCTTTTCATTTCGTTGGCGTCGGCCGGCTGTAGGCCTGCTGGTTAGATCGGCGGATCGGGCCGGAAACCTGAGGTCTCAGAGCTGCATTTTCATGACTTCCTGGTAGGCGCTGACCACCTTGTTGCGCGTCTGCAGGAACATATCGAAAGCCAGCTCCGCGCGATTGGTGGCCATGATCGCCGTGTGTAGTTCCTCGCCCTCGCCGGACAGAAACCGCTGCACCGAAGCCGATGCGGTGTGGCCCAGCGATTCCACTTGCTGGACCGCGCTCGAGAACACGTCCTGGAAAGCCCCTGGCGTACCAGTCCCGCCGGCGGGTTGAATGGCGCTGGGGATGGTGGCCGGCGAAATGGGAAGGATGGGTCCGGGCACGGTTCACCTCAGTGCAGCAGGTCTATGGAGCGTTGAATCATATCCTTAACCGCTCCGATGGCCGCCACGTTGGCCTCATAGCTGCGGGCTGCTCCCATCAGGTCCACCATGTCCTCGGCAGGTTTCACGTTGGGAAAAGCTACGTAACCGTCTGCGTCCGCATCCGGATGGCCGGGCATGTACCGCTTCTCCGGATCGCTCGCATCCGTCACCACTTCCGATACCGCGACGCCGGTGCCCTGTAACTGAGTGTTGAAAACACTGGCGAATGGGGAAGCCACGTCACTGCTCTCGAATACCACATCCTTGCGCCGGTAGGGCCCGCCGCCGGGAGTGCGTGTGGTTTCCGCGTTGGCCAGATTCTCGACCAGCATTTCGGCACGCGTTCGCTGTGCCTGCATGCCCGAAGCTCCGATGGAAAGTACCGAGAAGAGACTCATGCGCCTTGCCCTTCCTTGATTGCCGACCGCACCTGTTGCAGTTGCGACCGCATCAACTGCGAAGCCAGGCTGAAGCGCAGGGCGTTCTCGGCCAGCAGGCGCGATTCGCGGTCCAGGCTCACGTTGTTGCCGTCGTTCTTAGTGGCCAGGCCAGCCACTTCCTGCACTTGCGGAGAGCCTCGTGTAGCGTTACGGAATTCACTTTGAAAATCGATGTCCTGGGTCTGGTATCCGGGTGTGTCGGCATTGGCAATATTGGAAGCTACCAGCTTCTGTCGCGCGCTCAGCAGGTCCATGTAACGTTCGAGCTGTCCGGCAAGGGCGTCCAGCATAGCGCTATCCCCAGTGCACCTACAGCTCCAAAAAAAGTGCCCTGCAATCAGTGGAGAGCAGAGGAAAGTCGCGGCAGGTTCGTGGCGCGTGACAGGTTTTTGGCGCGGTCCCTTAATAGCGTTTAAGCCATCGCGCCTTTTCGATCACCTTGGAGGCATTGGGCAGGAAGGCGTCTTCCAGCGGTGGGCTATACGGGACCGGTGTGTCCGGCGCGGTCACTCGGACGATCGGGCCGTCCAGGTATTCGAAGACGCTCTCGGTGATGCTGACGGCCAATTCACCCGCCATCCCGGCGGTGCGCGTGTCCTCGTGCAGCAGCAGGACTTTGGAGGTCTTCTTCACGCTTTCGCACACGGTTTCGCGATCCAGGGGCAGCAGCGTGCGGAGGTCCACCACTTCCACCGATGCGCCCTCTTCGGCCAATTTGTCGGCCGCCTCCAGCGCCACCCAGACCATGGCGCCATAAGTAACGATGGTCAGGTCGTTGCCTTCCCGAATCACCTTGGCCTTGCCGATAGGGACGGTGTAATCGCCCGCGGGCAGATCCTCTTTGATGCGGCGGTAAAGGCCCTTGTGCTCCAGGAAGATGACCGGATCGTTATCGCGAATGGCGGATTTGATCAGACCCTTGGCATCGTACGCGGTGGCCGGGGCCACTACCTTCAGGCCCGGCGTCTTGACGAACCACATCTCGGGATTCTGCGAGTGGAACGGGCCGCCGTGAATACCGCCGCCGGAAGGCGCACGGACCACGATCGGCACCGCTGCGTTCCAGCGATAGCGGCACTTGGCGGCGAAATTGACGATCTGATCGAAGCCGCAGGAAATGAAATCGGCGAACTGCATCTCGGCCACCGGCCGCAGCCCCATGAGGCCCGCGCCAATGGCGGCGCCGGCGATGGCGGCTTCCGAAATCGGCGTATCCACCACGNNCATTGGAGTCGCGCTCCATCTCCTCCCACAGGCCTTCGCGAATGGCTTCCAGATACGTGGTCGGCATGATCACCGGTTTTCGTAGACGTCGTCCAGGAGCGTCGCCGGGTCGGGAAACGGACTCTGCTCCGCCCAGGCCACAGCCTCGTCCACCTCCGACCGAACCAGCGCGCGGACGCGGTCCAACTCCGCCTGTTCCGCCCAGCCGCTTTGTAGCATTTTGGCTTCGAGCTGAATGATGGGGTCCAGCTTGCCCCACTCATCGAACAGACCCTGCGGCACATAGTGAGCGGCATCGTGCGCCGAGTGGCCGGTCATCCGGAACGTTTTGCATTCCAGCAGGTACGGTCCTTTGCCGGAGCGGGCATGATGCACCGCTCGCTTGGTAGCCTCATGGACCGCCAGCACGTCATTGCCATCCACAATCTCTGCCGGCATGTTATAGGACGGTCCCCGGTCAGCCACGTTGGCGCAGGCCATCTGGCCGCTCAACGGAGTGGAGTACGCATACTGGTTGTTGTTGCAGATGAAGACCACGGGCAGCTTCTGCACAGTGGCCAGATTGACTCCCTCGTGCCAATCGCCGCGGCTGGTGGCTCCGTCGCCGAAATAGCTGAACGCCACCCCGTTCTTACCCTGGTAGCGCANNGGCGGCCAGGGCGCTGATGATGGAGACAATGTTCCGGCTCATGTCCCCCATATGCATGTTGCCATCGCGGCCGCGCGTCAGACCGTCCACGCGGCCCATGTACTGAGCCAGGATGCGGCCCAGGGGCACTCCCCGAATGAAGAACACCGCCATATCGCGATGCGAGGGAAACAGGACATCGTCCGGCTCGGCTACCAGGGCGGTCCCAACCGGAATGGCTTCCTGCCCGCGCCCCACATACACCCCGCCGACAATCTTCCCCTGGCGGTACAGTTTGCGCTCGATGCGATCTTCCACTTCGCGCATCAAGGACATGTAATACAAACACTTCTGCGCCAACTCGGCCTGCTCGGCGGCGGCCTTTGCAAGCTTTTTCTTCTTCTCCGGACGGGTGGCCTGGCTGGCGCTCATCGGGAATCCCTCACTCGCTCTGCGTGCAACCGGTAGTATAACGCTATTAAGGCCTACTACCTAGGCGGTCGAAGAGGCTCTGGGGCTGTTGCACGGGCTGCGTGTTTTCGGCGACGCCTACCTGAAAACCGATTAACCAGAACATCGCCGCCAGCGGCAGGAATGCCACTAGCGCCACCACCCCGAGGTTCGCCGGCAGATGCCGGGAGATGTAGAGAAGTCCCGCTTCCAGAACGGGCTGGCTGAGGGATCCCGGCAACTTGCTGACCAGCAGGTCCCCAAACACACCACCGATGATGATCAACATGGCTGAGTAAGTCAGAGCGGTGCGCGCCGTCTTGGAGAGCCGGCCCAGCCATTGCCAGGAAAACAGCTCGATCAGCCATACCCAGAACAACGCCGAGGCCAGGATCGCGGCGATGGTCAGGATCTGCATCCGCGGCCGCAGGGTGATCGGCGTCAAGCCTTGGCCTTTGCCCTCCGCCAGTTGGCGAGCCGTCATGGCACGGCCATATATGTATTCGGTGGCGCGCGAGAACTGCCAGTCCTCGAAGGCAAAGCTATTCTTCTCGCCCACGGCGTACGGATTATAAAGTGTCAGCCCAAGGACCGGGTGAGGCTCCGGCTGAAACCTCTCTCCCCAAGGCGCCTGGATCACCGGCACCTGCCCGCCCGGAGCCAGCCGCCAGAAGGCGCGATTCACGAAGACATCGAGTGCTCCTGAACCACGAAAGTGCTCGGGATCGCCCTGACGGATCAGGTCGTGGCCCACCCGCGCCATGCCGCTCAGGGCTCCGAATTCGGCGCCAAAGGCCAGCACCAGCAGCATCGGGATTGTCGAGGCCGCGAACATCCTCCGGCTGGAGATGGGTAACGCGAGAGTCCAGCGAGTGGTCTGACGCGTCTGGCTGTAGGCCATCATCAAATACATGGGCGCGAAGATCCACTGGCCGGTTGCCGCAAAGAGGGTACCCACCGGAATAAACAGCGCCGACTGCCAGGGGAACAGGGACCGGATGATGGGCCACCAGGGCAACGAGGGAGCGGCGTTGCCGATATTCCTCCGCGGAGTGGCGACGTCCCATGGAGCGCTCTGGAATGTCTTGGGGACGCTCCTCCATGCGATCGCAGCCACGACAAACGCCGCACCGCCGCAAATGGCGGCCACCAGAATCGGCAGCCGGAAGCCCAAGGCGGGGATGACGGCGCCGGTGGTGCAGGACGCGCACCAGAGCGTCAGCTTCGGCGGCGCGGTGAATTCCTTGATCCGTACGGAGAGGTTGATGATCGTACCCAGCGTCAGGATGGTAGCGACCACCGCGATTTGCGGAGCCGCTGCCGCTTTCGAGCCGGCTAGCAGGATGGCGACGGTTGCCACAGCCGGCAGCCAAATCATGGCCAGCAGGGACAGAAAGCGCGCCAGAAAGAGGTCGCGTCCCGATACCGGCAGCGCTGCTTCGAAAAAGGTGACGCGCTGGTGGGGCAGCGCCAGCATCCAGAGAATCAGGTAGACCGGTCCGGCGATCGTGAGAGGAAGCCAGCCTCCGGGCCTGGCGGAATAGAAGAGGGCGCCAAGGGCCGCCGCTGCGGTGAACCAGGGCGTGAACTTCCATGCCGGATCGCGTTTGATGAATTGCAGAATCATAACCCCTCCTTACCTGTCGCTCCCGACCATTTCGATGAACAACTCTTCCAGAGGAACCCGCACGCAACGCGTCCCATTCACGCCTAGCGACTCGTTCAGTTGCTGCTGCACCGCTTCGGGCGCGCCTTCGAACACGGCGTGCCAATCGTCAAAGACCGGCCGGGCGTTCAGGCATCCCGGGAGTCGCTCGAGCGTTGCTGTATCCGGCGCCGATCCACGCGGCAGCATGGCCACGCAGACGTCTTCGCGCAAGCGGTCGAGGTCCCGGTCCAGCCGGACCTTGCCCGCGTCCAGCAGCACTACGCGTCCGCCGATCCGCTCCACGTCGGTCATGTGGTGCGACGAAAAGAGAATCGACGTGCCCTCGCGGTTCAGCAACTGGATGGAAGTCTCCAGAAATTCGCGGCGCGCGGCCGGGTCCAGGCCGCCGGCCGGCTCGTCCAGGATCAGCAATTCCGGGCGATGGCAGACTGCACAGAGCAGGGCCACTTGCCGCGCCTGCCCTTTGCTGAGCGACTTGATCCGCGCCGCCGGGTCCAGCGCGAAGCGCCCCAGCAGTTCGCTCTCCAGCACAGAGTCCCACCGCGGAAACAGGTAGCGATGCAACTCGGTCAGCTCCGCAATGGAGGAGCCCGGCGGCAGCACCTGGTCTTCGGCCACGTATCCCACGCGCTTCTTCACCGCCACCGCGTCCTCGATGGGAGACAGGCCGAAGACGCGGACCGCGCCGGCATGGGGGAAAAGCATTCCCATGGCAATGCGGATCAGCGTGGTCTTGCCCGCGCCGTTGCGGCCTAGCAGACCGACCACCTCTCCCGGCGCCATGGCGAAACTGACACCGTCCAAAACCGGCTTACCCTTGGTGTAAGACCGTGCGACACTCTGAAACTCCAATACGGGAGTCATACGTTCTCCTTTTGCGACTCGTGGTTTTCGGTCAGTTGGCTGTGGGTCTCTTGCAGAAGCTCCACCACCTGGTCGAAGGTGAGGCCTGCCAGATAGGCTTGCGCCAGTAGTCTGCGAGCGTTCTGCCGCAGACGTTCCAGGTCCGCGCCGGGGTTGGGCAGCGGCAGTTTGGCCGCCACGAAAGTACCCCGGCCGCGGACTGTCTCAATGAAGCCAAGGGCTTCCAGTTCGTCGTACGCCTTCTTCACAGTCAGTGGCGCGATTACGAGCTGCTCGCTTAACTCGCGATGGGAGAGGAGCTTAGCGCCGCTCCTCAGGAGGCCCCCGGCAATCGCTTCGGTGATCTGCCGCATGATCTGGCGGTAGATGGGAAGCTCGTCAGCAGGATTGATTAGCAGTTGCACCTAAGTGATATATAACTACATATCACTATTGCTGTCAAGAGGAATTTTGTCCGGCTGCACAGTGGGCAAACGCGATTCAGTCTGCGGGGTCGAAAAGCCCAGGCGCGCTGAGGTTGGACTTCGGGGCAGCCGACTTCATAGGCGATCTGACGGTGTTCAATGTTGATCCGAATTTCGAGGCATCCTCCCCCTTACAAAAAACTTATCACCATAGTAGCCTTGCATACGGAAATAGTAATTTACCATGCCGCCGCCGAAACTCACTAAACGACTACCGGCTGAAAGCCGGTAGGTTGGGCTTGCGACTGAAAGTCGCCTGAAGTGCGCGGCAGTCGCGGTTTGTCTCGCCCTTACACATGACTCCGATTGCATCGCTCACCGCCGCCAAACCCCGCTCTCCGATGCTGGCGTCGAAGCTTCGCAACAGTGCGCCGGAAGCAAAGGTGAAACCTGCTGGAAGCTCTTCGCCTGAAAGGCGAAGGGTTTAGACCCGGTAATGGAAACTAAACTGGAACTTCAGATCATGGAGGTCCTTTGGTCTCGTGGGCCCTGTGCGATCCGCGAGATTCAGGAAGCCTTCCCGAAGCGGAACCGCCCCGCTTACACTACCATCCAGACCACCGTATATCGGCTGGAAACCAAGAAGACCCTGCGCCGGGCAAGGAAGATCAGTCACGCCCACATTTTCGAACCCCTTATCTCCCGCAGCGCGGCCCAAAGCCGCCTGATCGACGATTTGCTCGCCTTGTTGGGTGACCGGCTGCAGCCAGTCATGGCGCACCTGATCGAATCGCGAAGGCTCACTCTCCAGGACGTCCGGGAAGCCGAGAAAGCCCTGCTCGCCCTGCAGAACCAGGACGAAACCGAACAGGGGGACAAGGAGGAGAGTCGATGATCCCCGGACTCGTGACCCACCTCTGGCAGACCACGTTGTTTGTTGCCGCCGCCTGGCTCCTGGCGCTGGCTCTGCGCAAGAACCAGGCGCACGTGCGGTACTGGGTGTGGTTCGCCGTCTCGGCAAAATTCCTGGTGCCGTTTTCCCTCCTGGTCGGGCTGGGCACGCTTGTGCCCCGGCACGCTGCTCCGCCGCTGCATCCCGCGTGGATGGCTGCGGTGGAACAGGCCGGTGAGCCTCTGGCACTCCCTGCGGTGGCGGCGCGGACTGCCGATCGCGCCCAAGCAAGCTACGTTGCTCCGGCCGCCCTGGCTCTCTGGGCCTGCGGGTTCGCGGCCATCGCCATTTGCTGGTTGGTTCGCTGGAAGCGCATTCATGCGGTGCGCCGCTCGGCAACTCCCCTGCGCAACAGGAAATTCCCCGTTCCCGTGATGTCCTCCCCCGGCCTCCTCGAGCCGGGTGTCTTCGGCATCCTCCGGCCGGTCTTGCTGCTGCCCGAAGGAATTGGTGAGCGTCTCCATCCAGCACAACTGGACGCAGTTCTGGCTCACGAACTCTGCCACGTCCGCCGCCGCGACAACCTGACTTCCGCCATTCACATGGCGGTGCAGGCAATCTTCTGGTTCCATGACATGGTGTGGTGGCTGGGAGCGCGCTTACTCGACGAGCGCGAGCGTGCCTGCGACGAGGAAGTTCTGCGCCTCGGCAGCAAGCCTCAAATCTATGCCGCGGGAATTCTCAACGTGTGCAAGCTCTATGTGGAATCGCCGGCCGCGTGGATGTCCGGAGTGACTGGAGCGAATCTCAGGAGACGAATCGAGCAGATTATGGCGCGTCGCCTCGCTACGCGCCTGAACTTGCCGAGGAAGCTTCTTCTGGCCGGCGCGGCGCTCTTAGCGCTGATCGGCCCGGTGCTCACCGGCGTAGTGAGCGGGCCGCGCCTGCGCGCCCAACCGGCGGCCGCGACCTTCGGAAAACCCTCAGGGCCGAAATTCGAAGTTGCCTCCGTCAAGCCGGCGCTCGATCTTCGAACGGCCGCGGGGCAGCACGTCGGAATCAAGATCGATGCCGTCCGGGCGGATATCGGCTATTGGTCCATCCGGCAGTTGATCCTCCGGGCTTACGGACTTCCAAGCTACCAATTGTCGGGGCCCGAATGGATGAACAGTCTCCGTTTTGATATAGCCGCGAAGTTTCCGGAGGGTGCCACCGAGGACCAGCTTCCCGAGATGCTCCAATGGCTGCTTGCGGAGCGCTTTGGACTGGTGGCACACAGTGAGACCAAGGACCTGCCGGTCTGGGCTCTCGTTGCCGGCAAAGGCGGACCGAAAATGAAGCCCGCGGCCCCCGATCCCGACGAGCCGGCTCGCACCAGGAACGTGGGCCGCACCCTGGACAACCTCTGGAGTTACGACAAGCCATTTGGCTTAACCGCCATGACCAACCACGGTCAGCGCCTGGAGTTTTCGAAGATGCCCATGGACGCGCTTGCCCAAATCCTGGCCGATCGCCTGAGGGAACCGGTGATTGACCGGACCGGTCTGGAAGGAGACTACCAGGTGACTTTGGACTTTTCTTCGGCCGCTTTGACGTCGGTGAGGACGGCACTCGACACAGAGGCTCCCGACCCGGGCTCCGCCGTGTTTTGGGCCGCCCAGCGTCTAGGCCTCAAACTGGAGCGCCGCAAAGCTCCTATCACTTTGTTAATCGTCGATCACGTAGAAAAAGTCCCCACGGGAAACTGACTCTAAGAACAAACGGAAACCTCGGCGCCTCGGCGTTGAGTGTTCTCCTACGCCAGATTCAGCACCTGCTTCACCGTACCGCTCTGGTCTTGAATTTTCTGTTGCAGCAGCATCAGCGCGTAGATCAGTTGCTCCGGACGCGGCGGGCACCCCGGAACAAAAACGTCGATAGGGATTACCTGGTTCACCGGAATCAGCGCATAGTTATTGAAGACGCCCGTCGACGTGGCGCAAGCTCCCATCGAAATCGCCCACTTGGGCTCCGGCATCTGCTGATACAGGTGGCGAATCACCGGCGCCATCTTCTGGGAAACCCGTCCGGCAATAATCATCAGGTCCGATTGCCTGGGCGATCCGCGGAACACCTCGGCGCCAAAACGTGCGATATCGAACCGGGAAGCGCTCATCGACATCATCTCGATCGCGCAGCAGGCCAGTCCGAAGGTCATCGGCCAGATGGAATTCTTGCGAGCCCAGTTGACGGCCTTGTCGAGCGTGGTAAATACCAGTCCCTCTGAGGCTGCCGCGGACGCGTTGTCGACCGAATAGTCGTCCACGCGCGTAAAGAGCTCCGGCAGACTGCTCGCAAAAGGCTTTTCCATATACCTTTATTTTCGCATAGGCGCGGTAAAATCAAGGTACCGTCACACCATGCCTTCTGAGACATTCGAGCAACAACTCGAGCGCGCCGCTACTGTGTGCGGAATCGAGTCCGCCTACTGGGACATCTGGGGCCGCCGCCACGCAACCACCATGGAAGCGAGGCAGACCATTCTGCGCGCCATGGGAGTTGCCGCTGGGAGCCAGGAGGAATTGGATGCGTCTCTGGCCGAGCGTGCCCGGCGCGAGTGGCAGCGGCTCGTGCCGCCTTCGATTGTGACGGGGGAGTCGCCAGCCACGGAGATTTCCCTCCACGTTGCCGCCGAGACCCTGGGCCAGCACGCCCGCATCACCGTGCGGCGCGAGACCGGCGAGACGGAACAGTTCGATCTGAACCTGTGGGAACTGCCGCAGACCGCATCCATCGAAATGGATGGGCGCACCTGGGTCCGCAAGCAGGCCCGCCTGCCTGTCGCGTTGCCGCTCGGCTACCACGAGATCTCCGCCACAGTCGGCGGCGCCAGCGCCGTCACCCGCTATATCGTGACGCCCGTGCGCGCGTGGAGCGATCCGCACCTGGGACGCGGTGGACGAGTGGCCGGTGTCGCGGTGAGCCTCTACGGAGTCCGCTCGCAACGCAATTGGGGCTGCGGCGATTTTCGCGACCTCCATTCCGTAATCGATTGGGTGGCCGATGAAATGGGCGCCAGCTTCGTCGGCCTCAACCCGCTCCATGCCATCCACAACCGCCGGCCGTTCAACACCAGCCCGTACCTGCCCAACTGCATTTTCTATCAGAACTTCCTCTATCTCGATATCGAAGGCATGGAAGACTACGCCAATTGCCACCGTGCCCGCACCCTTCGTGAATCGCCCGAACTCAGCGCCGAGATCG
>OKRF01000043.1:0-1483 GCA_900290315.1 Candidatus Sulfopaludibacter sp. SbA3 | reverse complement strand
GGAAAGGCGCGCCGGTTCGACGCGGGCTCGCGAGTTCGACCGGTTCCTGGCTCGCGAGGGCGATCTGCTCGAGAAGTTCGCCATCTATTGCGCCCTGGATGAACACCTGCACCGCGAGAATCCCGATCTGTGGATCTGGCCCGATTGGCCCGTCGTCTTTCACGATCCCAACTCCCCGGAAACCGTCGCTTTCCGCCACAAACATTGGCGCAGCGTCCTGTTTTATCAGTTCCTGCAGTGGCAGATCGATCTGCAACTCTCCGGCGCCCAGCAGCACGCGCGCGACCGCGGCCTCTCCATCGGGCTCTACCACGACCTCGCACTCGCTACGGACCGCTTCGGCTCCGACCTCTGGGCCCACCGGCCCTTCTACGTCCACGGCTGCCGCGTTGGTTCACCCCCCGACGATTTCGCGCCGCACGGCCAAGACTGGGGCTTCCCGCCGCCCAACGCCGAACGCCATCGCGAAACCGGCTATAGGCTGTTCGCCGAATCCATCCGGCGGAACTGCCGCCACGGCGGCGCCCTGCGCATCGATCACGTGATGCGGCTCTTCCGTTTGTACTGGATTCCGGATCAGTGCGATGCCACGCAAGGGGCATACGTGAAGGAACTCAACGACGATTTTGTCCGCATCCTGGCTCTGGAAAGCGTCCGCAACCGCGTGGTGGTGGTGGGCGAAGATCTCGGCACCGTGGAGCCCGCCGTTCGCGAGACGCTCGCCCGCTTCGGCATTCTCAGCTACCGGCTGTTCTACTTCGAGAAGAATGAACGGTCCGAGTTCCGCCCTTACGCCGAATATCCGCGCCAGGCGCTGGTCTCTTCCACCACGCACGATCTCCCCACGCTCGCCGGCTTCTGGGTGAGCGCCGATATTGAAGCCCGCCACGCCGCCGGCGTGATCGACGAGGCATCCTTCCGCGCCCAGCGCGAGGGCCGCGACCGCGAGAAACAGAAGATGCTCGATTCGCTATTCGCCTTGAACCTGTTGCGTGCGGACTTGCCCCGCTCCGCGGCCGCATACGCCGAACTGACCGGCGAACTGCACAACGCCATCGTAGGCTTCCTGGCCTTGACTCCCTCGCAACTGCTGGCCATCAACCAGGAAGATCTCACCAAGGAACTCTCGCAGCAGAATCTCCCCGGCACCACCTGGCAGTATCGCAGCAGAATCTCCCCGGCACCACCTGGCAGTATCCCAATTGGGGCCGCAAAATGCGCTTCACGGTGGAGCAACTGAAGAGCGACAACCAAGCCAGAGGCTTTGCCACCATGTTCCGCGACTGGATCGAATGCTCCGGCCGGAAGAATCTCCGTCAGGACTGAGATCCCCTCGACGCATTTCGAAGATGGCTCCGCAGCCCGGGTAGGACAGACGATCGTTTTTTGTCGTCTGTCAATTAGGGGCGGAGCGCTCGCAAAACTTCATGAAAAACCGGCGAGGTAACGCCGGCGGTCTTGCCGCCGGTGCGGCGAGCGAAGC
>OKRF01000069.1 GCA_900290315.1 Candidatus Sulfopaludibacter sp. SbA3 | reverse complement strand
CTCGGCATTGCGATCGGCGTGGGCTGCTCTGTGGGTGCGGCGGGCCTGATGCGAGGATTGTTGTTCGGCGTCCGCTCGTGGGATGTCCCTACGCTGGCAGCCGTGGCTGGAGTGCTCAGCGTGGCCGCGCTGCTGGCGAGCCTGATCCCCGCGCGGCGTGCCGCTTCGGTCAATCCCGTGGAATCGCTGCGCGCGGAATAGATAGCTGCATGAGCACGCCGGTCACGCTCTCGCTGCCCGCCGACCCGCGGTCAGAAGTCTCAGGCCGATGGAAAGTTCCGCATTCGCCACTTACTTCCCGCGAGGTATGTCACGCCACTGGAGTTTCAGCGGAAAAGTTCAGCGCCACCGACTGCGGCGAGCTTGACCGGCGGCAAGACCGCCGGCGTTACCAGGTTTCGAAGGAGTCACAGGCTTGAGTGCGGGTGGAATCGCGCCGCACGAGATCCCGCGCCGGCGGGTCGCGTCAGTTCGTGCTGCGCCGATCCGGGCGTTGCTGGCCCGGAGTTCGCCGCGTCAGTAACTGGCGCTGCTTCCGCCGCCGCCGGTGTCGCCGCCTCCGAAACCGCCGCCTCCGCTCGAATCACCGCCGCCGAAACTGCCGCCGCCGAAATCGGTGAAGCCGGCAGCCTGGCTGGCGTCCGCAGCGGCGTTTTGGTTGTTCCAGATGGCCGCCAGAGTGATCAATTCGGCGGAGGCGGGAGAATCCTGATCGCTGCCGGCCCAACAGCGCGGCGGCCGGGGGGCCAGAACGGCGGTCCGTACGGTGCGCGGGTCGGCTGGTTCCAGCAGCAGGCCGAGGTGATCGAGACACTTCAGGGTATCGTCGAGCAGGTCGCGCGCCAGCAGCCAGTTTACGGGCGGGTGCCGGCGCAGTTCACCGACCTTGTCGAAGGTCTGTTGCGCGGCGTGCAGGAGCGCCTGGTGCCGTTCCAGACCGCCAGCTTCGGCCACGCGGCCAGCCATCAGCGAGAGCGATTCGGGAAGACGCGGAATCAATTCCAAAGCATAGTCGCGCGAATCGCAGAACTGCCGCAGGGCGTTCTCGACGCGGGCGAAGATGGCGGTGTGTTTCTCGAAAGAGAGGTGCCAACGGCGCAGGGCGCGGCTAGCGGCTTTCAGCTCGCGATACTCCTCCCGGCGCTGCCCTTTGATCTCGTCGAGTTCCCGGCGAAGGGTCTGCAGATTCTCCGGCACGAACGCCAGCGCTGTCTGGCAGCCGTCCCAAACCTCCTGGGGCGCTTCCGCCCGCAAGGCATCCAGATCTGTTTCGGCTTGCTCGTTCGCCGCGGGGGCGCCTTGCAGCAATTCCTGCGCGTGGGCAATGGCGGCGGGCACTTCCACCTGGAATTGGTGCGTGCGGATGGTGTGATATTGCATCACCCCGAGGGCGATGGCCAAAAAGGCGATGCCGCCAATCACCAGCATGGCGGGGAGGTTGCCCGTCCCCCCGTGAACGCGCGTGGCGGGCTCGTTGAGCGCGCCTGTTGGGGCCAACGGAGCTTCGCCGAGGCGTTGGATGATGCTATCCACGGCCGCCTGGACTCCCTCGGAGTAATTGCCTTCGCGGAAGTGCGCAGCCACTTGCTGCAGAATCTGGGAGCAGACCTGGTCGGTGAGGATGCTTTCCAGTCCGTAGCCCACCTGAATATGCACCTTTCGTTCGGTGGGCGCCCAGAGGAAGAGGACGCCGTTGTTCTTTTCGGCTTTGCCGATGCCCCAGGATCGGAACAGTCCTCTGGCAAACTCATCGACGGGCTCACCCTGAAGGGAGGAGACCACGGCCACGGCGACTTCATTCGAGGTGGCACGCTCATAGGCGCGCAGGCGCAATTCCAGAGCCTGCTGGACGGCATCGGGGATCATGCCCGTGAAATCGTTGACGTAACCGGCGGAGGCCGGATAGTCGGCCGCAGTGGCGGCGCAGGCGAGCGCTAGCGTCAGGAGCAGAATGCGCTTCATAGGGAACCGGGCAAGCTAAAGCTTACCCTACCAAACTGCGGCAGCGGATGCTGCTGGAGGAAGGCGGGCCATCTCCTACACGTGTGTATCTGGTGCTCTCAACCGGCGTGCTGGAAGACGGCCAGCCAGCCGGCGTCTTCTGCCATAATTGGGTAGACACTCCGCCCATGGCGGCGGAGCGCGGCAAGAATAGTGGTTCTCAGAGTAGCCTTCCTGGCAACAAGTTACCAGGATTTGATGGAAAAAAGCCGGGGAGCGGCCGATAAGCTTTACTGAGTCCCACAGGGGGTGGAAATTTGTCGACAGAGCTCCAAGCCGTTCCAGATGGGCAATCCGAAGTAATGGTGCGCCTGTGCAATCTGCCGCGCCTGAATCCCAATGCGACCAGGCTGCTGATCGTTTCTTCCGAGTCGGATACCGCGCTGGAAGAATTCGAAGCCATCTTCAATTCCGACCCATCCCTGGCGGCGGAGGTATTGCGGTTGGCCAATTCCGCGGAATTCGGCCTTCGCGCCAAGGTCACCAATATCAAATTTGCCCTGATGCTGCTGGGGGTGGAGCGGACGCGAGGCTTGGCATTCAGCATCGCACTGAGCCGGTATCCGCGCAAGGGCAGGAGTAAGGCGGATACACGCCCCTTCTGGCTGCACAGCATTGCCACGGCGGTGATCGCGGAGGAAATGGGCCGCGCACTCCGCGCACATATTCCGCTGGCATACACCGCCGGACTGACCCACGACCTGGGCCGCCTGGGACTCCTGCTCACTGAAGGCGATCCTTATATGGACTGCCTGAAGAAGGAGTACCGCAGCGTGGCGGAATCCGAACAGTTCGAAAGGCTGCGATTCGGGTTCACCCACAGTGAAGCGGGAGCGTACCTGGCGCAGACCTGGCATTTCCCCCCGGTGCTGTGCCATTGCATCCGGACTCATCACGAGGTGGTGCGGCCCGAGGAAGAGGAGTTGGCCAGGATCACACAAGCCGCCTGCATCATGGCGTGTGAACTGGGCTTCCCGGAACTACCGGACTGCCCGGTCGCTGTAGAAGTTGCGTCACCGGCTGCGGCTCTGCAAAGGCACCTCAGCATGCCGCCCGAAGTGCTGCGCGCGAGCATCGACCAGCGGATGACCATGTTTTGAGGTCTGAGCACGGTTACCGATTGAATCAAATCAACGGATTACGGGGATGAACCGATGGCGCGGCCCAGGCGCGTCTCAATCTTTCAGGCGGTCTGCACAAATCCGGGTACTGTGGCTAAATAGCCTCACTTTGTATTCCCGCAGATGATTCGCCAGTTGATGTATTCCTCTTTTTATTTCAGAGAGTTCCACTTTTTTCGGGAATCCCCGTCCAGGGGTGAAATCGCACCGCATACGGTAACATTCGTACGAGGTTGGTCGCCTACAAGTTGAATCCCAATGGCCCCAAACCACATTTACAACTATATTTGGCGAGTGCTGATCGCCAGCATTGCCGTTACCGGGCTCATGGCTGCAGAACATCGCGGCGTGGTGAAATCCGCCGGCTTTCCGGTTCCGGGCGCAACCGTAACCGCCACCATGGGCGACAAAAAACTGGTCACCACGACGGATGAACAAGGGGCCTATTCCTTCCCCGATATAGAAGACGGGAACTGGAATCTTAGCATTGATATGTTGGGCTTCACCAAAATCATCACTGAGGTTGGTGTAGCGCCTGGCGCCCCGGCGGCTGAGTGGGAGATGCGTCTCCTATCTGCCGATATGATCAAGGCGGACGTAGCGGCGCGCCTGGCGCCTCCTCCGGTGCCGGCAGCGGCACCAACAGCCAACCCGGCCACTCCGGCTGCGGCACCCACCACGCCAGCGGTGCCCACTACCAGCGCGGTAACTCCGACTCCTAGCCCTGCGCCAGCGAGTGGGGCTGCGACAACTCCAGCGGCCACCCCTGGCACACCGGCAGCCAATACCCAGACTGCGGCAGGACGGGGCCGCGGTGCGAACGGAACGAACAACGGCCGGCCCTCCATCCGGGCAGCCGTGCAACAGAACGGATTCCAGCGCGCAGATGTAACCCAGCAGGCGGATTTGAGCGGTGCCGGCGCGGACATGAGCAATGTGGATATGTCGCAGGCCGGCGATGCGGTAGTCGCCATGGGCAGCGTGAACAGCGGACTGGGAATGCCGCAACAGAACGACTGGGGCATGGGACGCGGCGGCGACGGTATGGGCGGACCCGGCGGCATGGGTGGCCCGATGGGTATGATGGGCGGTGACGGCAGCGGCATTCCGGGTGTGCCCGGTCAGCAAACAGCCGATGCCGGCGGCGGTGGCCGCGGCGGACGCGGCGGCGGCGGTCCCGGCGGCGGGGGTCCCGGTGGGCGCGGCGGCGGGGGCGGGGGATTTGGCGGCGGCGGCATGATGCCGATGGCTCCCGGCGGCGGTGGACGCGGTGGACGCGGCGGCGGTGGTCCCGGCGGACGGGGTGGACGGGGCAACCCGAACTCGTTCGGTAACGGCCGGCGCGGCGCACGGCCACGGTACAACGCCAACGTGGGATTTGTGCTGGACAACTCGGCTCTGGATGCGCGGTCGTATTCCATCGCCGGTGCGGATACCGCCAAGGCGGCTTATGCCAAGGCTCGCATCACGGCCAGCGGCGGCGGTCCCTTGAAAATTCCGCACGTGCTGAGCGGCGACAAGACCACGTTTTTCCTGAATTACCAGCTCACCCGGAATCGCCAGGGCAGTACCGGAACGGGCCTGATGCCCACGACGGCTGAACGCGGCGGAGATTTCTCGCAGGCAGTCAGCTCGCTGGGAAATAGCATATCGATTTTCGATCCGTTGTCGGGTAGCCCGTTCCCAAATAACGTAATTCCGCAGAATCGCATCAGCCCGCAGGCAGCGGCGTTGATCAGCTTTTATCCGCTGCCGAATTTCGCGGCCAATTCGCGCTTCGACTACCAGATTCCGATTGTCGGCATCACCAACCAGGACAATATCAGCACGCGCATCAGCGAAACCCTGAACCAAAAGAACCAGTTCACCTTCGGCATGGGGTACCAGCGCAGCGATGCCACCACTCCGAATATCTTTGAGTTCGTGGATAAGACTCACATGGTCGGGATTAACGCCAATGCAAGCTGGATTTACCACATCACGCCGCGGCTGATGAATACCTTGCGGTACACCTTCAGCCGGTCGAACATGCAGACGACACCGTTTTTCTCCGAAAAACAGAATATCGCCCAGCAGGCCGGTATCAATGGCACCAACCAGGACCCGTTGAATTACGGTCCGCCCTCGCTTTCGTTCACCAACTTCCAGGGTTTGAGCGATGCAAACGCATCGGTGAACAAGAACAACACGAGTTCGGGCGGCGACACCGTGATGTGGATCCGCGGGCTGCACACCCTTCAGATGGGCGGCGATGTCCGTCGTCAGGACATCAATCCGCTGTCCCAATCGAACGCGCGCGGCAGCTTTACGTTCAACGGTACGGCCACCCAACAACTGATTAACGGCGTGGGAGTGAGCGGCACCGGGTACGACTTCGCAGATTTCCTGCTGGGCTATGCGGACACCACCGCGATTGCGTATGGGAACGCGGACAAATACTTCCGCACCACCTGGCTGGATGGCTTTATCAATGACGATTGGCGGGTGAATACGCAGCTCACACTGGTCAGCGGGTTCCGCTGGGAATATGCCACGCCCGTCACCGAACTGTACGGGCGCATCGTAAACCTGAATGTCGCGCCGGGCTTTTCGGCCATCACGCCAGTCTGCGCCGCGCTGGTACCCAACACCAAGTGTACGGTAGATGCATCGCAGGCTGGCCTCCCGAATTCGCTGGTGAATTCCACCAAGGGCGGCTTTGAGCCACGTCTCGGATTCGCATTCCGGCCGTTCCCGAAAGCATCCACGGTACTGCGCGGCGGATGGGGCATTTACTACAACACCTCGGTCTATTCCAGCATCGCCAACCAGATGGCGCAGCAATCGCCCATTTCCACCAGTGCGCGGCTTGCCGGCACACCTGGCAACCTGCTGACCATGGCAACCGGCCTGTTGATTCCCGCCAACCAGACCACCAATACATTTGCCATCGACCCCAACTTCCGCATCGGTTACTCGCAGAACTGGCAACTGGCGCTGCAGCAGAACCTGAAATGGTCGCTGGTCGGGACCATCACCTATTCGGGATCGAAAGGCACGCGGCTGCCGCAGCAGTTCCTGCCGAATTCGGTGCCGAATGGCTTTAGCACGGCGAATCCGCTGGTGCCGGGGCCGTTTGGTCCATCCGGCTACACCTACGAGACCTCCAACGGCGACAACACGTACAACTCGGTGATCTTCCAGTTGCAGCGACGTTTCCGCAGCGGTTTCTCGGGCAATGTGCTTTACGTTTTCAATAAGGCGATTGACGACGCGCTGGGTACGGTAGTGGCGCAGAACTGGCTCAACCTCGCCGGCGAGCGGGCCCGCTCCAGCGGCATCCGCACAGATACGTTAAGCGTCCAGATGCAGTACAGCACCGGCGTGGGCACGCGCGGTGGCACACTCCTGAAGGGCTGGAAGGGCACGCTAGTCAAGGACTGGACGGTGACCACAAACATCACCGTGGGCAGCGGTGTTCCGTTGAACCCGATCGTTCCATTGACCGTGAAGGGCACCGGCGTTAGCGGGAGCGAGCGCCCCAACCTGACTGGCCAGCCGATCTACGACATATCCGGTTTTAATTTGAACCCGGCGGCATTCATTGCGCCGGCGAATGGCACGTGGGGCAGCCTCGGGCGCAACAGCATCAACGGGCCGGGGCAGTTCGCCCTGAACGGGTCGGCCTCGCGCACCATCCGGATCGGCGAGCGGCGCAGCGCCGATCTGCAGTTCAACGCCACCAATCTCCTCAACCACGTGACGTTCCCCTCCTGGAACGCCACCGTGGGCAGCACCCAGTTCGGACTCCCGACCAACGCCAATGGCATGCGGGTCATTCAAGCCACTCTGAGGTTCAGATTCTAATGAAGCGATCGATCACAGCTACATTTCTTGTTTGGGTGCTGTTCGCTTCGGCGCAACAGCAGACTACGCCGGCGCGTCCCGCGCAGCGGCCGGCATCCGGCCAGCAACAGAGCGGCCGGGTAGAGAACGTGAAGGGCGGATATAAGATTGAGGTCACCAGCAACCTGGTGATCGAAGACGTCATCCTCAAGGACAAACAGGGCAATCCCATCCCTGGCCTGACCGCGAAGGATTTCGTGATCACCGAAGACGGCAAAGCGCAGGAAGTGAAGATTTGCGAATTCCAGACCCTGGAAGAGACCGTCACGCCGGAACCGGAAACACCGGCCAAACCAACCGTGACGCCAAAGGCGCCGGAGCCGAAACCCGCGCCCGCTCTCGGGGCGCCGGCGGAAGCGCCGGTGAAGAGCGTGGTAGCAGTGCAGATCGCTCCCGAAAAGCCGGGCGACATCAAATATAAGGATCGCCGCCTGATGGTCATGTTCTTCGATATGACCAGCATGCCGATTCAGGACCAGTTGCGGGCGCAGACCGCGGCGCAGAAGTTCCTGAAGACACAGATGACCAAGAGCGACCTGATGGCCATCATGACCTTCGCCAGCGACGTGAAAGTGGTGGAAGATTTCACCGACGATCATGACCTGCTGGCCAAGGACATCAAGAATCTGACCATCGGGGAAGGCCAGGGCTTCGACGTCTCCAGCGCCGACGACAGCTCTTCGGACACAGGGGCGGCGTTCCAACAGGACGATACCGAATTCAACATCTTCAATACCGACCGGCAACTCTCCGCGCTGGAAACAGCGGTGAAGATGCTGGGATCGCTGAATGAGAAAAAGGCACTGGTGTACTTCGCCAGCGGCATGCAGAAGACGCAGGACAACCAGGCGCAACTGCAAGCGACCATCAACGCCGCCATCCGGGCCAACGTTTCGTTCTACCCGATCGACGCGCGCGGCCTGGTGGCCTCGGCGCCGCTGGGGGACGCCACCAAGGGATCGCCCGGCAGCACGGCCATGTATACTGGCAGTTCCGCACGCAGCGCCACCAGCAACTTCCAGGGACAGCAGGAAACGCTCTACACGCTGGCGGTGGATACCGGCGGCAAGGCGCTGCTCGACAACAATGATCTGGGCATGGGGATCGTGCAGGCGCAGAAGGACATTTCCAGCTATTACATTCTGGGCTACTATCCCACCAACGATAAGCTCGACGGCGGGTTCCGGCGCGTCAAGATCGCTCTGCGCGGGGAGTTGGCCGCCAAGTACGGCGAGCCGAAGAATTACCGCCAGGGCTATTTCGCCGGCAAGGACTTCAGTAAGTTCAACGCGACTGACAAAGAACGCCAACTGACTCAGGCGCTGCTGCTCGGCGACCCCGTTACGGATATCCCGATCGCCATGGAGATCGATTTCTTCCGCCTGGCGAAAGACCGGTATTTTGTGCCCATCACGGCCAAGATTCCCGGTAGCACCCTGGAGCTGGCTAAGGCGCGCAACGGCGCCGAGAGCACCAAGATCGACTTCATCGGCGAAATCAGAGACGAGAAGGGCAAGGTCGTCGAGAACGTTCGCGACTACATCCCGGTAACTCTGAAAGGCGACGCGGCGGGTTCGTTGTCTAAGAAGCCACTGGCGTACGATATGGGCTATACGCTGGCGCCCGGCAAGTACACCATCAAGTTTTTGGCCCGCGAGAACGAAACCGGCAAGATGGGCACCTATGAGAGAAAGTTTGTGGTCCCGGATCTGACCAATGAAACCCGCGCTCTACCCATCAGTTCCGTGGTGCTCAGCAGCCAGCGCCTGGATATGTCGGCAGCGGTTTTCAAAGCCCAAAACGACAAGAAGCTGGATGCCGCCAATCCCTTGATCGAAGACGGCAAGAAGCTGATCCCCAGCGTGACCAATACCTTCAGCAAGAAGCAGGATATGTACGTTTACCTGCAGGCCTACGAGCCGGGAGCGGACACCACGCAACCACTCGTGGCCACGGTGAGTTTCATCCGCGGCACCATTAAGGCTTTCGAAACCCTTCCCTTGCAGGTGACCGAGGGTCTGGACCCCAAGAGCAAAGCGCTGCCGTTGAAGTTCGACGTGCCCCTGGCTAAGCTGGCGGCCGGCCAGTACACGTGCCAGGTCAGCGTCATCGATCCCAACGGTCACAAGTTCGCCTTCTGGCGCGCTCCCGTGATGCTGGTGCAGTAAGGTACATAGCAAAACCGGCGGCGCCGGCTTCGTTCGTTGGAACTCTGCCAGCCCGCCGGTTCGCGCCACTTCAACTGCTTTCAAAGAGTGCACGCCGAGGGCCAACTTCCGTGGGCACTCCTTTTTGTATACACGCTCACCAGGGTGGGCGCTCCGGCCGGAACAAATTGCGCGGTATGTCGATTCTGCCCGGGCGAAGACGACAGGGTCGAAGAACCGGGGCCAGGGGCCGGGGCTGTGCAGCGGCGCGCTTCGCTCGCCGCACCGCCGGCGAGACCGACTCCGGTTTTTCATGAAGTTTCGCGGGCGGAACGCCCATCCCAACAGGGTCGAAAACCGGCCCAGCGACTGGGTAAGGCCGGTTTTTCATCCCATTTTGCGGGCGGTCCGCCCCTAAGAGACAGGGTCGAAAAACCAACCCAGCGACTGGGTGACCACCACCCGTTTTTCATGAAGTTTTGCGGGGCGGTCCGCCCCTAAGAGACAGGGTCGAAAAACGATCGTCTGTCCCACTGGCAAGAAAGCGCAAGCCACTTGTTATACTTGGATTTCCATGCTGCGAGTTCGCTTCGCGCCCTCCCCAACGGGCTTTCTGCACATCGGGAGTGCGCGCACTTTCATCTTTAACTGGTTGTATGCCCGCAGGAACGGCGGAACCATGATTCTGCGCATCGACGATACCGACGTCGAGCGCAACACGGAGATTTCGCTCAACTCCATTTTCGAAGGCCTCGCGTGGCTCGATCTGGGGTGGGACGAGCAGTACAAACAATCGGAACGTCTGGCCCTCCACAAACAGATGGCCGAAGCGATCTTTCAGAAGGGGCTGGCGTACCGCGATTTCACTCCGCCGCAGGCCGGCGAGAGCGATAAATCCGGCGCGCAGGGGACCTGGTTGTTCAACGCCGGCATGCGCGAGTTGGCGCGCGGGGAGAGCGACCGCCGCGCCGCCGCTGGTGAGCCCTTCGCGCTGCGCTTCCGCGTGCCTCGCGACGGGGAGCGCAGCGTCCACTTCACCGACAGCGTGTATGGCGAGCAGACCAAGTCGACGGCCGATATCGAAGATTTCGCCCTGCTGCGCAGCGACGGCATGCCCACGTATCACCTGGCATCCTGCGCGGACGATGCGGACCTAGGGATCAGCCACATCATCCGCGGGCAGGACCATCTGACCAACACGTTCAAACANNCAGCGTGACCACGTACCGCGACTCCGGTTTTCTAGCGCAGGCGTTCGTGAATTTCATCTGCCTGCTGGGCTGGTCGCCCAAGAACGATCGCGAGCAGATGTCACGTCAGGAACTGATCGAGGCGTTCTCGCTGGAAGGCGTCAATCGCAGCAATGCGGTGGTCAACTTCAGCGAGGAAGAGCCGTTCGATCCGAAAGCGGTGTGGCTGAATGCCGAACACATTCGCGCGCTGCCTGTCGAGGAACTGACTGCCCGTCTGCTCCCCTTCGTGGAGGGCGCGGGCTACGATACCAGCAAGCTGCCGCAAATCACGCCGCTGATTCGCGAGCGCATCCGGCTGCTGCGCGAGGTGCTGACCGCGGCCGATTTCTTCTTCCTGGATCAACTGGCGCCTTACGACTCCGTTGAGTTGATCCCCAAGAAAGGCGATACCGCGCTGGCGCTCAAGGTCCTGCAGCGGGCCAGCGAAGTATTGCAGACCGCCGAATTTACTCACGATGGCCTGGAAGGGCCACTGCGCGGCGCGGCAGAGAGCCTGGGAATCAAAGCCGGCCAGATGTTCGAACCCATCCGGGTGGCGGCGTGCGGGCGTAAGAACGCGCCGCCGCTGTTTGCCAGTCTGGAGGTTCTGGGCCGCGAGACCTGCCTCAAACGCATTGCCCAGGCCATGGAAAAGTTGAAATCGATATGAATCCGAGCAACCCAACGCCGCCGGACGAACCCAGGTCCGGCCCATCCAATTTCATTCGCGACATCATTCTCGACGACCTGAAGACCGGCAAGTTTCAGGGTCGCGTGCATACCCGGTTCCCACCCGAACCGAATGGCTATCTGCACATCGGCCACGCCAAGTCGCTGTGGCTGAACTTCGGGCTGGCGGCGGAGTTCGGCGGCAAAACCAACCTGCGCTTCGACGATACCAATCCCGAAAAGGAAGAGACGGAGTATGTGGATTCCATCATGGAGATGGTCCACTGGCTCGGCTACGATTGGGAAGACCGCCTGTTCTACGCCAGCGACTATTTTCCGCAATTGCACGCATGGGCCGTACAGCTCATCAAGACGGGCAAGGCTTACGTTTGCGATTTGACAGCGGAAGAGATGCGGCAATACCGCGGAACCCTCACCGAAGCGGGCCAGGAAAGCCCCTATCGCCATCGCAGCGTGGAAGAAAACCTGGAGTTATTCGAGCGCATGCGCGCCGGCGAATTCCCGGACGGCTCCCGTACTCTCCGGGCCAAGATCGATATGGCGTCGGCGAACCTGAACATGCGCGACCCGGTGATGTATCGCATCCTGCACGCGGAACATCACCGCACCGGCGACACCTGGTGCATCTACCCGATGTACGACTTTGCGCACGGGCAGAGCGACTCCATCGAACGAATCACGCATTCCATCTGCACCCTGGAGTTCGAAGATCACCGCCCGCTGTACGACTGGTACGTGGAGCAACTCGGCATCTATCATCCCCAGCAAATCGAGTTCGACCGGCTCAATCTGACTTACACCATGATGAGCAAGCGCAAGCTGCTGCAACTGGTGCAGAACGGCCTGGTGCGCGGGTGGGACGATCCGCGCATGCCTACGCTGGCGGGCATCCGGCGGCGGGGCTTCACACCGGAGGCGCTGCGCAATTTCTGCGCCGCCATCGGAGTCTCGAAGACCACGGGAATCGTGGAGCTGGGCCTGCTGGAGCACCACGTCCGCGAAGACCTGAACAAGCGCGCACTGCGCGTGATGGCAGTGCTCCGTCCGCTGAAAGTGGTGATCGACAACTACCCCGAGGGCCAGGAGGAAGAGTTGGACGCGGTGAACAATCCCGAGGACGCTTCCGCGGGCACGCGAAAGGTGCCGTTCAGCAGGGTGCTGTATATCGAGCAGGACGATTTCCGCGAAGATCCGCCCAAGCAATATTTCCGCCTGTCCCCGGGGCGAGAGGTGCGACTGCGTTACGCCTACTTCCTGACCTGCGCCAGCGTGGTGAAAAACGAGCGCGGCGAAGTGGTGGAAGTGCACTGCACCTACGACCCCGCCACACGCGGCGGCAACGCTCCCGACGGGCGCAAGGTAAAGGCGACCATCCACTGGGTGTCAGCACAGCACGCCGTCGAGGGCGAAGTGCGGTTGTACGACAATCTTTTCACCGAGGAAAACCCCAGCGATGTGGCGGAAGGGCAGGATTTCACGGTCAACCTGAATCCGAATTCGCTGGAGGTCCTGACCGCCGCGAAGCTGGAGCCGTCTTTGCTAGAGGCGAATGTGGGCGCCTGCTACCAGTTCGAACGGCTGGGATACTTCTGCGTAGATCCCGATTCGACGGCCGGCAAGCCGGTCTTCAACCGCACGCTGCCGCTGAAGGACACCTGGGCCAAGATTGAAAAGCGGGACAAGGCGAAATGATCATCCTGGGAATTGGCGGAATCGGCGGAGATGCCGCATGCGCCATTTTGAAGGACGGGCAACTGGCCGCGGCCATCGAGGAATCCAAGCTGGTGCGCCATCAGAGCCGGCCCACCGGACGCGCGGAACTGCCCGACCGCGCCATTGCAACGTGCCTGGAACTGGCCGGCGCGAAGCCCGAACAGGTGGACGCGGTGGCGCTGGTGCGCCCTCTGCCCGGTCCCGATTTTCATCTAAAGGTGCGATCGCAGTTCCCCGGCAGCCGCGTGGTGGTGCTGGAGCATCACCTGGCGCATGCCGCCTCGGCCTACTTCCCATCTCCGTTCGGCGATGCCACGGTGCTGGTGCTGGACCGCGGCGGCGATGTACGCTGCGGCTCGCGCTGGCAGGCCTCGGGCGCGCAGATGACCATCGAGGAGGAGCAGTACGTTCCGGATTCGCTGGGCGACTTGTACGGCCGGGTCACCGAGCTTTTGGGGCTCCAGGCCAGCGCCGATGAGCATAAGGTGCAATGGCTCTCCGTGGCCGGCGACGATCGGTTCTGCGATCTGTTTCTGGAAATCATGAACCTCACGGATCACGGCCCGCGCATCGATCGCAGCTTCTTGAGCACGGAGCGAATGCGCGACGGCGGATTCGGTCCGCGTTTTTATGCGCGGCTGGGCCTGCAGGATGGCGCCGCCATACCGGAAGATCTGCGGGCGCACGTGGCGGCGGGCTT
>OKRF01000369.1 GCA_900290315.1 Candidatus Sulfopaludibacter sp. SbA3 | reverse complement strand
CCCAACGCGGCAAGGGATTCACGATACCGCGGGCCAGCCGCGACCGCGGCCTCCACTGGCTGGAACACGCCGGTGATAGCGGCGTCGCCCACCGCGGTGTTGCGAGCGGCCAGATCGAGCCACTCCACGAGCGGCGACTTCTCGCCCGCCAGGTCCGCTAGTTTCTGCGCGGCATCTTTCACGCTGTCGAACCGCACCAGCGCGGCCGATTGCAGATAGTCGCGCCATGCGTTGGCGAAATCAGCGCGATAGCGCGCGGCCAGATCCTGCGCCAGGTGCGGCCGGTCGGCGCCTGCCGACGCGTTGTCGCCCACCACCCACGCTTCACCGGCGAAGTAACGATCGCCGTGCGCCACCGTTTCTTTGACGAAGTCCCACCCGGCCTTGGTATATTGCCCGGGGACTTCGTACGATTCTGCCAACACCCGCTCGGAGCCAGCGAACTGGCGATTGAAACCGAGCGGCGGATTGTGTTTGGCCGCGTCGTCCATGACGAAGGCGTAGGCGCGCTCCACGCCTGCAAACTGGCTGAGGTAGTGGCGGGCTTTGGTCACGGCTTCGGTATCGGAACCGCGCGGGAATGGATCGTCCTGGGCCAGTTCCTGAGCGTAGAATTCGAATTCCCGGCGCGCCGCGGTTTCGCGATCCGGGCCGGGGTTGAGGCCCGAACCCCACCAGCGAAGCATCACTGGAACCAGGAAGTCCGGCTCGCTTTTGTCCGGCTGCGCCGTGGTGGAGAGATAGGCCTTGAGGGTATCGTAAGTGACGCCGTAGGCCGGTCCGGGAGTGTCGGGCAGTCCGCGCAAAAACTGCAATTCGTTGTTCTGCGCGGGCCCCAGGAAAAACGCGCGGAAGCGCTCGAAGTACAGTCGGCGCACGGAACCGTACAGATCGCCCCACAGCATGGCGCCCAGGCGATAACCGAGCGGCGCCCCCTGACGGTGGTAGCGGTCGATGGTGTCGAGCTGCTCGCGCAGGATCTCGAACTGCCGCAGAGCTTCGGGGTTGACGAGGCCATCCGGTGCGATTCCGACGGCCGAAATCGCATCCGCGGCCGAGCGCGCCTGGGCATCGAAGTGGCGGTATCCACTCCAGGCCAGAGCGAAAGCGGAGCCGAGCAGGATCAGCAGGGCCGCGACCGATCCCCACACCGCCCATCGTGTGGGAGGCCGGGGCGGAGGGGCTTCCGCTACCGGGTCCGGCACAGGGGCGGCGGCAGCCGCGGACCCGCCGGCCAGTTGTTCCAGCACGGCGCAGACCGGCGCGAAACCCTGCGGACGTTCGGCGGGATTCTTGGCGATGCATCGCGCCACCAGGTCGCAAATGGCCGGCGGCGCGCCCGAGGCTTTGAGAGGCGAAAGGTCCAGCGGCTCGTTCAGAATGATGTAGAAGATCCGCTCCACAGTGTCGCCAGCAATAGGCTTCACGCCCGTCATCAGCTCAAACAGCAAAACGCCGAAGGCGTAGACATCCACCTGCTCGGTGACGTCCTTGCCCGTTACCTGTTCCGGCGCCATGTAATACGGAGTCCCCAACACGAAGCCGGTGCGCGTCATGCTGAGCCCCTCGGTCTTGGCGATGCCGAAATCCATCAGCTTGGCGACACCGCCGGTAGCGATGTGAATATTCTCGGGCTTGACATCGCGATGAATGATCTTCCGGCTGTGGATGTACTGGATGGCCCGGGCCACCTGCAAGGCGATGCGCACCTTATTCGCGCTGTCGCCGGTCTCCGCCGTGCGAATGGCGCTTCGTAGATCCCGGCCGCGCAGAAACTCCATCACGATGAACGGCCGGTGCCGGTCGTCTTCGCCAAAATCGTAAATGCTCAGTACGTTGTCGTGTGTGAGATTGCTGGCCATGCGGGCTTCGGCCAGGAAGCGGGCCTTGGTATCGGATTGCNNATCACGGGCCCGAAAGACGTGCGACATGCCCCCGCCGAGAAATTCCTCGAGTTCGTACTTTCCAATACGCCCGCCGGTTTCCACTCATCGATTATCGTACGATTGGGAGCGGAGGGGTGGGCCACCGTTCGGGAGGCTTACCTTCCTGACGCGGCGCACACGCGGGCGCGACCTGGTGCAGTTCCGCCTGGACCAGGGCTGGGCCCTGGCCCTTGCGAGGACGGAGCGAGCGGGTCGTAATGGATCGACCTGGGATCTCGCGTCTGGCCTTCCAGAGAGGCCGCTCGCCTTTCCGCGGCTTCGTTCTCCAGCCTCTGCTGGGCTTGCCGTTCGGTTAAGCCGCTCAATTTGGCCAAAGCCGCTACCCGCCACTCAGTCCAATAATCGAATGCATCCGTCCTTCGCGAGTCGAATCTCTCTGCCGATGGCGCACTGTTTTCCAGCGCGATCATCCGTCCGGACGCCACCACGACCCGCCGGCCCCTGCTCTCAACCACTGCCTTTCCGGCGAATACCTTCAGACGTGGCGGCTCCGCAGCGAACCGGTACAGCCCTTGGCGCGCCAGCGGCACAGCACTGAGAAACCTCTCACCAACACTGTTACGCTGATGTCTTTGATGTTGCTATCGTCCTGCACCAAAGCCGAGCCTGCCAGCAACTCAACGCGCGTACCCGAGAGCCGGTTCGCGATCATGCGAAGGGAGCTATTCTCGTCCAAGTGGAGCACGACGCACGGATTCAGCAGCACCTCCGCTCGTCCAGTTCCACTGCGCATGAATTCGTTCTCCTGCATCTGAGGCCATTGAGCCGGCTGGGGCTCCACCGCCTTCCCATTGAGATAGACTTCGCCCTCGGAGTATGAAATCAACCCGGCCCTGGCCGCTATCAACTGCTGCGCCGTGCCCGGAATGACGAGCCAAACGAGAGCGAATGCCGCTATGAGTAGTGCTCGCATGCCACCCTCGTCATTTTAACGTGGCCTTACTCAACGCGCGGCAGCAGGATGTAGGAAGGGTGGCGGGCATCGTGATAGATGGCCTGGCTGGCCGAAATGAAGCGTGTTTCGATCTCGTTGTTTCCTCCAGTATTCAGATTCCGGGAAAACATGGGAAATGCCGCCGATGCGATTTCTACCCGCAGACGGTGGCCGGCCGCGATGGTGACGCCGGTATGCCAGAGGTCGATGTTGTACCGGTAGATTCTTCCCGGTTCCAGCAGTTCGGTTTTCGCGACGGAGTTGCGGTAGCGGGCGCGCAACTGGCCGGAACTTGTGCTCCACAGCGCGGAGGCTTTGCCGTCCTGGGCGATATCCATCAACACCACGAACCAGTCCGTATCGCGCGCTGAAGTGGCAGCGGACAGCACCGCGCTGAGAGGACCCGCGATGGTGTACGGCTTCTCGAAAGGCGCGGTAGTGTAGACCAGGATGTCCGGGCGGGGCGCCGATTCGCCGAAGGCCGAAATCGGAGTGGGGTCGCCGGGATTGTACGTGTAGCGATCCGGCGCCTGCGTGCCTCCCGGCGGCGTGAAACTCAGACCGCCGCCGCTGGTCAGGTAGAGTTTCTCGAAGCGGGTCTGCGGCAACGGATATGTCGGCCCGCGCAGCCAGCGATTCGTTCCCATCACGAAGAGGCTCACCAGGGGCTCTTTGAGGATGCCGTTATCGATGCCCTTGAGCCAGTAGTCGAACCAGCGGAGATAGTCGTTCTGCAAATCGATGTCCGCCTCCGGACCGAAGTCGCGGCCGCCGCTCCAGCGCTGGGCGTTTGCCGTGTGTCCCCACGGGCCCATGGTGAGTTTCTGAATCGTGTGCCCGTAACTCGCCATCTTGAGATAGTTCAGCTTGCTGCCGATACTGTCGCCGTCGAACCAGCCGGACTCGTGAAACACCGGGATGCGCACGTCCTTCAGCTTTTCGTGAAACATGACCGCAGCCCAGTAGGCGTCCGCCGTGGGATGAGCCAGCCAGTGCCGCCAGGTGGCACTCTCCCTGCCCAGCATGGCCTTGTCGGCGTCGATGATGGGCAGGACCTTCAACAATTCGTCATAATTCTTGCCCGACGCCTTGGCAATCGCCACGCCGGAAAGGTCGGCGGTGGCCTTGCTTTCGATCATGTCGATGGCTTCCAGGGAAGGCGCGAGCCACAGAACGCCGTGGTCGTAGGGAACATTGTGGAAGGGGNNCTCGATGGTGTCGTAGCCATCCTTGGGCTCGTTCACCGCCAACTCCCATTGGCCTTCGGAGGCGAAACGGCCCCGCACGTCCTGCACCGCCGAGACATAGCCGCGCCGCGCGTAGAAGCTCGCCTGAAGCTCCTGCTCCTTCTGGTACGGCGTACGGATCAGAACCACCGGCGCCTTGGACAGGCCGGCGGGAAAGTAGAGGTCGGCCGCCAGCTTGACGCCATCGCGCATGGGGATTTTGATGTTCCGTTCCACACGGAGTTCGTACGGCGCACCAGGAATCAGACCTTCGTACCCTTCGCGCACGTAGCGGGCATACTTCGCGGGGACGTATCCGAACGAGGGCACTCCGGAGGCGAGGTAAACGCGGCCATCCTCGCCGGCCAGGATCTCGATCTCGCAATCGGACATGCCATATACCCAATGCGTCAATTTCAGACTGCGCCCGTTTACGGCGCGTTCAGTGGTTTCCTTGCGTTCCAGCGTCATCGGATCTCCGGGGTTGTCGGAGTTCAGTACAAGGATGGGGAATTCCTGCCGGCCGCCCCGCGATGCGTTGTACCGGCGCAGCGCCAGGCTGAGGAGCGCGGGCGAGTGCTCCTCAAACGTGACGAGATTTTCGGGCGTGGTGCCGTTGCCGCTGCGCTGGGGAGTGCTCATGGTGAAGTCACGGCCCTTGCGTTGGAACACGCGCTTGCCAAGCGCGTCTTCGGCGGTGGCCCGGGTCCATCGCCCTTCCGCATCGGGCGTGATGGCGGTGATAAAGTCCGTGGACTGCCCGGCGATCGAGAGCACCGCCTTGTTCTGGAACGTGCCATCCGCCTTCCACTGAAAGTCGATGCGCGCGACCCGCTCTTCGTTCAGGTACAGGAAGAAAGTCCCCTGGTCGGAGAATCCGGAAAGCGGTGCGGGCTGGGCCCAGGCCCGCACGCACAGGAGGGCGGCCAACAGGAGCAGGCGAATGCGCATGTTAGTGATGGTCGCACAACCTCACTGCATCTCAGAATGTGAAGCCCAGCAGCACCGTCGCCAGGTTCCTGGTGGGGTTACTGAGGTGCGTGAAGCGGACCTCGGGTGCCAGCTTGAACTTGCCGATTTTGTACTCGACGCCCACTCCAGCGGTGGGTCCAAAGGTATTCATGGTGAAGGTCGAGTGGTTGAGTTGGTTGTAGTAGGGTTGGAAATTTGATGTACCGCAAACAGTTTCGCTACTCAGGCAGACAATCGACGAAGTCACGTCGGAACTGGTGTGACTGAAGGTGGCGCCTGCGTCCACGAAGGGCCGGAAGCGGCGCGTACCGAAGCGGTACTTCAGCAGCATCGGAACGTCCCAGGCTTTAGTGCTGGTTTGATTCGAGAAGGAAATCGCCGGGTACGTGATCGGTGCGGTGGACGGTCCAGCGGGGATCGTCGTCTCTCCGGACGCAAAGCTCTCGTCCTGGCGGTATCCTCGATATAGGGCGTCGACTTCGATCGAAAGCCCGGAGAACAGGTGGAATTCGATGGTGGGGCCAATCGTCCACCGGCCCGTATCGATCATGCCCGGGTAGTAGGCGCCATAATCGGGCAGCGCATTCGTCGCGGGAATACCGGCCTTCACGCCAACCGATATGACCTGTGCCGGCGCCACGGCCGCCAATAGTAGAAACGGAATGAATAGTCGCATATGCCCTTCAGAGCCACGTTTTGGCCGGTTTGCCTACAGCAAAAAATATTTCTTCCCGCTGTAGGCAAAATCCCGCGCGCCCGGCTCTTGAGTCTTAGACACGTGCGGAATCGGCTTACTTAGAATGACGGTCCAGGAGCGTGCGGAGAAGATCTATGAGACGGAGCGAGCCGCCGTCTATACGTATTTGCTCTACTTCGGCCTCCCGGCTGCGCGCGCACAAGAGTTGGCACAGGATGCATTCCTGGCGATGTACAGAAGGATGTTGAAGGGCGGCGAAATCGAAAATCCGCGCGCGTGGCTCTACCGCGTGGCCCACAATCTGGCGATGCGTTCCCATGTGCGTGAACCGAAATTCGACGAGCTGAGCGAAATGATGGAGCCCGCGGACTTACAGCCGGATCCGGAGCGCAGCCTCATCGAGAAATCGCGGAAGGCCGCGCTGCGCCAGGCCGTGCGCGGCTTGTCGCCCCAGCAGAAGAATTGCCTGTATTTGCGCGTGCAGGGGCTGCGGTATCGCGAGATTGGCGAGGCCATCGGCATCAGCACATCGGCGGTCGGCGAATTTTTGCGACGCGCGGCGGTGCGGCTGAAGGAGGTCATGAATGCGTGACGCGCATCTCTCCGAAGAGGAACTGGCACGGTTCCAGGACGGCGAACTGTCCCCTCGCGCGACCGCCCATCTGGAGTGGTGTGCGGAATGCAAAGGCAAGCTTCGTGACCTGGAAGCAGCTTTGGCCGTCTATGCGGAGTATGGCGCCGCGGACCTGCCCCCCGCGCCCCGTGAGTGGCGAAGTCTGGGCTCGCTTCATGAGGAATCGGAGACCCGAAATACCGGGCGGAACTGGCGCTGGTGGCAGATTCCCGTGTGGGCCGCGGCAGTGTGCCTGGTGGTCGCAACCGTGATCATTTTGCGCCACGCCGCGGAGCGGGCCCTGCCGCCAGCGGACGAACTGCTGACACGGTCGGCATTCGCGGAGTTGCCGGCACACCGGATGATCGCGATGCGTCTGCACGGGCGGCTGCTCACGCGGCCGGCGGTCCTCACATCAGGTGCCGCGGAAAGGGATGCCGACCTCAATCATCTCGCGAGCTTATTTGCGCGCGCGCGATACAGTTGGCGCGATCCGCTCAACCCCCGATCGTTTCAATCCTGGAGGAGTCTGGCGCACGGGCGCGACAAGGTGACGGTGGTGCATCCAGGCAGCCCACAGCAGGCGTATCGCGTGCGGACCGAGACGGCCGAGAGTGTGCTGCGCGCCGCGTCGCTAACCTTGCGCGGCGCAGACCTCCGCGCGGTTAGCGGAGATTTCGAATTCGAGGGTGAGGCACCGTTGGAGATGGATGAGTCAGACGCTCCCGGGGCCGAGGCGGCTCCCGAGCGTGCCCCCAGCTTCAGGCAGCCGCCCGATGAGATTCCGGCCAGCGCGGCGGACGCACTGCACGTGCTGGCGGCACTCAACCAGATCGGCGCCGACGTGGGAGAGCCCATCACAGTGTCTGACGACGACCAGCACCACGTATTGGTCAGCGCCACCGGCTTGAGCGCCGAGCGGCGCCAACAAGTGGCCGCCGCGCTGCAGGGATTGCCGCGAGTGAAACTGAATCTCGACGCCACTCCTTCCAGTGTGCCTTCCTCGCCGCACCCAACTCCGCCGGAGCGGACCTCTACCGGCATGCCGGCGACGCTGCGAAAACAGTTTGAAGATAAACTGGGCGGCGCCATCGCATTGCAGGAGGTCACGGACCGCGTTCTGGAAGCCGCCGATTCGGCCGTCTCCGTGGCTCACGCGCTGGATGTACTCGCCACCCGGTTTCCTCCGGACGTGGCAGCGACCCTATCCGAACGCGACCGCCAACTGTTGCTTGACCTGCGGCAGGGTCATGTTTCCACGCTGCGGCGCCTGGCGGGCCAGATCCGCGGCGAATTGAAGCCGCTGCTTCCGGCCTCCCCAAACGCCGCGGCACAAGGGGCTGAGCAGGACCTGTTCTCTACGGCCGGCGCGATGGACGCAACCTTGAACCATCTGCTGGCCGGCAGCTATACCGAGCCCGCCGGTGAAGCCATGCTGAACCAACTGGTTCAGCAACTCGACCTTCTCAACCGGCAGATTGAGGAGGTCATGAGGTGAGGGCACTGCTGCTCGCCATCGCCAGCGTTTTGGCATGCCGGGCGGCTGGCGTCTCGGGCATTTGCGGCCAGGTGGCGGACCTCCGCGGCTCCCCGCTGGAAGGGGCCGAGGTGCAGGTGCAGAGCGAAGCCACCGGAGCGCACTGGAAGACGCAAACCGGCCCGAACGGCGCCTACACCGTCTCCCCACTGGCGGCGGGCCGCTATAAAGTAACGGTCCGGATGCCCGCTTTTCGAACCGTGTCGCGCGTCGGCGCGGTGCTGGATTCCGGCGGCGAACTGCGCATCGATTTCGCCATGGAGGTGCTCGGGCTGCACGAAGTGATTACCGTGACAACCGCCTCGGACCCCATGGATCCAGCCACCGGATCCAGCCTGCTGGTCACCCGCGAAAGCGCCGGGGCCACGCTGCCCGCCAACGGCGGCGACTACCGCGTGCTGTTCGACCTGATGCCGGGCGTGGTCACGACTCCGGCCAGCACCAGCGACGCCGGCCGGTTCACCTCCAACGGGCAGCGGCCCAACTCCAACCTCTTCCGCGTGGATGGCGTCAGTGCCAACACAGGCGTGGGCAATAGCGTTCTGCCAGGGGCTTTTCCGGGCGCTTCCCTGCCCGCCATGAACGCCATTGGCAGCACCGAGAATCTGGTCTCCAATGAGACGGCGCAAACGGTGGAACTGCGCACTTCCGATTTCGCGCCGGAGTTCGCCGATCGTCCCGGCGCGGAGGCGCTGGTGCACACGCGATCCGGCGGCAACGACTACCACGAGGAACTGTTCGGCCACGTGCGCGACGCCGGCTGGAACGCCAGGGACTGGTTCGCCAACAGCCGCGGCATCGAGTTTCCCCGGCCGTCCTACCAACGCTTGGGAGTCGCATTCGGCGGACATCTCTGGCGCAACCACACGTTTTACTTTCTTTCGGGGGAGGCGTCCCAGCTTACCGATACCGGCATTCAGTTGACTGCGGTTCCCTCCTTTCAAACTCGCCTGAACGCGCCCGACAGGCTGAAGCCCATCCTCAACTTTTACCCCTATCCCACCGGGCCGGACTTGGGCGGCGGCGAGGCGGAAGGCCTTCTCACTCCCAATGATACCGGCCAACTTCTCAGCACCAGTCTGCGCATCGATCAATCGCTGGGACGCAAAGGGAACCTCTTCGCACGTGTCGCCGAGTCGCCATCAAAATCGCAAATCACGCGTTACAACTGGGCCAGCGGGACGCTCGGAATCACCCTGGAAGCAACCGGCGGGATTCACGATTTGCGGGTCAACTATTCGCGCGCGGATCTTCTATCGTCGTTTTACGGCGGCGGGCCGAGTTACAGTGAAGGTGTGCTGGCTTTGGCGGGAATGCTGCCAGGCTACACGTTCCTGCCGGACGGCGAATTGGAGCTTCAACCGACAACGGTCGACCTGACCAGCGTGCTGTCGCCGAACGGTCAAAATCAGACGGCGATCGGGTTGTCGGTTCCCGGCCTGGGGCAGTTCCTTTCCTACGGTTATGGCCAGGCTCGGCAGGATCAACTGGAGTTGCGCGAGACTTTTGCAAAAACCGTGGGACGGCACGAGTACCGCATGGGAGCGGACTGGGTGCGCCTGCAGCCTTCGCGGGATCCGGCCACGTACG
>OKRF01000311.1:7703-12661 GCA_900290315.1 Candidatus Sulfopaludibacter sp. SbA3 | reverse complement strand
CCACCCTGGTGGCCCGCCGCGCCGGAATCAGACTGGCACAGAGTGACACCAGCAGCAGCAGGCCGGAGCCCGCGGCATACGTAAGCGGATCGGTGGGGCGGATGTCGTAGAGCATGGCGGCAAGGTAGCGGCTGCCGGCTATCGAAAGGGCAAGTCCGCCGCCGATCCCCACCAGGGTACGCGCCGCGGCATCCCAGATCACCAGGCGCAGCACCCGCCAGGCATCCGCACCCAGTGCCATGCGGATTCCGATCTCCCGCACCCGCGCCGCCACCGTAAACGCGATCACGCCGTAAATACCGATCACCGCCAGCAGCAGCGCCGCCGCGGCGAAAGAGCCGAACAGCAGGCTGCTGAATCGCGGACGCGCGGTCTGCTCGTAAATGGTCTGCTCCAGCGTGGTGACCGTGGCCAGAATGCGCGAGTCCATCCGCTGCAATTCCTGACGCAGCAGACCGGCGGACAGCGCCGCGCTGCCGGCGCTGCGGACGACGATGCGCGCCCCGGGAGAACCCGCCAGCCGCGTGGCCTGGTCCATGGCCAGTGGCGCATACATCTCCGGGATCACCGGATTGTTGAGGCCGTCGTTCTTCACATCTGCCACCACGCCGACAATGGTGAGCGGCGCAGTGACAATGTTGATTCGCCTCCCCAGCGGATCTTCGTTCGGGAAGAAGTGCCGTACCAGGGTCTCGTTCACAATAGCCGTGTCGCGATCGGCCCAAGTGAAATTGCGGCCGCTCTTGAATGGAATCGCCAGCGCCGCAAAGTACTCGGGAGTCACTCGTCGCACTGTCATTTCCTCGCCGGGATTCTGCCGCGAGGGCAGCGGCCGGCCCTCGCGCGAGAAATTCACATGGCTTAAGCCTCCGCCGGGCGGCAGCGAGTCGGAAAGGGCCATCGCCTCGATCCCGGGTATGCGCGCCATGGCGTCACGCAACTCCGCCGCGAAGGCGTCGCGATGGGCGGCCTCCAATCGCGTGCCGCGCAGCGAGATTTGGGTAGTCAGAACGCTGGCCGGCTCAAAGCCCAGGTTTTTGTGCTGCAGCCGCCACAGGCTCTGGAACAGCAGCCCCGCGCCGACCAGCAACACCAGCGAGAGCGCCACCTCCGCGGCTACCAGCACGCTGCGCATACGGCTGCGCGCGGTAGTGCGTTGGCTGTCCTGAGACAGCGCTTCGTAGATCTGGGTGCGGGCGGCGCTCCAGGCTGGCGCCAAACCGAAAAGCAGGCTGGTAGCCAGCGAGCAGAGCAGCGCAAACAGGAGCATGCGCCCGCTTATGCCCTGCGCGGCCAGCCGCGGAAAGTCGGTGGGCGCGAACCGGAGCAGAACCTGCGCCACACCATACGCCACCGCTGTGCCGGCTACACCGCCCGCCAGCGCCAGCACCACGCTATCGATCAGGGTGAGCCGGACCAGCGCGCCCCGGCCGGCCCCCAGCGCGGCGCGCACCGCCATTTCGCGGCGCCGCGTGGTGGCGCGTGCCAAGAGCAGGTTGGCCACGTTGGCGCAGGCGATCAGCAGCACGCAGCCCACCGCCCCCAGCAGCACCAGCAGCGCAAGCCGGACATTGCCGATGATCTTCTCCAGGAACGGGGCCACCACCAGCCGTTCGTGCCCGCTGTAGAACACCTCCTCGGCGACTGAGGCGGCGAAGAGCAGCCCGAGGTTGGCCCGCACCTGCTGGATGGTCACCCCGGGCTTCATCCGGGCCATCGTGTCCCAGGTGCGCCAGGATTGGTTGCGGTTGTCGATGATTTCGTCCGCTTTGATGGGCGTGATGCCGTCCACCCGCCCGTTCGCCGGGAAGTAGAAATCCCGCGGCAGGATGCCCACAATGGTGTACGGCGTGCCATTCACCATCAGGTCGCGGCCCAGCGCATGCGGGTCGCCCGCCAGGTGGCTCTGCCAGTAGCGGTATGAGACCAGGACCACGTTGGCGGAGCCCGGTTGCTGCTCCTCGGGCAGAAAATCGCGCCCGCGGTACGGCTGCATCTTCACCGTGGCCAGGAAGTTGGCAGTCGCCTTGACCAGCGCGATCGAGTCCGGACCGGCGGCAGCGGCGGCCTGTGCGTGTGGGAAGGCGGTAAAGCTTTCCAGCACGCTGTTGAGCCGGTTCCAGGCAAAATAATCTTTGGATGGGAGAAACTGACCTCGAATACTGGGAAAGTCAACCGCTACCGAAATCAGGCGATCCGGCTGGGGATACGGCAGCGGACGCAACAATACCGCATCCACCACGCTAAAGATGGCGGTGGCAGCGCCGATGCCGAGGCCCAGCGCCAGAATGGCCGGCACCGTGAAAGCGGGCCGGTTGCGCAGCGCCCGCAGGGCGTACCGAACTGAGTGCATGCGGATTAGACACCGCCCTGCGGCTAAGGTTCCCTACGCTGCTGCCTGGGCCACGGCAATGGCGGCCGGGTCCAACTCGTATCCTTCGTCTTTGGCTGTATCGATCGCCAGTTGTTTGAGGGCCGCCTCGCCGGATTCGGCAGCGGTCTTCGAAATGGGACGCTTGATGACTTCCGCACCTACAAAAATGTGGACTTCCCAGCGCTTCCGGGCTTTGTCCCACTCAACTCGTGCGTTATTGGCTCGCAACATGGACCAAGCTCCTTTGCCTACAGTTTAGAATAAGAATGGTGCCGTTAGTCCCCCCATATATTGAATCTTTGCGACCCTACGAAGCCGGCCGGACCATCGAATCGGTCCGCCAACAGTACCGCCTGACCCATATCGCCAAGCTGGCTTCCAACGAAAATCCCCTGGGGGCATCGCCCAAAGCCGTCGAAGCCATGGTCAAAGTGCTGAACGGCCTGAACTTCTACCCCAACGGCGGGCTCGATCTGCGCGAGGTGCTGGCCCGCGCATACGACCTGAAGGTGGAGAACGTCATCGCCGGCAGCGGCTCGGAAGGCATCATGTCCAACATCATTCGCGCCTTCCTGTGCGATGAGGACGAAGTGCTCACCACCGAAGCAGCGTTTATCGGCTTCCAGGTGCTGGCCAAATCCCGCGGCGTCAAATATCGCACCGTGCCCTATCGCGACTGGCACTACGATCTGCCCGCGCTGGCCGAACAGATTAACGCGCATACCAAGATCATCTACCTGGCGAACCCCAACAACCCCACCGGCACGATTTTTACCCGGCACCAGTTCGACGAATTCTACCGGCACGTTCCCGAGCGCGTGCTCATCATCCTGGACGAAGCCTATTTCGAGTACGCCAAGGACAATCCGCGCTACCCGGATTCCATGCACTACCGCTACGACAACGTCATCACGCTGCGCACGTTTTCGAAGATCTACGGCCTCGCGGGCGCGCGCATCGGCTACGGCTTCGCCCACGAGGAACTGATTCGCAACCTGCTGAAGGTCAAGCTGCCCTTCGAGCCCTCCAGCACCGCCCAGGCCGCCGGAATCGGCGCGCTGGCCGACCAGGAGTTTCTGCACCGCTCACTGGAATTGAATGCCCGCGGCCTCAGTTACCTCTCCCAAGGTCTGCGCGAGATGGGGCTCACGATAGTGCCCTCGCAGGCCAATTTCCTGATGACCGTCCTGCCCACCGAACAGGACGCTCTGCGAATTTTCGAGGAGTTATTGGCACACGGCGTGGTGGTGCGTCCGCTGAAGGCTTTCGGCCTGCCCCACTGCCTGCGGATTTCTACCGGTACCGACCACGACAATCGCCTGTGCATCGAAGCATTGAGGAGGAGTTATGCCGCAAGTATTGGAGCATCCCACGCCGGTTGAGCAGGACTTCCTGCCCTTAAACGGCACCGATTACGTGGAGTTCTACGTAGGCAACGCGCGCCAGGCCGCCTACTACTATCGCAGCGCCTTCGGCTTCCGCCTGGCGGCCTATCAGGGCCCCGAGACCGGCGTGCGTGACCGCGCGTCGTACGTCGTCGTGCAGGACAAAATCCGCTTGGTGCTGACCACGGCACTCGCGCCCGAGCACCCCATCAACGATCACGTCCGCCTGCACGGCGATGGCGTCCACGATATCGCGCTGTGGGTGGACAATGCCGAATCCGCCTGGCGCGAAACCACCCAGCGCGGCGCCCGCAGCGTCCGCGAGCCAGTCACAATGAGCGACCAGAACGGTGAAGTGCGCGTCGCCGCCATCGCCATTTACGGCGACACCATCCACACCTTTGTGGAGCGGCGCAACTATAACGGTCCGTTTCTGCCGGGCTTCGTAGCGGTGGATGGCGAAGACACGGTGTCGCGCCCGGTGGGCCTCAAGTATATCGACCACATGGTCGGCAACGTAGGCTGGGGCGAGATGAATCGCTGGGTCGACTTTTATCACGACGTGCTCGGCTTCCGCATGTTCAAGCACTTCGACGATAAAGACATTTCCACCGAGTATTCGGCGCTGATGTCCAAGGTGATGTCGAACGGCAATGAGCGTGTCAAGTTCCCGCTCAACGAACCGGCCGTGGGCAAACGCAAATCGCAAATCGAAGAGTATCTGGAGTTCTATCACGGCCCCGGCGTGCAGCACATCGCCATGGCGACCGGAAACATCATCGAGACCGTCGGCGCTCTCAAGCGCCAGGGCGTGGAGTTCCTGCGCGTTCCCAGCACTTACTATGACCAGTTACTCGCGCGCACTGGCCCGATCGACGAGCCCATCGACGCCCTGAAGGAATTGGGCATTCTCGTGGACCGCGACGACGAAGGCTACATGCTGCAGATCTTCACGCGTCCCGTAGAAGATCGCCCAACGCTGTTCTACGAAATGATCCAGCGCAAAGGCAGCCGCAGTTTCGGCAAAGGCAACTTCAAAGCCCTGTTCGAAGCCATAGAACGGGAGCAGGAGCGGCGGGGGAACCTGTGAGAGAAAAAGCGGCGCCGAACTCTGTATGGTAACGCCGGCGATCTTGTCGCCGGTACGGCTTCGGCGAGCGAAGCGAGCCGCACTGCGAAGTGCATTCTTTCACTGGCTC
>OKRF01000311.1:0-7693 GCA_900290315.1 Candidatus Sulfopaludibacter sp. SbA3 | reverse complement strand
TTCGGCGAGCGAAGCGAGCCGCACTGCGAAGTGCATTCTTTCACTGGCTCGCATGCCGCCAGGAGGCCTGAACGGATTTATGTTCTGGCCGAAAAACACCACACCGGTGGTCGACGGCCAGCGGCTTCGCAGGGACACGTAGACTTTTCAACGATATAGCTCTGGCAAGCGGCTTGCAATTACCGGGTGCAAGGAGGATGCATGAAATCCAAACTGCTTGCCCTGCTTTTTCTGGCCGGAACCAGCGTGTTCGCAGGCCCCAGGTTCTTTTTCGGAGTCGGCTTAGGCTATGCTCCGGCGCCGGTCGCCGTGTACGGGCCGCCGCCAGCGCCCGTCGTGGCGTACGCACCGCCCACCCCCAGGCCCGGCTACGCCTTCGTATCCGGCTACTATGCCCCCGTCGGTCCCCGTTGGGCCTGGCACGGCGGTTATTGGGCGCGTCCCCCGTATGCGCGGTCATACTGGGTAGCGCCAAGGTATTACGGCGGCCGCTATTACGGTGGGTACTGGCGTCGGTAATGTACGTCCCCGTACGTCGTGCTTGCATCCGCCCCAACCCATGGCGGACAATAACGCTACACGAGAGGGTATGGGATCCGCATGCATGGAAGCAACGACAGCAACCCCGCACAGACGGAATTCAGAGGCAACAAGGACATGCTGGGCAGCTTTCAGAAGAGTGAGCAGATGGTGCTCGCTCTTCTGGATTCGGCTACGCAGGCAATCATCAGCATCGACCGGACCGGCAAGATCGTGCTGACCAACCGTAGGGCTCATGAGATGTTCGGCTACTCGCATGACGAACTCCTGGGAGAACGGATTGAAATTCTCCTGCCTGAATCCAAGCGTGCCACCCATCGAGCGGACCGGGAGGATTACTTCGCCCGCCCGCGCATTCGCCCCATGGGAATCGGCATGGATCTTTCGGGGCGGCGCAGAGACGGCAAAGAGTTTCCCGTGGAAGTCAGCTTGAGTTACCTGGAAATGCCGGAGGGCAGGTTCGCCATCGCCTTCGTGAGCGACATCAGCCAGCGGAAACAACTGGAAGACCAGTTGATGCACGCGCAAAAGATGGAGGCGGTCGGGCGGCTCGCGGGCGGAGTGGCGCACGACTTCAACAACATGCTGACCGTGATTTCCGGCTACAACCGGATGATCCTGGACGAACTTTCGCCTCTGGACCCCTTGCGCGGCTACGCCGAGGAGATTCTCAAAGCGGCCGACCGGGCCGGCGCCCTCACCAATCAACTGCTGGCCTTCAGCCGCCGCCAGATCATGAAACCGCGCGTGGTGAACGTAAACGCCGTGATCGAACAGACGGAGAAGATGATGCGCCGCCTGATCGGTGAGGATATCGAGCTGGCGTTCGGACTGAACGCCGACGCAGGCAACATCCGGGTCGATCCCGGGCACTTGGAGCAGGCCATCATGAACCTGGCGGTGAATGCGCGCGACGCCATGCCGCTGGGGGGCCGGTTGACGCTCGAAACCGCCAATGCCGAACTCGACGAAAACTACGCCAGGACCCACATGGGCGTCACGCCTGGCGAGTTCGTGATGATCGCGGTGAGCGACAGCGGGATTGGAATGGACGCGGAAACCAAGCGGCGCATCTTCGAACCATTCTTCACCACGAAAGAGAAGGGCAAGGGCACCGGCTTGGGCTTGGCCACCGTTTACGGAATGATCAAACAAGCCGGCGGCGATATCTGGGTTTACAGCGAACCCGGCCGCGGCACCACCTTCAAACTGTATTTCCCCAGGGTCAAAGAAGCGGTCAGCGACACTCCGAGTGCCGATAGCGACTCCCCCCACGGCAGCAACGAAACCATCCTGGTGGTGGAGGACGAAAAGGCAGTTCGCGACCTGACCGTGAGGATGCTGCAGCGGTTGGGCTATTCGGTGCTCATCGCGAGCGGCGGCGCCGAAGCGCTGGAGATCAGCTCTTCGCGTCCCGAGAGGATCGCGCTCCTCCTGACGGATGTGGTGATGCCCAATATGAGCGGCCGGCAACTGGCGGACATTCTGGCGGGAACGCGGCCAGACATGAAGGTGATTTATCTTTCGGGGTACACCGAAAACACCGTGATTCATCACGGCGTGCTGGATGCCGGTATCGAGTTTCTGCCCAAGCCCTTCAGTCGCGAAGTACTGGCGAAGAAGATTCGGGAAGTGCTGGCGAAGTAGGTGTAGGCTTGGCACGGAGGTGCACTCATGCGCGCTACCCTGGCGCTTTTGGCGCTGGCCCCGCTTGGCATGGCGCAACCGGTGCTGCCGGGATGCGAGGCCAACGCGGACCTGCTTCGCACGGTTCACGAGAGGCTGGCCGGCGGCGATCTGGACCGGTTGACGTTTGCCGGCCGGGCCGCCCGTGAACATGCGGTGCTGGAGGAGTTGATCGCGCGATATCCGCGCGAAGCGGAACCGCAGCGGCTGCTCATCGACTTCGTCAGCCAATCGGAGCCGGACCAGTTGCCGGCACTGCGGGCGCGCTACCGGAAAGTGGCAGTGGAACATAGCGACGATCCACTGGCCCTGTACCTGGCAGGCATCGCCCTGGCGGGCTTAGATACGCCCGAAAGCATCCGCTTGCAGGAATCGGCGCGCCAGCAAGCTCCCCAGTTCGCGTGGCCGGCCTTGCAGTTGGCTCTGCTGCACACGTCCGGCAAATTCACCGGCAAGAAGGCGGCGGCCGCCGATATCGCGGACTTCTTCGCGGCTTGNNCAATCCGGAGACGCTCAGGCAGTACCAGACTCTCTGGGGCTTGGAATTCCGCACGCGACCACCGCAGCAGCATGCCGAACTGCGCCGCCAGGTGAGCGATGACCTCAAACGCATCGTGCCTCTCCAGGCCAAACCCGATGCCGAATGGCTGGCGTTTCTGAAGAAGGGCTACAAGCAGGCTGGCGACGAGGAGACGGCGCTGGCGCTGGACAACCGGATCGTGCGGGAGTTCCCGGCCTCCGGGCAGGCATACAGCGTGGTGGCCGCCGCATGGCGGAAAGCGCACCCGGAACCCGAAGACGCGGGCGGCGCGTCCGCCTGGCAGGCCTACAACAAGGGCTACGTGGAGGCACTGAAGGGCTGGATTCACGATTTTCCCGAGGACCCGTATCTGGCGCGCGAGGCATTGTTCTGGGCCATCAAGAACGATTTCGCGAGCTCCGAAAAGGACGGCATTGCGGCGATGGATCGCTTCGTCAAAGCCGCCGAGGAGTACAATCCGCCGGATTCCAGCGTCTATGTCAACGCGGCGGAACTTCTGGTGGATCATCGCTGGCAACCCAAACGAGCGCTCGAACTGCTGCACAAAGCGGAGCCGCTGCAGGCCATGGAACGGAAGCGCGCGGCGCAGGATGACAGCCTTTCTGATGAAGGCCGCGAGGAACTGGAAAACAGCCAGAGCTACGACCGGCAGGAGTTCGCCGGCCTGGTGCTGCGGGCAGCGCGCCAAGCCGGCCGGCCCTCCGAAGCAGCGTTCCTGCGAAGCGCTATCGAGACGGAACCGCCCAAGGACGCCAAGCGCCTGTCGGAATACTGGCTCAATCGCGCGCGGTTGGCCGTGCTGGAAGGCCGCAAGGCGGATGGGCTCACGTACTATCAACGGGCGCTGGCCACACGCCGCGAGGCTCCCACTCCGTGGCGCGGCCGGCTGCAGGACGATCTGACCGGCGAAGCGCGCGCGCTGTGGAAGGAAATGGGCGGCTCGGAGACGGCCTGGAATGTGTGGAGCAGCCTGCCTGATGGCAAGCCGGCGGAACTTAAGGAAGGCCGTTGGGAAAAGCCGTCCGAGTCGCTGCCTTCGTTCGAGCTTACCGACCTGAGCGGCGTCGGTTGGAAGCTGCAGACGCTGGAAGGCAAAAGCGTGCTGATCAACCTCTGGGCCACCTGGTGCGGTCCCTGCAATGAGGAGTTACCGCACCTGCAAAAGCTCTATGAACAGGTGAAGGACCGGAGCGATTTGCAGATCCTGACCTTCAACATCGATGCCGATCTCGGTCTGGTAGAGCCATTCATGAAAGAGAAAGGCTACACCTTCCCGGTGCTCCCCGCCGCCAACCTGGTGAATGAAATCCTGGATGAAGTGGCCATTCCCCAGAACTGGATTGTCGATCCACACGGCGCGTGGCGCTGGACCCAACTCGGCTTCGGCGGCGAACCGGACTGGATCGGTGCTATGATCCAGCGGCTGGAGTCGGTCAAGAAAAGCCAGTAGAGCAGACACGCCACAAAAAACGATGGCCTGTCCTACTTGAGCAGGCCGCGCACGCGAAGCCAGGTGGCCAGGCGGGAAGGCCAGGAGGAGAGCGCCTCGTCGGTTGCCGCCAGGCCTACTCCATGCGGGCCGCGTTCGTAGATGTGCATTTCCGCGGGAACTCCGGCTTTGCGCAGCGCCAGGTAAAAGAGCACGCTGTTTTCCACCGGCACGGTGCGATCTTCCGTGGTGTGGAACAGGAAAGTGGGCGGCGTCTGCGCGGTGACCTGCAATTCGTTGGACATCAGTTCCACCAGCTTCGGGTCGGGATTGTCGCCCAGCAGCATTTGCATGGAGCCGCGGTGGGCGTACTGCCCGAAAGAGATCACCGGATAGCAGAGCACCAGGAAATCGGGCCGGCTGCCGGCGCGGTCGATGGAGTCGGCGGCATTCGGATTCCCAGCGTCGAAATGTGTGCCTGCCCATGACGCCAGGTGGCCGCCCGCGCTGAAGCCCATGATGCCGATGCGGTCTGGCAGCACCCGGTACTCGGCGGCTTTGGTGCGTACCGTGCGGATGGCGCGCTGCGCATCGCCCAGTTCCACCGGGTGGTGGTACTTGGGTCCCAGACGGTACTTCAGGACGAATGCCGATACGCCGATGGAATTGAGCCAGTGGGCGATCTCGGAACCTTCCTTATCCATGGAAAGGTGCGCGTAGCCACCGCCCGGGCAGACGATCACGGCAGTGCCTGTGCCACGGCCGGCCGGCACCAGGTAGGGCGTCAGAGTGGGCTTATCGATGTCGTCGGTGCCTTGCGCACCGTGTGCGCCGTCGGGCCATAGGAGATCGGGTTTGGGCGCGGGCTGCGCGAGCGCCAGACGGGCGAGGAAAAGAGTGGCTAATAGCAGACGGGGCATAGAAGCTTATTGTAGGACAGGCCATCGTTTTTTGCCTTCCATTGGGGTGGGCGTCCCGCCCGCGAAGCGTCATGAAAAACCGGAGTCGGCAACGTCGGCGGTCTTGCCGCCGGTGCGGCGAGCGAAGCGCGCCGCTGCACAGCCCCGGCCCCTGACCCCCGGCCCCTGGCCCCGGTTTTTCGACCCTGTTGGGATGGGCGTTCCGCCCGCGAAGCGTCATGAAAAACCGGAGTCGGTAACGCCGGCGGTCTTGCCGCCGGTGCGGCGAGCGAAGCGCGCCTGCACAGCCCCGGCCCCCGGACCCTGGCCCCGGTTTTTCGACCCTGTCAATGAGGGGCGGACCGCCCCGCGAAGCGTCATGAAAAACCGGCGGTGGCAACGCCGGCGGTCTTGCCGCCGGTGCGGCGAGCGAAGCGCGCTGCTGCACAGCCCCGGCCCCTGACCCCCGGCCCCTGGCCCCGGTTTTTCGACCCTGTCAATGAGGGGCGGACCGCCCCGCAAAACGTCATGAAAAACCGCCGGTGGGCAACGCCGGCGATCTTGTTCCCGCACACAACCCCGGGCCGAAACTAAAGCTTACCCGCCGCCGCGCCGATAGAACAGGCGGAGGTCCGATTATGCCCCTGAACTGCTGGGAGTTCAAAAAGTGCGGCCGGCAACCGGGAGGTGACCGCGTGGCGGATTTGGGAGTCTGTTTAGCGGCGTCACACGCCAAGGCTGGTGGACTAAATGGAGGCACTCGCGGCGGGCGCATCTGCTGGGCTGTGAGCGGTACACTGTGCGGCGGAAAGGCCCAGGGAACATTCGCGCAAAAACTCCCCACTTGTCTGGTCTGTGAGTTCTATCGCCTCGTCCGGGCCGAGCAAGGGGAGCACTTGCAGTCTCTCAAAGAACTCCACCAGCGCTACTGAATCGGCCCCGCCGCAACCCCCTGGGCATCCTCTCCGTCTACAGGAAAATCATGCGCTTTCTCCTGCGTGCTCCCGGCACGGCAGCCATAGCGATTCTCTCCATCGCCCTGAGCGTGGGTGCAACCGCGGTCGTCTTCGCGGCCATCCGCACGGTGATCCTGCAACCCCTGCCCTATACCCACCCCGAGCAACTGGTGCAGCTTCGCACCGACTATTCCTACGCCAGGAATCCCGCACGGGCCGATTGGGTGTCCTGGAACGACATGCAGGATCTGGCTCGCGACACCTCCGCCCTGGCCTCCGTCGCCACCTACCATTACGCCATCTTCAACCTGGCCGGGGATGGCAGCACGCTGCCCGAAGCGCTTTACGGCCTCGCCGTACCCGCCAACTTGTTTCCCACCCTCGGCGTCACGCCCTTGCTGGGGCGCAACATCCTGCCGGAAGAAGACCGTCCCGGCCGCGACGTCATGATTCTCAGCTACGGTCTCTGGACCCGGCGCTTCCAGGCCGACAGGACGGTAGTGGGGCGCCAGGTGCAAGTGAATGGGCATGCCTGCACCATCATCGGAGTGATGCCGCCCGAGTTCGACTTCCCGATGCGCCTCGCCACGCCCGTACAAACGCCTTCCCGCCACATGGATTTCTGGGCGTCGCTCCATGTGGACGCCGCCCACTCCAATCGCCAAGTTCTGGGGTATGGAGCGGTGGCCCGTCTTAGCCCCGGTGTCTCTCTGGAGCGTGCGCGACAGCACCTCGCCGCCGTCAGCGAGGCTCTGGAGCGGGCCTACCCGGCCAGCAACAGCAAACGCCGCCTGGGAGCCAACCTGCTGCGCGACCGCACGCTCGGCACGGCCCAAACCGGCCTGCTGCTCCTGATGGCCGCGGCGTTCCTGTTTCTGATGATCGGATGCGCCAATGTGGCCAATCTGCTACTGGCGCGCGCCATGGGGCGGCAACGCGAAGTTGCCATCCGGCTAGCCCTGGGAGCCAGCAGGGCTCGTATCATGCGCCAATTTCTGGCGGAAAGCTGCCTGCTCGGCATGGTGGGCGCTATCGCCGGATATGGTCTGGCCCGGTTGGCCTGGAGCATTCTCCCGGCACTGGCGCCCATGAGCATCCCGCGTCTGGCTGCCGCCCAGGCCGATGGCAGCGTGTTGGCATTCACCCTGGCCGTGTCCGTCCTGAACAGCCTGGCTTTCGGGATGGCGCCCGCGATCAGTGCGTCACGGCGACAGCCGGGGGATGCCTTGCGCGAATCCGGCACCGGCGGCTCCATCGGCGGTGCGCGGGATGGTCTGCGATCCACGCTGGTGGCCGCCGAAGTNNGCGTACCGATCCGGGCTTTGCCGCCGAGCGGCTCCTGGCCTCCATCATCGTCCCATCCGGCGATCAATATAAGGTTCCCGAGCGGCGCCGCGCTCTGTTTCGCCGGGTGCTCGACGTGGTCGCGGTCCTGCCCGGCGTGGAAGGGGCAGGTACGGTGGATGCACTGCCCTTCACCGGCCAAAACAACGGCGCCTCCATTTTCGGCGATGAGGCCGCCTTGCCGCCGGTGAGCGAACAACCTGTTGCTGAAGTGGACACCGTCAGCGCGGGTTATCTTCAAGCCATGGGAGTGAAGCTGCTGCAGGGTCGCTGGTTCCGCGAGGGGGACGTCGCCGAA
>OKRF01000127.1:16889-26733 GCA_900290315.1 Candidatus Sulfopaludibacter sp. SbA3 | reverse complement strand
GCGAGCGACAAAACCCCGGCCCCCGGCCCCTGGCCCCCGGCCCCCTCTTCCTGGCCCTCGTCGCCATCGCCGCCGCCTCCCCAGCCTCCTCCGTCTGGGACGGCGTCTACACCAATGATCAATCCAAGCGCGGCCAGGCCCTCTACGCCAAGGAATGTGCCGCCTGCCACGGCGCAGAACTCAGCGGCGGTGAAGAAGCTCCTCCGCTCTCCGGCGGCGCCTTTATGTCCAACTGGAGCGGCCTGACCCTGGGCGAACTCTTTGAACGCATCCGTGTTTCCATGCCCGAAGGCCGTCCCGGCAGCCTGACCCGCCAGCAGAACGCCGACATTCTGGCCTACATGCTCAGCTTCAACCAATTCCCCGCCGGCCAGACCGAGCTGCAGAAGGATACCGAACTCCTGAAGCAGATCCGCTTCGAAGCACAAAAACCGGGAACAAAGGGAATAGATTAAATTAATAGGTATATAATCTGTATTTATTCGACACCATCGGGCGGAGATGATAGCTTGGCAGAAAGTCCGGCTCGCGCCCATGCCGTCGCGGACTCTGCTCCCAGTTGCGAGCAACCGTGCGGCCAGCGCACGTCATCTTCAGCTCACGAGAGGGAGAAAATGAACAACGTTCTTACAGACGAGCAAAGCAAGGATGCATTGAAACGCGGCTTTTCCCGCCGCAACTTTGGCCGTATTGCAGCGATGATGGGCGCCGGAGCCGCCGCACTACCGTTCTACAATGAGCCGGCGATGGCCCAGCTTTCGCGGGTGGATGCTCCGCCCGATGCCGTCATGATCAATTCGAACGAGAACCCGCTCGGACCGTGTACGGAAGCCCGCAACGCCGTGCACGAGATCGTCGCGCAGGGTGGCCGGTACCTGTTTGGCGAAGCGGACAAAGTCCGCAAGACGCTGTCGGAGCAGGAAGGACTCAAGGGCAATTACGTTCGCATCTACCCCGGTTCCAGCGCGCCCCTGCACCAATCTGTGATCGCGTTCACATCTCCCGAGAAGCCGCTCATCATGGGTGATCCCGGGTACGAAGCCGGCGCCGGCGCGGCCGCGTTCATCGGATCCAAAGTCATTAGAGTGCCGCTTACTTCGGACTACCGCCATGATGTGAAGGCCATGGCCGCCGCCAGCCCCAACGCCGGCTTGATCTACATCTGCAACCCCAACAATCCGACCGGTACGTTGACGCCGAAATCCGAGCTCGAGTGGATCGTCGCCAACAAGCCCAAGGGCGCGATCGTCCTGCTTGACGAGGCGTACACCCACATCTCGGAAGCCCCGTTCATGAGCGACCTGGTGGCGAAGGATAAGGACGTGGTCATTCTGCGTACCTTCTCCAAAATCTACGGCATGGCCGGATTGCGCGCCGGAGCAGCCCTGGGACGTCCCGACCTTCTGGATAAACTGGACGGCTACAGCAAGCTCAGCATGCTGCCCATCACCGGCATGGTCGCCGCCCAAGCCAGCCTGTTGAGCAAGAACCTGGTTCCCGAACGCCGCAAGATGATCGGTGCGGTTCGCGAAGACTGCTTGAACTTCCTGGAGAAGAACCGGTTCAAGTACGTGCCCAGCGTCTCCAACTGCTTCATGGTGGATGTGAAGCGGCCCGGCCAGGAGATTGTCAGCGCCATGATGAAGGAGAAGGTCGTCATCGGCCGTGTCTGGAAGGCGTGGCCCACTTATGTCCGCGTGACCGTCGGCTTGCCAGACGAGATGAAGAAGTTCCAGGCCGCCTTCCTTAAGGTGATGGCTTGAACGTTCGGGCCTTCCTGCTGACAGGAACGCCGCCCGGTGAAAAGTACGGTCCCACTCAACTGCTGGGAGATTGCGCGGGCGGCGCGATTGCCGCGCTCATCGCCCTGCCTTACGGCCTGGCACTGGCGTCGCTCATGGGACTGCCGCCGGTGCTGGGCATCTTCACGTCGATTCTCACCGCGCCCGTCATTGCCATCCTCGGGCGCAATCCAGTTCTGATTGGCGGCACCGCCAGCGCTACGGTCCCCTTCATCGCCGCCGCCGTGCGCAACCAGGGCATCGGCGGTGCGGCCAAAGTTTCTATTGTGGCTTCGGTGATCATGATGGGCTTCTGCGTCATGCGCCTGGGCCGCCACATCACGCGCGTGCCGCATGCCGTGGTCTCCGGCTTCTCCTGCGGAATCGGCGGCATGATGCTGATCTCGCAGCTCGATATCATGTTTGGCATCGCGTCGCCAACGGCACGGGCGTCCGCTACAGCGATGGGCCAGCTCGTAGTGTTCTTCGATCACCTGTCGGCCATGCGCTCTTTGCCGCTCGTCCTGGGTGTTACCGTCATCGTGGCCGCCACCATCGCCGCCCGCCTTTCCCCGCGCCTTCCGGCTCCCTTGATCGGCGTGGGGTTGGCCATCTTGATCGCTCGCTTTTTCGGCATCCATGAAAAGGAAGTCGGCAACCTGCCGGCGGTGCTGCCGCCCTTTGTGGAGTTCTCCTGGAAGCCCACCGATGTCTTCACGGTGCTGCCCTCGGCATTCGCCCTGGCCTTCGTTTCCAGCGTGAACATTCTGATTACGTCGCGCGTCGTAGAGCACTTCCGCGGACGTCACAAGCGCATGAAGGCCTCTGATGCCGATTCCGAACTCGGCGCGTATGGCATCGCCAATATTTTCGCCGGCATGTTCGGCGCGCCGCTCAGCGTAGGCATTCCGGCCCGCAGCCTCGCGGTGGTCCGCTGCGGCGGCACTTCCCGCCTTTCCAATCTGCTGCACGCCGTCTTCCTGGTAGGCATTCTCGCCGTCGGCGCGGGTTTCGTCGCGCACATCCCCATCCCCGCCATCGCCGGAGTCACCGCGTGGATGGGGCTCTGCCTGCTGGATTGGAGCGCCTGGCGCCGCTTGCCCAAAATGAGCCGTGTGGATGCCGCCGCTTTCCTCGCTACGGCCCTGGCTGTCCTGGCCGTGAATGCCGTCCTGGCCGTCGCTATCGGCTGCGCCTTCTATGGCGCCAAATGGGCCCTGTTGCGTATGGCCCCCGCCCTGCGCGGCGATCCCGCCCGTTCGCCCGTTTCGAGCTAAGCCTCACCCGCACATTGTTATCATTGGGCGACGATGAGTTTTCTCCGGTCCCTGCTGATCTCCACTCCGTTAATTGTGTTCTCGACGATAGGGATGGGTACGCTCTCCATCCTGGCGTCGTTCTTCGACCGGCAGGGCAACGGGCTGCATCACCTGGCGCGGATCTGGGGAAAAATGCTGCTGGCGGAGAGCTTCATCCGCGTGCGGACCGAAGGCTTGGAGAAACTGGACCCCCGCGGCACCTACGTGTTTGTGGCCAATCACGCCAGCTACATGGATATTCCGGCGATCCTTTCGCAGTTGCCGCACCAGTTCCGCTTCTTCGCCAAGAAAGGCCTGTACAAAATTCCCTTTCTGGGTACGCACCTGCTGCGCGCCGGCCACCTGCCGGTGGATCGCTCCAGCCCGCGCGCCTCGCTGAAGAGCATGACTGAGGCGGCCCGCATCATCGCCACCCGCAGCACCTGCATGCTGCTCTTCCCCGAAGGCGGCCGCTCGCCCCACGGCCTCCGCGAGTTCAAGGAAGGCGCCGCCTACATCGCCATCAAGGCCGGCGTACCGGTCGTCCCCATGGCCTTGGTGGGCATGCGGGAGCTGCTGCCGATGGGTTCCATCCATATCCGCACCGGCCGCGTGACACTGCGGATAGGCAATCCCATTCCCACCAAAAATCTGAAGCTCGCCGATCGCGAAGCTCTCACCCAGCGCCTCCACGATGAGATCGCAGGGATGTTGCGATATGATCGAATTGATGGCTGAACTGCATATGACCGAAGCCGAGGTCGCTCGCGACCTTCATGAGGTGCTCGCCAAAGTTCAGCAGGGGGTGGAGGTCGTGATCGAGCAAAATTCCCGGCCCGTTGCCGTAATCCGTTCGCCTCTACCGAAAGGCCGGCTGCTTTCCGAGTGCATCGCGATGGCCGAGACTCTTGGCTCGACCGTAACGCTGGATGAAGGATTCATGAAGGATGTCGAGGAAGGGATCGCCGCTCGCAGCCAGCCATGGAACCCGCCTGTTTGGGAGTGATCCTCGATTCCAGCATCGTCATCGAGGCGGAGCGTCGGCAGTTGAACGTCGCGCAGTTCCTCACAGAGATTACTCACAAGATAGGGGAGACGGAAGCCGCCATTTGCGCGATTGCTGTGGCCGAATTGGCGCATGGTATTCATCGGGCGGACACACCTGAACGGCGGAAACGTCGCAGGGTTTTCCTGGATGAGCTAAAAGTGGCCATCCCGATCTATCCCATCACGGAGCGTACGGCCGAACTTGTTGGTAAGATTGGCGCCGAGGCCTCGGCGGCTGGAGCCACCATCCCCTTCGACGATTTGTTGATCGAGGCGTGTGCCCTGGAGCGAGGGTACTCGGTTGCAACCAGAAACATTCGACATTTCAAAGAGATTCCGGGACTGAAGTTGATCGCTCTTTAGGGGACGAGGCACGATATATGAAACTGACCTTATTGGCGCTCCTGGCCGCTGCCGTCTGGGCGCAGACTCCGCCCGCGTTCGATGTGGTGTCGCTGAAGCCCAGCGGTCCCCGAAAGCCCATCATGCTCCTGGCGGGCGACCATGTCACGGTCCCGTTGGGGCCGTTCCGCTATACGCCGGGGCGGGTGACTTGTCATCAATCGCTGGCAGCCATTGTGAGGGAGGCGTTCTTCCTCAAAGACTGGCAGGTTTCCGGTCCGGATTGGATGGAACTGGAAGAATACCAGTTCGATGCCACCATGCCCGCCGATACCACCAGGGCCAGAGCGCGCCTGATGCTCCAGACTATGCTGGCGGAGCGTTTCGGCCTCAAGTTCCACCGCGAGCCGAAAGACGTGCCGGTTTATGCTCTCGTGGTGGGCAAGAACGGGCCCAGGCTGGAAGAAGTCGTGCCGAACCCCGGGAGGTTCGACTACGGCTCCGGACATGGCGAGTTTCACGCCACCGCGATCCCCATGCCGGCCTTCGCCAATATCCTGACCAACTCGGCGGACCGCCCCGTGGTTGACGCCACGGGCATTCAGGGCGCGTACAAGATCAAGCTGGCATGGACTCCCTCGGAATCAGGGCAGGATAACGGGCTGCTCGACGCTCTGCCCCAACTGGGCCTCCGGCTGGAAAAGCGGACCATGCCGTTCGAGATCCTGGTGATCGACCACGTGGAGCGCGTGCCTACGGTAAACTAATTTTTTTGGAACTTTTTAACAGTTCTTTACAATTGGCTGGTATCTCCCCATTTCCTCTATACGCCATCTCTATTAAGACATGTCGAACTCAAGAGCAATTCCCGTTTTGCTGACGGCGGTGCTGTTCACCACTGCCCTAGCCGCGCAACAGTCCACTGGAACCATTAGGGGCGTGCTGGCCGACGACTCGGGTGCGGTGATTCCCGCGGCAACCGTCACTCTCAGCGGCCATGGCGCGGCCAAAACCGTGCAAACGCAGGGTGACGGCAGCTACACGGTGGCCGGCGTGGCGCCGGGCGATTACACCGTTTCGGTCACGTTGACCGGGTTCGCACCCTTCTCCAAAGCGATCACGGTCGCGGCCGGTGGAACCGTACAATTGCCGATTCAGTTGTCCATCCGCGCCGAAAAGCAGGAAGTGACCGTGCAGGCGGAAGCCACCTCCACCGTCAGCGTGGAACCCGACAACAATGCCACCGCGTTAGTCATGCGCGGCGCCGATCTGCAAGCGCTCCCTGACGATCCCGACGACCTCTCCGATGCCTTGCAGGCTCTCGCCGGTCCCGGCGCGGGGCCGAACGGCGGGCAGATCTACATCGATGGTTTCAGCGGCGGCCAACTGCCGCCGAAGGAATCGATCCGCGAGATCCGCATCAACCAGAACCCCTTCTCGGCCGAGTACGACCGGCTGGGTTTCGGCCGCATCGAGATTCTGACCAAGCCGGGAACGGACAAATTGCGCGGCGCCGTGAACCTCATGGATAGCGATGGCGTCTTCAACTCGCGCAATCCGTTTTCGGATATCAAGCCGGACTATTCCTCGCGCATGTGGAGCGCAAATCTCGGTGGATCCCTCAGCAAGAAGGCTTCGTTCTTCATGGATTTCAACCGCCGCGACGTGCAGGACAACTCGGTCATCGTGGCGCAATACTTCGATCCCAAGACGTTCACCCAGTCCGCCATCAACACCTCGGTGCTGTCGCCTTCCAGCTTTACCATTATTGCCCCGCGGCTCGACTACGCCCTGAGCACGAATCACACCCTGACCGTGCGCGTGGAAGAGCGCTTGAATTCGCGCGACAATGCGGGGCTGGGCGGGACCCGGCTGCCTGCGCCCTATTCCAACCTGGCATACAACAGCACCGGCGACGGACAGAACATTATGGTGACGGAGAGCGCCATTCTCAGCACCAAGGTCGTAAACGAGACCCGCTTTCAACTCTTCCGCAACTGGACTGCAAGCCCTGGCAACCTGCTGCCCCAGATCAACGTGGCGGGAGCTTTCACTACCGGTGGAAACGGATTGGGCGACACGCACGACCTCAGCCGGCATCTGGAACTGCAGAACAATACTTCTCTGTCGCATGGAACGCAGACCATTCGCTTCGGCATCCGTGTGCGGCGCGACAGCGACCAGAGCAGCCAGCCGAATGGTTTTGGCGGGTCGTTCACTTTCCTCGGCGGCGTGGAGCCGTTGCTCAACTCCAGCAACCAGATTGTGACCGATGCGAGCGGCAATCCCGTCACCGTGACTCTGACGTCGCTGCAGCAGTACGAACGCAACGTGCTGCTGTCGCAGGCCGGCCTGCCCCAGTCGCAGATTCAGGTGCTGGGCGGCGGACCTTCCCGATTTGCGATTCAGGCGGGCCAGTCTTACATCAGCGGGGATCGTTGGGATTTCGGTCCATTCGTGCAGGACGACTGGCGGGTGAAGGCGAATCTGACGATCAGCGCGGGGTTGCGCTACGAAGCGCAGACGCTGGTGGGCGATCACCGCGACTGGGCACCGCGATTGGGATTCGCGTGGGCACCGGGCAATGCGAAGAACGGCAGACGAAAGACCGTAATTCGCGGCGGGCTCGGAGTCTTTTACGATCGGNNCTCGGCCTGTTTGAAACAGCGGCCCTGAATAATGGTGTCAACCAGTTGCAATACACGGTTTACAATCCGACGTTTTACCCCAATATTCCGGCGCTTTCTTCGCTCAGCGCGGGGCAGAACAGCATCTTCAAGCATCTTCAAGATCGACCCCAAGCTGCGCGCCGATTACAGCATGCAAAGCGCGTTCGGAGTGGAGCGCCAGCTTCCGCGCAACACCACGCTGGCGGTGACGTATTCGTTCAATCGCACGGTCCACATGGCGCAGTCCATTCCTGTCAATACGCCGCTGCCTGGCACGTTCAATCCGGCGCTGCCGCTCAGCGCTACCAACGGGCTATTCCCCTATGGCTACTCCGCGGGCACGATTTTTGAGACCGAGTCGGGCGGCTACATGCGGCAGCACCTGATAATGGTCAACTTCAACACGCGGTTCAGCAGCAAGGTCTCCCTGTTTGGCAACTACTCCTTGGGCTATGCGAAGGACATCCCTTCGTCGCCGACGGATCCCTACAACTTTGCCGCGGACTGGGGCCGCTCAAACTTCGACCGGCGGCACAATTTCCAGTTGATCGGCAACATCGTCGCGCCCGCGAACATCCGCCTGGCGCCCTTCATCACCATGCGCTCAGGCCAGCCTTACGATGTGCTGGCCGGTGAGGATCTCTATGGCGACACGCTGACCAACGCGCGGGCGGTGTTCAGCTCGACGGCAACTTGCGCGGGAGTCGTTCGGTCCGGCAACACGGCTTGCTCGCCGTACGGCACGTTTTCCGCCAATTACAGCGTGACCAATCCGGGCAGCCTGGTGCCGCGGAATTATCTGACCATGCCGGGACTGGTATCGATCAACATGCGGTTGTATCGCACGTTTGGATTCGGCGGCGTCCCGAAGAAGACGCAGCAGGCGGACCAGGGGCCGGGCGGCGGCATGCCTTCTGCCGGAGTGATGGGACTCTCAGGCGGCGGGCGCGGTCCGGGCGGACCCGGTGGCGGACCGGGTGGCCCCGGCGGCGGTGGTCCGCCTCCTGGCGGCGGTGGCGGTCCTGGCGGTGGGATGGGGAGGATGATGGGCATGGGCGGCGATACCACCGAGCACCCATACAACGTGACGCTCTCGGTGAACTTTGAGAACCTGCTCAATCACCTGAATCCGGGCGGATACCAGGGCGTCATCACCAGCCCCTACTTCCTGCAGGCGACCAGCGTCAACACCGGATTCGGCGGCGGCGGACCCGGCGGTGGCGGTCCGGGCGGTTTCGGCGGCGCGGCAAACAATCGACGCATTCAGTTGGGCATCCGCTTTACGTTCTGAGCAGGGCTACCAGGGCAGTTCGGCGCCAACACTGTTCAAGTTGCTCTTGATGTCGATGGCAGTGCATCCGGGGGTCAGCTTGTTCGTTACGGCCAGCATGCGGAGAGCGGTGGCGCGCGCTCCGCTGATGTGGAACACGTAGAGGGATTGCGTGTCATTCGGACGTATGGCGACTTCCCAGATGGGAGCAAGGCATTGAGAAACGCCTTGCCATGCGATGCCGTTCTTCTTGATCGCAGCCGCGGCGGGCGTGCGAGCTTTCAGGGCTGCCGGTTCGCTCCAGCGCGATGCCTCTGCGTCGTCCATGTCGAGCCATTCGCGAATGAACCCGGCGCGCGTGAGAGCTACAGGCGCTTCGCGGATCGCGCCGCCGGCCAACACGCGATACCTTGCGATGGACGGGACGCTCAGCAACTCCGCATCGCCAATGCCACCCTGGTAAAAGAACGAGACGATAACGCCTTGCAGCCGCGCAGAAACATTCTCCTCCGGAAATCGGTCTTGCGCCCAGAGGTCGCGGGTCAAAATGTTTTCGACTGAGGTCTCGCGCAAGCGGTCAATCCGTATCGTTTTTCCGTTCCAGGTCGATGTGCAGTTGGAGAACGTCCAGCCGCTGGCTATGAGTCTGGCACCAGAGGCGAGTTTCTCTCCGACATCGAGTCCGGAGAGATAGTGCGCATACTTCCCGGACTCCGCGTTGATCTGACCGATTCTCCTTGGCGGAGTACGCTGATAGAGGACGATCGTGTCATCCAAAGAGCAAAGTGCACCCTGGTACATCTGGGCGACGATCACGAGAATGTCGCCAGCGGCATGGAGATCCCGCACGGAGAGAGGCTCCAGGTAGCCGGCGTGGGTCTTGAAATTCTCGTCAACGGAATCCTTCCAGTCTGAAAACAGCCCCTGGGCGCGCAACTCCGTGTTCATGGTATCGACAGTCTTGCCGGCCCCGACCCGCGCGTCGATCCACTCCAGGTACTCCGTCTGTATCCTCTTGTACTGAGCATCCGACAGTCGCTCCGTTCCGCGCAGCGCCTGCAGATCTGCCGCGAGACGATTCGCATCGGCAGACGCCTTCGGCTCCATCAACTCCGTGCGGCTGCCATCGGGGTCGTAGAGATTGAGCTGCCATTTGCCGTTGCGGCCGATCTTGGGCTTGGACTTCTCTTCCGGCGCGCCGCGTTCGACTGCAGTCTGGAAGCCCTGCTGGACGTCGGGGACTTCCAGCGCGACATGCTGCATGGTGCCGAGTTCTTCGCGCGTGGGCGTCCCATCGTAAATCATGAGCTCGATGTAATCGCCGCGGGCGCCGGGGGTACGCAGATTGATGTAGTCGACTGCGCCATCCTTGCGGCCGCCGCGCCAGAATTCGGTGAAGCCGAGCTTGTCGCGGTAGTAAGCCATAGCGGTGTCCAT
>OKRF01000127.1:13768-16879 GCA_900290315.1 Candidatus Sulfopaludibacter sp. SbA3 | reverse complement strand
GAATTCGGTGAAGCCGAGCTTGTCGCGGTAGTAAGCCATAGCGGTGTCCATTTTTTCGCGTGGCACGGGAATGCCGGCGTGGAGCAGGTGGATGGAAATGCGTTGGGGATCTTCGAATTTGCCGCGCGCTTTGGCGTGCTCGCTGCCGGGAAGGTACTCGGTGAATTCCAGGGGAAAGCCGAACGGGTCGGTGATGCGGATGCCGCGTGTGCCGTCGCCCCCGGGCGGCCTCAACGCCGTAGGCTGCAGGCCGCGCGCGGTGAGGGCGGCGTGCAGCTTTTCGATATCGGTGGTGACGAAAGAGATGTGCGTCAGCCGCTGATTCTCGCCTTCCCTCAGGCCCGGTGAGATTTCAATGTACTGCTCGTCGTTAACCTTCAGGTAAGCCGTCCCTACCGCGCCGTTGCGGCCGGTGAAGAAGGCTTGCGGATAGCCGAGTATACCGGTATAGAAGGCCCGCGATTTCTCCAGGTCGGAGACGCGAAAGTTGACGTGGCTGATGCCGGTGAGGGGCAGGTCTTGCGCCCGGCAAGCAAGACCCAGAAGCACCAGGACGAGTGCGGATCGCATGCGATCATATTACCCTGCGGCGGTCTGGCGGCGCAGCGCGGCGTCGACGGCGCAAGCGGCGGCGGCGGAATCGAAAGGCGTGCCGAGAAACGCGGCCAGGCAGGCGGCGATTTCGGAGGGACTCTTCACCGCATCGCCGTAGTCCACGGACAGCACCTGGACCTCGGGGCGGGTCTTCAGCCACGTCTGCACGCGCACCAGTTGCGCGGCATAGACGCGCATCAGGCCAGCGTCCTGGATTTTGCCGCCGGTGCGGCCGAGCCGCTGCAGCATGGCCTTCTGGGAGGCCACCACCTCTTCCAGATTGCGGTGCATGAAGACCACGCGGTACTCTTCGCCAGCGGGAAGGAACGGCACCAGTTGCGCCACAATCTTGACCGCCTTACCGCGGGCGGCAGGGATCCACGATACGTCCTGGTGAACGTGCGTGGCCTGCTCGTGCTCGAAGTAGCCGCGTGGATTGTCTGAATCGGCAACGCGTTTGCCATCGGTGACGGGCTCGATACCGGCGGCGGCGAGCATCTGCATCATCATGGAGGTGCCGCTGCGGGGCAGGCCGGTGACGATGGTGACGACGCGGGATCGATCGGCCGGAGGCGCTCCGTGCCAGCGCTCAAACCCTGGCAGGCCGGGTGCGGGCTCAGGCACTGCCGATGTGGCGGCGGTTTGGCGGGCGTGGCGCTTACCGGCCTTCTCGCGCAGCACCTGGGCTTCGGCCAGATGCAAACCGGCTTCGCCAATGCGTGCGCGGTCGCGGCGAATCAGGCGGCCCAATGCCGCACGCGCCGCCGCCATCCCCGGAAACTGGTTGATGGCGATGCGTAATTCCTGCTCGGCCTGCTCGTGCAGACCCAGTTGGCCCAGCGAAACGCCCAGCACATAGTGCAGGTGAGGCTGGAAATAAATCAGGGACAGCGATTCCACGGCGGCTTCCACCACTTTGCTATACCGTTTGGCGCGATGATGGAGGCCCGCCTCCAGAGCGATGGCCTGCCAGTTCTCCGGATCGGCGCGACGGGCCCTGCGGATGAATTCGAGCGCGCGAGCGTCTTCGCCCACGCTGGCAAAACCGTCGGCCAGGAAGAGGGCCATCCCGGCGCGGCGCCCGGCGGATTCGGCCACTTGGTCCAGCAACTGGCGGGCGGCGGATTTCCTGGCAGAGGTCCGCGTCTGTGACAAAGCCAGCCGGCAGTGGAGCAGCAGCCGAGGCAGCGCAAATCCCGACGCTTTTTCCATCAATTCGCGGCGCTCGTGTTCTTCCTTGCGATCGCGGGCCTTGGGGTCGGCCGATACCTCCTCGTCCGGTTTCCCGGCGCGGCGGCGTGCCAGATCGGCTTGGGCGCGCGGTGCGAAAGCGGCGCAAGCACGGTCGAAGGCATCAAGAGCGCGGCGAGCGCCCGCCAGGTCCCGGAGCATCATGTGGCAATGGAACAGTTGCTCGTGAAAGCGCCCCTGCTCGGGATCGTCCGCGATGAGCTCGCGAAGGACCAGCGCTGCCTGGTCCGCCTGTCCGGCGCCGGCGAGAGAGCGCGCCAGGTTATAGCGATTTTCCGCGACGCACTGGTCCACCGTCTTCCTGGCATCGTCGCCAAGGGGAGCAATATATCCCAAGGCCACCAACTGCTTGAGGGACTCGGTGGAAGAGGCGCCGTCGTATTGCAGCGAGGGCGAGTGGCGGCCATCGTCGCCGGGAATTTCGTCCCAACTGGGCACGGCAGCGGCCAGGGTGCGATCCCGAAAGGCGCTGATCAGCACCTTGCCATCCATGTCCCGGACTGCCGGCAGACCGAAGAGATGCAGCACTGTGGGTGCGATGTCCAGCACACTGGNNAGAAGATGCCGAAATCGCGATGCTCCACCGCGGGGCCGGCGGCTTCGGCGGGAATGTAGTCGGGCAGGAGCTGATCGGAATGGAAACCGTGATCGCTCAGCACCAGCACGGCGGCATCCGGCCCCGCCAGGGCGATCAGCCGGCCCAGCATCACGTCGTGATAGCGATAGGCGTTGGACACCACCTGGCGGAAAAGTTCTGGGTCCGTTTCGGAATGGGCTCCGGCATTCTTCTGTGCGTGGTAGCGCATGAAGCGGTGCGAGAAGTGATCGATGCCGGCGTAGTAGATGGCGGCCAAGTCCCAAGACTGTGTCTCCATCAACTCCGTGGCGGCGGCGTGGATGCTCATGGTCTCGGCGATGATGCCGGCCAAATCGTGCAGGCTGTGGTCTTTCTCCTGGTCTACTTTGGCGGCGCCGGGAACAAACATTTGAATGATTTCGCCGGTCAGTTCGGTGGCGTGCACGCGGAGTTCGGCGGTGGTCTTCACCAGAGACGGAGGCCAGATGGCGCCGGGCGGGAGCGGAGCGTGGGGACCGGCCTCGTGAGGAAAGGGAAAGCTGTTGGAGAGCATGGCGCCACGGATGGGTTCGGCGGGGTGGGAGGGCCACCATCCGGCCACGATGCTGCGCTTGCCGTTCTGGTTGAGGATATTCCAGAAGGCCTTGGTCTTCCGGCCGAGGTTGGTGATGGGGCGGACGGACATGCCG
>OKRF01000127.1:0-13758 GCA_900290315.1 Candidatus Sulfopaludibacter sp. SbA3 | reverse complement strand
TCTTCCGGCCGAGGTTGGTGATGGGGCGGACGGACATGCCGTCCGGGGCCGGTTCGATGAAGCCGTGGATGCCGTGCTTGTGGGGCCGTTTGCCGGTGGCGATGGAGGTCCACACCATCGGGCTGAGAGGCGGGAAGATGGTTCCCAGGTTGCCGCGCACACCCTCAGAGATCACTCGCGCGAGATGCGGCATTTCGCCGGCGGACAGCAGAGGGTTGATGAGTTTCCAGTCGGCTGCGTCCCATCCGACCAAGAGGAGCCGCTTCATGGGAGGACCCGTGCCCGCGTCAGGCCGCCTTGGTCTTGCGCGAAGCGCGCCAGCGGCGCAGTCCCGCAGCCCCCAAAGCGAGTGCCGCCAGGCTGAGTGTGCCCGGCTCGGGCGCACCGGCCGGAAGCTGAGCGCCGGAGGTGTCGTAGGCGAAGGAAATGAGGGTCAGGTTCGGGCCGAGAGCGGGATCGCTGCCCCACTGGTCGCTTACACTCAGCGAAAGCTCCAGCCAGCCGTACAGCGGGGTACCGTTCGGGTTGAAGGTGAACAGCGCAAACTTGTCAGTGAAGCCGGGGCCGGAGACAGTGCTGAGGCCGCCGGTAAACTTGTGGAATTGGCCCAGGAACTGGGAAGCTCCACTGACCGTCTTGAACGAAGTGCCCCAGGTTCTGGAGGCGACCAGAAAATCCTGGGCCCGTTGCGTGGCGCTTGCCAGGCTCTTTGCGCTGGTCACCTTCGAGCCCCACACCACGCCAGCGTTGAACAATCTGAGTCCGTTGCATCCACAAAGCAGTTTTCGGACAGCGAAGGTCACGTTGTTGCTGCCGGATGCCCCGATTGCCCGGAAGAAACCGGAAAAACGAATGGACCCGGAAGTTCTGGGAATGCCGTACCCCAAAGCCAAGAAACCAAATCCGAAGTTGGATGCGTTTGGGCTTCCGGATAAAGTGGCGCCTCCGCTAGGAACGGTACTCGGCCCGAATCCCACCGTGAGATTTGGCGGAGCCACTGAATAAATGATGCCCGCTTCCGCCTTCCCGGCCGTGAGGACCAGCGCCCCGGCACCCACTGCCGATAGCGAGGCGAGCTTCTTCGCGGTCTTGCCCTTGAACATCCGGGGAATTCCCTCCAATTGGTAAAGGTTAGTAATAGTACGGACGGAAAGTCAAGATACCGTTGCCACAAAGGACACATGCCGATGAAGAAAAACGCGCGTTGGCAAGCTGAAGCCCGCCACCACCAACTGTAGTACGATACGGACAGGAGTGTGTTCTGACCAAGACTGACCTGAGGGAAGTTCCCGAACCAGCAACTGCAGCGCCAACCTGGCTCCTCGCTGTCCGCGCCGCCGAATCCAAAAAGGCAACCGATATCAAGGTTCTTGATCTCACCGGAATCACTTCGTTTGCCGACTACTTCGTCATCTGCACGGGAGCCAACCAGCGGCAGATTCAGGCGATCGCCGACGAGGTACGGGTGCACCTGAAGGAGTACGCGGCGGAGTTGCCGGCCAGCGTGGAGGGTTACAACCAGGCAGAGTGGGTACTGGCCGACTACGGAGACCTGTTGATCCACATCTTCTCGCCGAAATCGCGCGAGTATTACGGGCTGGAGCGGCTCTGGCGCAATGCCAGAAGCGTCGAGATTCCCGGCGAGTGAAGATCTATCTATATTTTATTGGCAAACCGAAAGACCCCCACGCCAACGCGATAGCGGAAGACTTTCTGGGCCGTGCGGCGCGCTACTGTCCGGCGGAGATGCGGGAAATCCGGCCGGAGCGCACCGACCTGTGGGCCAAACATCCGGCGGCGCGCAAGATTTTTCTGGACCCGGTGGGCAAAGCGATGGACTCGGCTGCCTTCGCCAAAGTCTTCGCACTAGCCGAAATGGAAGGGCGCGACCAGGTGTTCCTGATTGGCGGACACGACGGTCTGCCCAGCGGATGGGGAGCCCGTGCGGACCTGCTGCTCTGCCTTTCCGCCATGACGTTTCCGCACGAATTGGCACGCGCCATGCTGGCCGAGCAGATTTATCGTGCGTTTGCAACCTTGCGGGGCCATCCCTACCCGCGTTAACGTAGGACGTTGCATGTCTTGGTTCAAGCGGGACAAACCGAACGATGAGAAGCTTCCCACGTTGGGAGACGGTGAGCGCAAAGTTCGCACGGAGGGTCTGTGGCAGAAGTGCGACGGCTGCCGGCAGATCATCTGGAAGAAGGATCTGGAAGCCAACTGGAACATCTGTACCAAATGCGGCCATCATTTTCGCCTGGATGCGCCGGGGCGCATCAAGATGCTGCTGGATGACGGGGTATTCGAAACGCATGACCATTGCCTGGCCACGAGCGACCCGCTGCATTTCGTGGACAGCAAGCCCTACCTGGAGCGCATCAAGGGATTCCGGGCCTCCACCGGCCTTTCCGACGCGGTGATTTCGACTTCGGGCAACCTGGATGGGCGTCCCGTACAGCTCTGCGTCATGGACATCCGGTTCATCGGTGGCAGCATGGGCTCGGTGGTGGGCGAGAAGATCGCGCGAGCCATTGAACGAGCGATTGCCGCCAATACGCCGGTGATCATTGTGTCCGCGTCAGGCGGCGCGCGCATGCAGGAAGGCGCGGTCAGCCTCATGCAGATGGCCAAGATTGCGGCGGCCCTGATGCGGCTGGACGAAGCGCGCCTGCCCTACATCAGCGTGCTGACTGACCCCACCACGGGCGGCGTCACAGCCAGCTACGCCATGCTCGGCGACCTCAACATTGCCGAACCGGGCGCGCTGATCGGGTTTGCCGGACCGCGCGTGATCGAACAGACCATCCGCAAGAAGCTGCCTGAGGGGTTCCAGCGTAGCGAGTTTCTGCTGAAGCATGGCATGCTGGATGCCGTGGTGCCGCGCCTGGAAATGAAACAGTACATTTCACGAGCGCTGCGGTTCTTCGTGGCGTGAACTACCCCGATTCGGTTCACTTCCTCTACGCGCTGGGCAACGAGATCAAGACAGCGAAGCTCGGCCTGGAGCGCATCAGCCAGGTTCTGGATGCCCTGGGAAGGCCACAGGATCGCTGCCGCTTCGTCCACGTGGCGGGTACCAACGGGAAAGGCTCCGTCTGCGCCATGCTGGAATCGGGCCTGCGGGCACGGGGTCTGCGCACGGGTCTGTTCACCTCGCCGCACCTGGCCGGGCCGACCGAGCGGATCCGCATCGGCGGACAGCCGATTCCGCGCGAGCAGTTCGCGGAGGCCTTCGACCGCGTCCACGCCTGCGCGGAGGTGATGCTGGCGGCCGGCACAATCGATCTCCACCCGACTTATTTCGAAACGGTGACAGCCATGGCCATGCTGGTATTTGCCGATGAGCGGACCGATATGGTGGTCCTCGAAGTGGGGTTGGGCGGGCGCCTGGACGCGACCAACGTGGTGCATCCCGAGTTGTGCGTAATCACGCCGGTGGATTTCGATCACGAAGCCTATCTGGGCAGGAGTCTGGAAGCCATCGCCAGGGAGAAGGCGGGAATTCTGAAGCGGGGAGTGCCCGCGGTGTTTGCGCGGCAGCGGCCGGAGGCGGCGAGCGTGCTCGATGCGCGCGCTGCGGAGTTGGGTGCGGCGGTGTCGCGCACGGCGGATTGGCACGTCGAGGATTTGGAACTGGACGCGCGCGGCAGCCAATTTCGATTGTCCCCGGTCGGGCTGCGGATCGCCTGCCCGTTGGCCGGCGAGCATCAGGTGGAGAACGCCGTGACGGCGGCGCGGGCGCTGGATGCCATGCGCGTCCCGGCGGCGGCGATCGAGGCGGGCATCGCAGGCGCCGAGTGGCCGGGCCGTTTGGAACGCGTGTCGGAGCGGCCCAGATTCTCGTGGATGGGGCGCACAATCCGGCGGGCGCGCGAGCCCTGGCGGCATATATCGAGCGATTCTACGCGGGGCGGCGCGTGCGGCTGATTTTCGGCGCTATGCGGGATAAGGCAGTGGAAGAGATCGGCGGCGTCCTGTTTCCGCTGGCGCAGCAGGTGATTGTGACCGCGCCCAGGCAGATGCGCGCGCTTTCGCCGGACGCCATGCGGGCGGTAGTGGATCATCCGAATCTGACCGCGGTGCCTGATCTGGAGGCGGCGCTGGCAATGGTGCGCGATGCGGGGCCGGAGGATGTGATCTTCGTGACAGGGTCGCTATTCCTGGTGGCGGAAGCGCGGGCGCTGCTGCTTTGACAGATCCGCTCCATGTTTCCAGCTGGGATCGGACCAGAATCGGACGAAGCAAAGCGGCCGATTTGCAAAGCTGCAAACCTGTCCCACTTCTGACTCCCCCTCACTCTTGCCGCAACGCTATCAGCGGATCCACCCGCAGAGTCCGCCGCGCCGGAATATACGACGCCGCCATCGCGATCAGCGCGAGCACGAAAGCCACAACGGCAAAAGTGGCCGGATCGGCCGCGCTCACCGAGTACAGCAGCTTCGCCATCAAACGGGTCAGTCCAAGAGAAGCTGCGCTGCCGAACACGATGCCCGCAGCCGAGATTTTTCCGCCCTGCGTCAGCACCAGCCGCATTACATCGCCGCGCTGCGCGCCCAAGGCCATGCGGATGCCGATCTCTCTTGATCGCTGCGCAACCGAGTAGGAAAGCACGCCGTAGATTCCGATGCCTGCCAGGACGAGCGCCAACCCGCTGAACAGCCCGAGCAGAATGAGCGTGATGCGCCGCGTGGAAACGGAGGCGATGACCACTTGCTGCATGGTGGCGATGCGAAATATGGGCTGCTCTTTGTCGATCGAAGCGACAATACCGCGAATGGCGGAGACCAGCGCGGTAACGTCCTGGCCGGATTTCACCAACAACGACATCCTATTCGATGGCGCCTGGCGGAACGGGAAATACACTTCCAGACGCGCGGGATTGGCGAGGCCGTACATCTTGGTGTCCGCAACCACTCCCACGATGGTGACCCACTTCAGCGGGTCCGTTCCCGGATGGCCGAGCATGAACCGTTTGCCGATAGGGTCTGTTCCCGAGAAAAGAAGCTGCATCACGCTTGCATTTACCATCGCCACGCGTGGAAAATTCTCGCGGTCGGAATCCGTGAACTCCCGCCCCCGCAAAAGCCGGACGCCAAGCGTCTTCCTATAATCCCCGCTGACGATGTGGATATCCGGATGCGGAAAGCTGCCCGGCTTCGGCAAGGTGCCTTCTACCGTAATGTCGGTGCGCGAATGATCGTCGGTGAGTGGAATCGCGGTTCCCACCGCCGCGGATTCCACGCCGGGCAACGCCCGGACACCGTCCAGCGTTTGCTGCCAGAAAGCGATTACCGCCGGTTCCTTGTCGAAGTGCGAGGTCCGAAGGTCCATCTCCAGCTTCAGCACGTGCTCGGACCGAAAGCCGGAATCCACCGACAGCAGGCGAGACAGGCTTTTCATCATCAGCCCGGCGCCCACTAGCAGAACCAGCGCCAGCGCCACTTCGCTGGTGGCCAGTAAGCCGCGCCAACGGTTCCGGGCACCGGCGCTCGTCGTCTTGCCGCCCTCCTTCAAATCCGATTGAACATTGCTGCCTGTCGAATGCAGCGCGGGAGCCAGCCCGGACACAAACATCGACAGCACCACCAGGCCGGCCGAAAAAAGCAGAACGGCGCCGTTCATGCCCACGCTCGCGCCGGCCAGCGTATCCGGCGGAATCAAACGCGCGATCGCCGGAATCCCCGCCATCGCCAGGCCCACTCCCGCCAGCCCGCCCAGCAGCGCCACCAGAAAACTTTCGGTCAGAATCTGGCGGATAATCCGGCCGCGGCTCGCACCGATGGCGATTCGCAGCGCCATCTCCTTCGCCCGCACCGCACCCCGCATCAGGAACAGATTCGCCACATTTGCGCAGGCAACCAGAAGGACGAAGATCGCGGCTCCCAGCAGCACCAGCATGGCCGGCCGCACGTCGCCGGAGAACGCCTCACGGAGGGGCCGCAGGTTGACGCCACACTGGGCATTGGCCGCGGGATAGGCGCGAGCCAGGCCTGCCGCAATAGCTTCCATTTCGGAGCGGGCTTGGTCCATGCGCGCCCCCGCCGCGAGCCGCCCCGCCACTAGCAGATCGCCGCGGTCGCCCCTGTCGGTGGCGCTGTCGTTGTGCGTGGCCCACACGCCCATGGGCTCCACCACTTCGCATTTCTCCACCCAGCGAAAGTCCGGCGGCAGCACGCCAACGATTGTCACCGTCTGGCTATCCAGGCGAATTGTCTGTCCGATCGCCCTGCGGTCCGCGCCGAAATGCGACTGCCAGAGCGCGTAGCTTAACAACACTACCGGCGCAGCGCCGGCCTTTTCCTCCTCAGCGGTGAATCCGCGGCCCACCACCGGCCGTACTCCCACCATGGAAAGAAAGTTTGGCGAAACGGCCAGGCCGCCGATGTTCTCCGGTTGACTGCTGCCGGCCATGTTGAATTTGACGCCGGTCACCGCCGCCATCTCCGTAAAGGTGCGGCTCTGCCTGCGCCAATCCTGAAAATTCAGATAAGAAACGCTTACATCGCCCACCTGCGGCTCGGTCTCGTTCAGCAGGACCAGGCGCGAGACGTCCCGAAAGGGCAGCGGCCCCAGCAGAATGCCGTAGACCACCGAAAATATCGCGGTGTTGGCCCCGATCCCGAGTGCCAGCGTGAACAGCGCTGCCGCGGCGAAGCCAGGCGATTTGAGCAGCGTCCGCCAGCCGTAGCGAAGGTCCTGCACGATCGATTCGATCAGGGACACGCCGCGCGCGTCGCGGCAATCTTCCTTAACCTGTTCGAGGCCGCCGAACTCCATGCGCACTCGCCGCAGAGCTTCGCCCCGGTCGATTCCTGTCTTCATATGCTTCTCGATCTGCCGTTCCCAATGAAACCCCAACTCGTCTTCCATCTCGGATTCCACGGTCTCCCTCCGGAACAGGGAACGCACACGAAAAAACAAATCGTGCAGCATATCAAACTCCTAGGCTGGGCCCAGCACCTGGGCCACGGCAGCCGTTAGTTTTCGCCACGAGTCCTCTTCGGTTGCCAGTTGCCGGCGCCCGCTCCATCCTCGTCGCTCCAGGCGATGTAGCGCCGGGTAGAGTGATCCCTGTTGAATCCGCAACAAATCGCTCGACATCTGTTGCACACGCTCCGAAATGCCCCAACCGTGCTGCGGTTCGAGCGCCAGCGTACGTAGGATCAAAAGATCCAGAGTGCCTTGCGGCAATTCGATGCGATCGTTCACGGATGCTCCCGTTTCACTTCTACAGGAGAGCATAGCGTATCCCCTGTCGAAGTGCAAGGGGAGCGCCTGCCGCCATTACGGTTTCACCTCCAGAGCTACCGTCCAGTCCCAGTTGCCAGCGCGTTCTCGCACGATGCTTATCTGCAAACGGAAGTCGTCGGTGGAAAACGCGCAGCCCGGGTGCGAAACATTTTCGACGATTTCCGTTCATGGCATGTGGATGGCCCAAAACCCCATCGGATTTGGATCTCTAAGGAGCCAGTTTACCGGCCATTTGCGTTTGATACTCCTGTATGGCCGCAGTCGATAGTTTCCGGCCAGGTAGATGCAGCATACCCTATGACACATCCAGGAGGGCGCCGGTCCGCGCCAGCGTCTCGCGGTAGTTCCAAGGCATCCACTCCGACGGTGTCTGCTTCAACTTCTCCGCGTGTCGCTGTAACTCGTTGAGATAGTCGAAAGGATTATCGCCACGGCGACCAGCAGAGAACGATGACGCTGACCGCAGAAGAGTTTATCCGCCGGTTCCTGCTCCATGTGCTCCCGGACGGATTCCAGCGGATCCGCTACTACGGCTTCTTGGGAAACCGTTACCGTGAAGAGAAACTGGCACGCTGCAGACAACTGTTGGGCATGCCGACGGATGCACCGCCCCCATCGGAAGCCACCAAGGATTACTTGGACCGCTATGAAGAACTCACCGGCTCTTCCTTGAGGGAGTGCCCACTCTGTCACCAGGGACGTATGGTGAGAATCGCGGTCTTGCTGCCCAGCCCTAACTAAATGCCAAACGGCGATCCCGGACACATCATGACAGGATTGTCTTGCTGGATGTGTTTAACAGCGGCTTCAAATTGGTCGGCGGCTTCTGTCGTCCACCGGATGAGCCTCACGATCGAAACAGCCTGTCGATCCGGTGGACCACGAATACCAGGCGATCTGACGGCCAAATCCTCACCTGGCGCTGGCAACGGGGAACCGCGGAAACCCGTAGTAGACACATCCGCATAAATTCTGGTACACTACTTGCTGTCCCTGAAATAATGCTCAGTGGGAGGTCTGTCTGCACTCTGGATAGACCGCTTGCACCAATGAGGAGACATGGCAAGAAAACCAGGTAAACAGTATCAGGCTGCGTCGAAACAGGTAGAGGCCAAAGAGTATCAGCTCGAAGAAGCCATACCGCTCATCAAGAAAATCAAATACGCCAAATTTGACGAGACGGTGGAAATCCACATGCGCCTCGGCGTCGATCCCAAGCATGCGGACCAGATGGTGCGCGGTACGGTGGTGATGCCCAACGGGCTCGGCAAATCCAAAAAGGTGCTGGTGATCACCAGCGGCGACAAACTGCGCGAAGCGCAGGAGGCCGGTGCGGACCTTGTGGGTGGAGAAGACATGGTCAACAAGATCCAGTCGGAAAGCTGGACGGATTTTGACGCCGTGATCGCAACTCCGGACATGATGCGGTCGGTCGGCAAACTGGGTAAAGTGCTCGGGCCGCGCGGCCTGATGCCCAACCCCAAGACCGGCACGGTGACGGTAGAAGTGGCCAAGGCGATCAAGGAGATCAAAGCCGGTAAGGTGGAGTTCCGTGTCGATAAGACCGGCATCATCCACGCTCCCGTCGGCAAGGTCAGCTTCGATGCCGGCAAACTGGTGGAGAACGCGGCTAGCCTGATCACAGCCGTGATCAAGGCCAAGCCGGCGGTGGCCAAAGGCAAGTATGTGAGGAGCGCGACCATCTGCTCCACTATGGGTCCGGGAGTGGCCGTGGATACGACGCCCTTCAGCGTGAAAGCGGCGGCGGTCTAGCCTAACAGGTGTTTCCATGAAAAAGAAGGAAGACAAGAACAAAGATGTCGATTCCCTGCGTCAGGATCTGGCGCGGTTGCAGAATCTGTTCGTCACCGGCTACGAAAAGCTGAAGGTCGGGCAGGATTTCGAACTGCGCAAGGCGGTGCGCGGCGCGGGCGGCAAATATCGGGTGGTAAAAAACAACCTGGCAGAGATCGCGGCCGAGGGCACGGCTTCGGAGCAGGTTCTGAAGGGGCTGCGCGGCATGACCTCCATGGCGTACACCTCCGGCGACCCGGTGGCTCTGGCCAAGGCGCTCACCGCCTACGCAAAAGCAAATCCATCCTTTACTTTTAAGGCTGGCATCGTGGAAGGCCGGGCGATCGATGTGAAGGCAATCAACGATCTCGCCTCCATGCCTTCCAAGGAAGTGATCTTTGCCAAGCTGCTGTACATGATCAACGCACCCGCGCAGCGGTTGGCGACAGCGATTAACGCGGTGGGCCGCAATCTTGCGGTGGTTGTGGACCAGGGCGTAAAAGAGAACAAGTTTAAGCAGTAATTGACGATTTTTGATTATTCAAGGAGTTTGGACATGGCGGACATTAACGCAATTGCGGATCAGATTCAAGGCTTGACGCTGCTGGAGGCTTCCCAGCTCGTGAAGATGCTCGAAGAGAAGTTGGGTGTCTCGGCGGCGGCTGCTGCTCCGGCGGCGGCGGCGGGCGGCGCGGCCGCGGCGGCGGCTCCGGTAGTAGAAGAGAAGACCGAGTTCACGGTCGTGCTGACGGCTGCCGGCGCGAACAAGATTAACGTCATCAAGGCCGTTCGTGAAGTCACCAGTCTGGGCTTGAAGGAAGCCAAGGACCTGGTGGATGGCGCTCCCAAGCCGGTGAAGGAAGGCGTGAGCAAGGACGAAGCCGAAGCCATCAAGAAGAAGTTTGTAGATGCTGGCGCGTCCGTCGAAGTGAAATAAATTTCTGCCGGTGGTATTTGCCGCCGGCGAGAGTGGCAGGGGGAGCCGGCGGCTGGTGCGCCGGCCCTACCTATTTGACGCAGGATGTAAGTCCTGTTAAAGTGGATAGTTGGGCTTTCGGTTCGGCCGGATTGATCCCAATTGGTGACTGTGATTCCCGAATCCTGGAACTTCAATTGCAGTTCGGGCGAAACTGCAGAGAGGGGATCTCTGTGCGTTTCTATGCCTGCAAGCATCGCACAGGATTCGTGCGTCGCTACTTCCACAGGGCCCGTCTTCATCGCGAGAACTACTCCGAACACTCCGATTTTCGGATCCGCATCGGAACCTCGATTCCTCCCCAGGTCTTTTCATTCGGCGCTCCGAGAGGCCCTGCCTCCCTGGGCGCCGTTGGCTTTGTGCTGGTAAGCGCAACTTCTTAGCGTTGGCTGTCGGCCGTCAGGAGTTAAACGAATGGATATTCAAAATAACGGCGCCGTTCCCGAGCGAGTGGATTTTTCCAAGATCAAGACCTCGATTCCGATCCCGAATCTGATCGAGGTTCAGAAGAATTCATATGAACGGTTTCTGCAGATGGACTTGCTGCCCAATGAGCGCGAGGACATCGGTTTGCAGACCGTGTTTAATTCCGTATTCCCGATTTCCGATTTTCGCGGTGTGAGTGATCTGGAGTTCGTCGATTATTCCATCGGCAACTGGGAATGCAAATGCGGCAACCTGAAAGGGCTGCATCATCTCCGGTCGACATGCCGGAACTGCGGAGCCACCATCCGCACCGATCCGTTCCACGCCGGCGATATTCTGTGCCACCACTGCGGAACCTTCAACAAAAACGTGGTCACCTTCTGCAACAAGTGCGGCGACCCGGTGGGACTGCAACTGAAATACGACATGCAGGAGTGCCAGGAGCGCGGCATGACGTACGCGGCGCCCTTGAAGGTCACCATCCGGCTCACGGTGTATTCGAAAGACCCGGAGACCCAGAAGAAGAGCGTTCGCGATATCAAAGAGCAGGAAGTTTTCTTCGGCGAAATTCCGTTGATGACGGACAACGGAACGTTCATCATCAACGGCACCGAGCGCGTCATCGTCTCGCAGTTGCACCGGTCGCCCGGCGTGTTCTTCGAACGCGTGCCGGCGCAGGGCTATTTCCTGGGCAAGATCATTCCTTACCGCGGAAGCTGGGTGGAGTTCGAGTACGACATCAAGAACCTGCTGCACGTCCGCATCGATCGCAAGCGCAAGTTTTACGGGTCGGTATTCCTGCGGGCCCTGGGCCTCAAGACCGACGAGCAGATTCTGCGCGCGTTCTACCGCGTCAGCAAGATCTCCATCAAAGAGAAGAAGCTGCTGTGGAACGTGGATGAGGGCCTGACCGGCCTGAAGCTCTCTTACGCCATCACCACCAAGGGCGGCGACACGGTAGTCGGACAGGGCAAGAAGATCACCTCTTCGCTATTCAAGGAAATTCAGAAGGCCAAGATCGAGCGCGCGGAAGTGGCGGCCAACGATCTGGAAGGCGCGTACGTGGTGGCCGACGTGGTCGACATGACCACCGGCGAAGTGATGATCGACGCCAACAGCGAACTCACTCCCGTGATGATCGGCAAGCTGATGGATGCCGGCATCGAAGAGTTCGAAATCTTCTTCCCCGAGCGCGATGACGTGGGTACGGTGATCTCTTCCACCATCCGCAAAGACAGCGTCAAGACGCAGAACGAAGCGCTGATCGAAATCTACCGCAAATTGCGTCCCGGCGACCCGCCCACGCTGGATACGGCCACGCAGCTCTTCCAGGGCATGTTCTTCGACCCGCGCAAATACGATTTTTCGCGTGTCGGCCGCATGAAGTTCAACATCAAGCTGCACGATAAAGCAGACGCCACCAGCCTGGACAAGCGCACACTGGACCAGGAAGATTTCCGCGCCACCATCAAGTACCTGCTGAAGCTGCGCAAGGGCATCGGCGCGGTGGACGATATCGATCACCTGGGCAACCGCCGCGTGCGCGCGGTGGGCGAGTTGCTGGAGAACCAGTTCCGCATCGGCCTGGTGCGCATGGAACGCGCCATCAAGGAAAAGATGAGCGTGTACCAGGAAATGTCCACGGCCATGCCGCACGACCTGGTGAACGCCAAGCCGGTGATGGCGGCCATCCGCGAGTTCTTCGGGTCCAGCCAGCTTTCGCAGTTCATGGATCAGACGAATCCGCTCAGCGAGATCACGCACAAGCGGCGTCTCTCGGCCCTGGGACCCGGCGGTCTGAGCCGCGAACGCGCCGGATTCGAAGTGCGCGACGTGCACCCCACACACTACGGCCGCATCTGCCCCATTGAGACGCCGGAAGGTCCGAACATCGGTCTGATTTCGTCGCTGTCGTGTTTCGCGCGCATCAACGAATATGGTTTCATCGAGAGTCCGTACCGCAAGGTGATCAAGGGCGTGGTGATCGACGAAATCCAGATTCTGAACCCCGGCGATACCGATTATAAGGTCGGCGACATCGTCAAGCGGCAGGAAGTGGAAGACGTCAACCGCAAGCTCGGCGTCAAGAAGCAGGCTGCCGAATTTGAAGCACACTGCGAATATCTTTCCGCCTGGGAAGAAGACAAGTGGGTGGTGGCGCAGGCCAACGTGCAGTTGGATGAAAAGGGCCGCATCGTGCCCGACCTTTCCAACGCGCGCCAGGCCGGCAACTTCGTGCTCAAGCCCAGGGACGAAATCGAATACATCGACGTTTCCCCGAAGCAGCTCGTCAGCGTGGCCGCCAGCCTGATTCCGTTCCTGGAAAACGACGATGCCAACCGCGCCCTGATGGGGTCCAACATGCAGCGTCAGGCCGTGCCGTTGTTGCGCGCCGACGCTCCTTACGTGGGCACCGGCATGGAACTGGTGACGGCTCGCGATTCGGGCGCCGTAGTGCTCTGCAAGCGTCCCGGCGTGGTGGATTCGGTGGATTCCGAGCGCATCATCGTGCGCGTGGAAGGCGCCAGCCACGAAGGCCAGCTTTCCCGTGAAGTGGGCGCGGACATCTACCAGCTCACCAAGTTCAAGCGAAGCAACCAGAATACCTGCATCAACCAGAAGCCCATCGTAGCGGTGGGACAGCGAGTTCCCAAGGGCGCCGTGCTGGCAGACGGTCCCTGCACCGATCTGGGCGAGTTGGCCCTGGGGCGCAACGTGCTCGTCGCTTTCATGCCGTGGCGCGGGTATAACTTCGAAGACGCTATCCTGGTCAACGAAAAGCTGGTCAAGGAAGACTATTACACCTCGATCCACATCGAGGAGTTCGAAATCGAAGCGCGCGACACCAAGCTGGGGCCGGAAGAAATCACCCGCGACATCCCCAACATTGCCGATTCGTTCCTGCGCAACCTGGACGACAGCGGCATCATCCGCATCGGCGCCACGGTGAAACCCGGCGACATCCTGGTGGGCAAAGTGACGCCCAAGGGCGAAACCCAGCTCACTCCCGAAGAGAAACTACTGCGCGCCATATTCGGCGAAAAGGCCGGCGATGTGAAGGACGCCTCGCTCTACTGCCCGCCCGGCATCGAAGGCACCATCGTCGATTGCAAGATCTTCTCGCGCAAGGGGCAGGAGAAGGACGAGCGGTCCAAATCCATCGAGGAATCACAGATCCGGCGCCTGCAGCGCAACTTGCAGGACGAAATCCGGATCCTCACCGACGAGCGCGCCAAGCGTCTCGGCAACCTGCTGGAGGGCAAGAAGCTGGTGGCCGACCTGCACGACGAAAAGACCAACAAGCGCCTGCT
>OKRF01000367.1:4232-8871 GCA_900290315.1 Candidatus Sulfopaludibacter sp. SbA3 | reverse complement strand
GATGGGAATGAAAATGGACGATTGGGTACAGTTGCAAGTTCCTTCGCCTCTCTCGAAAATGCCGGCGTAGCCTGAAGAAGACAGGGTCGAAAAACCGGGGCCAGGGGCCGGGGGTCAGGGGCCGGGGCCGTGCAGCGGCGCGCTTCGCTCGCCGCACCGGCGGCGGAGACCGCCGGCGCTACCTCGCCGGTTTTTCATGAAGTTTCGCGGGCGGAACGCCCATCCCAACAGACGACAAGAAACGATCGTCTGTCCCACGGAGCTGCCGAATTTTCATCCCACCGGGTGAGGCACTGCCTCATGCGCCGACCGTCGCCGTATTATGCGAACCTCTTAAGTTGAATCCTGTCGCTTTCGGTGCCGGCTAGCGGGAGGCCCAAGTGGATGAGGAGGCTCATATGGTGAGGCTTTCGAAGTATGCAGCGCTGATAGTGATTGATTTGCAGAGGGCGATCGACCATCCTAGCTGGGGACAGCGGAACAATCCGCAAGCGGAGGCCAACGTGGCGGCGCTTTTGGAGGCGTGGCGCGGGAGTGGGCGTCCGATCTACCATGTGAGGCACGATTCCATCGAGCCGAATTCGCATTACCGGCCGGGACAGCCGGGGCATGAGTTCAAGCCGGAAGCCTTGCCGGCGGCGGACGAGCCTGTGATTGGCAAACAGACCAACAGCGCCTTCATTGGCACCGATCTGGAAGCGCGGCTGCGGGCAGCCGGGCATACCACGCTGGTGGTGACTGGTGTGATCACCAACAACTCCGTGGAGGCGACGGTGCGGATGGCTGGCAACCTGGGATTCGAGACGCTGCTGGTGGAAGATGCCACGTTCACGTTCGGAAAGCGCGACTGGGCGGGCGTTTGGCGAACGGCCACGGAGGTCCACGCCATGAGCCTGGCGAATCTGCACGGCGAGTACTGTACCGTGGTCCGCACGGAGGCGGTGCTGCAATCACTCCTGACGTAGCGCGCTGGAGGGGTCCACGCGGAGGGCCGCACGAGCCGGCGCCAGCATCGCCAGCAATGCCGTAATCGCGACTGCGCCGGCCACAGCGGCATAAGTAAGCGGGTCCGTGGCGGTGACGCCGTGAAGCAGGCTTCCCAGGTAGCGCGCGGCAAAGCTGGAAAGGGCGAGCCCGAGTGCGATTCCGATGGCGACCAGCGGAGCGCCTTCGCGCAGCACCAGAATCAGCACCTGGCGCGGGTAAGCACCCAGAGCCACCCGGATGCCGATTTCGCGGCGGCGCTGGGCAACCAGGTAAGAGAGCAGGCCGAACAGTCCGCTGGCCGCCAGCACCAGCGCCAGCGCGGCCAACAGCATCAGCAACTGCATGAGGAAGCGATTGGTGGAGGTCTCCAGAGCGATCAGCGCGCTCAAGGGGCGCACGAGGTTCAGCGGCAGGTTGCGGTCCATGCGGCGCAGTTCCGCGGCCACGCCCTGGGCTGCAGTCATGGGCGGGATGGCGGTACGAATCACGAAGTTCATGGTGCCGACAGAATGTTGGGCGTGGGGCCAATACACCGTCGGCATCACCACGTTATTGATGCCGGTGTAAAGCACGTCGCCAACCACGGCCACGACGACGCCGCGCTCGCGGGCAGCCCACAGGATGCTGATGGTCTGGCCGATCGGGTTCTCGTTCGGGAAGAACTTCCGCGCGGCCATCTCATTAATGATGTACGCGCGAGGGGCGGCAGCATTATCGCGTTCGCTGAAGTCGCGGCCCGCCTTTAGCGGAATGCGCAGCGTATCGAAGTAGTGGGGGCTAATGGCGCGCAGTTGTACGATGGGCTCGGTGCCGCGCGGCGGATCGGGCCGTCCCTCCACGAAGCAGTAGGTGCCGACGCCCAGGCCGCCGAGCGGCATACTATCCACCGCAGCGGCGGAAACCACGCCGGGCAGCGCACGAATCCGATCAAGAGCCTGAAGGTAAAAGCCGGTGCGATCGGGAGCAGGCAGCGAAGTTCTAAACGTGAGAACATTTGCGGGATCGACTCCCAGGGGCGTCGCATACAGATTGATCAGGCTGCGCATCATGAGTCCGGCGCCTAGCAGCAAGGTGAGCGCGAGAGCGGTTTGAGCCACCACGAAGACGCGGCGCAGGCGCGAGCCGTGCTCCCGGGACGCGGTGCTGGCGCCGCTGCGGAGCAGCACCTGCGGATCGCGGCCTGAGCCTGTGAGCGCGGGCGCGAGGCCGCACACCAGGCCAGTCGAGAGCGTGAGGAGAGCAGCGAAGCCGAAGGCGCCCGCATTCACGGTAATGTCGCCGAGCGTGGCGGTCCGCATGGTATCGGGAATGGCGGCCACCAGCAGGCGCGTGCCCCACCATGCCAGCAGCATACCGGACGCCCCGCCCATCGCGGCGAGCAGCAGCGCTTCCACGAAATGCTGGCCGGCGATGCGGGCACGCGATGCTCCGATGGAGACGCGAATGGCGGTCTCGCGCAAGCGAGCCACGCCCCGCGCCAGCAGGAGGCCGCCGATATTGGCGCAGGCGATGAGCAGCACACAGCCGATGGCGGCGCCCACAATCAACAGGGGTAGACGGACGCCGCCAGTCACCTGCTCGCGCAGGGATTGGATCGTGTAGTCCCACCCGGTTTCGTGCGCGGGAGCTTCCCTGGCTTCCTGAGCGGCAATCGCTTGCAGCTCAGCTTCGGCAGTAGAGGCGGCTGCCCCGGGCTTCAGGCGCGCGACCACGCGCAGGTAGTTGCCTTCTTTCCATCGCGCCGCCGGGTCCAGATCCAACGGCGTCCACGCGGCCACCAGGCGATTCAGAAAGGTGAAGCCGGGCGGCATTACGCCGATCACGGTGTAAGGATCGCCATCGAGCATTACCTGGCGGCCCAGGATGTTGCGGTCTGCGCCGAAACGCTCGGTCCACAGGGAATGGCCCAGGATCACCACGCGCGGCCCGCCGGGGCGATCTTCCTCCGCGGTGAAGAAGCGGCCCAACAGAGGCTGCACCCCGAGTGTCGGAAGAACGCCGGCGGTAGCGCGCTGCACCATGAGCTGCACGGCGTCGCCCACTCCGGTGAGGTTGTAAGTCGCGTTGTTCGTCGCACCCATGCCGGAGAAGGACCGGGTACGAGTCTTCCAGTCGAAGAAGTTGGTGGGAGCCACCAGGCTCTGGCTCGGGCCCCGCTTCAGGTTCTCCTTCGAAAGGATGACCAGGCTGTCGGGATGGGCGTACGGCAGCGAGCGCAGCAGGACCGCTTCGATGACGCTGAATAGCGCCGTGTTGGCGCCGATGCCCACGGCGAGAATGGCGACGACGATGGCCGTGAAGCCGGCGTTGTGGCGCAGACTGCGGGCGCCATATCGGACCTCTTGCGCCAGGATTTCCAGCAGCGGCAGCGTGCGGCGGTCGCGGCAGGCCTCCTTGGTGACTTCCACACCGCCCAGCTTGAGAAGCGCGGCCCGGCGCGCTTGCGCGAGCGGCATACCGGCGCGCAGGTTGTCGTCGATGTGCAGTTGGAGGTGGCTTTCGAGTTCGGCGGCCAACTCCTCTTCCGCGCCGCGGCGGGTGAAGAACGCTACCAGACGAAACAGAGTTCCGCGGGCTCGTCTCATACGGTTTCCTTACCGGGAGTCAGGAAGCAATCCATGATGTCGGCGGTCTGCCGCCATTCGCTGGCTTCCTTCTCCAGGCGGGCGCGGCCGGCACGGGTCAGCTTGTAGAATTTGGCTTTGCGGTTGTTATCCGAGACACCCCATTCCGAGGCGATGTAGCCTTCCTGTTCCATCTTGAGCAAGGCCGGATAGAGCGTGCCGTAGTTGAGCACGAGCCGGTCGCCGCTGGTCTGTTCGATGCGCCGCGCGATGCCGTAGCCATGAAGCGGGCCCAGGGCCTCCAGGGTCTTCAGCACCATGAGAGCCAGGGTTCCTTGTGCGATGTCGAGTTGCTTTCCCATACCTATTGGATTCCCATATTAAGATGGCACGGTTTGTATGGGATTGCAATAGGGTTGATCTCCGCTACAGTAAAATTTGAACCTGGAAGACTTCGACTATCGATTGCCCGAAGAGTTGATCGCGCAGGAGCCGCTGGCGGACCGCTCCGGCGCGCGCATGCTGGTGGTATATCGCTCCGAAGGCCGCTGGGAAGACCGTACGTTTCGCGAGTTTCCATCCTTTCTGCGCACCGGCGATTGCCTGGTACTGAACGATTCGCGGGTATTTCCGGCGCGCCTGTTCGGACGGCGGGCGGGCCTGCACGCGTTGCCGGTTGGCAAAAACAATCCCAAGCGGAACGAATATCTGAGCGGCGAAGTGGAAGTGTTTCTCCTACGGCCAGTGGGCGCGGACGGGCGCGATTGGGACGCGCTGGTGCGTCCCGGGCGCAAGATGCCGGTGGGGGAGAAGATTCATTTCGCCGATGGGCTGGAGGCCGAGATTGTCGCGCGCGGGGAGTTTGGCGAGCGGACCATCCGCTTCCACAGGGCCGCCGGCCTGTATANNGAGTTCGAAAAGATCGGACACGTTCCGCTGCCTCCTTATATCAAGCGGGGCGACGAGGCGCGGGATCGCGAGCGCTATCAAACGGTGTTCGCGCGCGAGAAGGGGTCGGTCGCGGCGCCCACCGCGGGACTGCATTTCACCCCGGAGATTCTGCAACAGTGCCGCGCGGCGGGCGCCGA
>OKRF01000367.1:0-4222 GCA_900290315.1 Candidatus Sulfopaludibacter sp. SbA3 | reverse complement strand
CCCCGGAGATTCTGCAACAGTGCCGCGCGGCGGGCGCCGAGGTGGCCTACGTGACGCTGCACGTGGGGTTGGGAACGTTTCAGCCCCTGCACGCGGAGCAGGTGGAGCAGGGGCGGCTGCACGCGGAGCGCTACCGGATCACCGAAGACAACGCGGCGAAGATGCGGGCGGCGCGCCGGTTGGTGGCAGCCGGGACCACCAGCGTACGGACTGTGGAGAGCGCACTACGGACCGGAGAGATCCGGGCGCAAAGCGGCGAGACTGACATCTTTATTTATCCCGGATTCGAATTTCGTGGGGCGGGCGCCATGCTCACCAATTTCCATCTGCCGAAGACGAGTCTGCTGCTGCTGGTGAGCGCTTTTGCGGGGCGGGAGTTGACTCTGGCGGCGTACCGGCACGCTGTGGAAGCGCGCTATCGATTCTATTCCTACGGAGATTGCATGCTGATTATTTGATTAACTTCCTGTCCCGGGATCCCCCGGTATCCGGTCCAGATCCAGCAGTTGGGTGAGCGTTTTGGGCGAGCCGGCCGCCGAGACCTGCACCGGAACCTTCCCGCCATTACTGGAGACAGTATGCGTGACCTTGACCAACTGGATTCCGTTGGAGGGGATATTCGCCTGCACCGGAATGACGGTGCCGTTAATATCGAAGTTAATCGTCTCCATGCCTCCACTGGCATCCTCTGCGGCGACGACGGAGACAGACTTTGCCTGGCCATCGTTGAACGACTGCAAATTTCCAAATTCTGTAATCATCTGGAATCTCCTTGGTGCGACTAGTTGGATTTAGCTTTGGCAAAGATCGACTGCAGCGCGGGTAACGCCGAGACATCGATGGATGGCCCGACGAAAAACTCGTGACGGAGCGTCCCATTCGCCGGGCTCGTGGAGCCATTCGCCGCCGGAAGGCTGGTTCGGTAAAGCAGACCACCCGCCGTGATACGGAAATACTTGTTCAGGCGCATGCCCAAGCCGTACACGAAAGCATTCTGTCCGGAGATCTTGCTGGCAGTGGACCCGCTGATGTCGGCCAGGGCCATACCGAAAGCCAATGAGGCGCGCTGGCGCAGCCACTCTCCAGGCCCCGCCTTCGGCGGCGCGCCGCCGGTTCTGAGTTGTACCGGTCCAAAGTAGATATGAACCATGGCAAAGCTGCGCAATTCACTCAGCCGGATGGAGTAAAGTGCCCCCACATCAAAGCCCGCATACTTTTGGAGATCGCAGACTATATCCGTTGCCTGATCGCTGCCCACCGCCAGACTCGAGGACCCCGTAAAGATCTCGTCTTTCAGACCCTCGTTCAAACCACCAACGGCATTTTGGTAGGTTTTCAGAAACTGTTCGACGATCCCCTGAACCAGGTCCTGCGTCGTCTTATCGGCCGGCGGACTCGCAGAGGCCTTCGAGTAGTCCATTCCCTTCAGTTTGTCCAAGATGGCCTGCGGAGACAAACCACTTAATCCCCCTGATGGAAGGCCGACTGTTTCGGCAATGTGGAAGGCTGGACTCTGAACCGAGCTGGTTTGTCCATTGAGATTGAAAATCGGTTGGATTTTGTTCAGCAGCGCAGCCGCCAGCGCGGTCTTCAGTCCGTCGGGGTTCTTGGGATTTAGTCCCTTCTTGTTCAAGACCGACGTCACGACCGCGGCGGAGGACTGGGATAGCAGAGTGGCAGCCGCCAGTTGATCCGCTGCGGTCTTTCCCAGAGCGCTGGCCACAAACTGAGTGTTCGCCGCTTGGTATGCCGGGTCGGCGATCATGGCGTCAAGTACATTCTGCACGACGTTCTTGGAGAGGTTGCCAGTGAATTGAAAATTGATCGTAACAGATGTATCGGGGCTCAACTTACCGACGTTGACATTCCACGCGGTCCCACTGATGGGAGAAGCCGTGATGGCAGCCTGGCCTCCATCGCTGGTATCGTAGTTTCCTGATACGCTCTGCGGCGTCATGAGGTCACTCAAGGCGCCGCCGGCCAGTTGCACTTCCGCAGTACCTCCGGTGATGGCGAAGGGCGTACCGTACGGCAGACTTACCTTGTGGCTTTTCAGATCGGTGTATGATATGGCGCCGGTGACGGTCGATTTACAGACGGGCGGGTTGCTGCTAGCCCCTGCTCCGGCGGCACTGCCCGCGCCGGCTCCGGCGCCGCTACCGGTCTGCGCGCCCGCGGTAGTGCCGGTGGCTGATTGTTTGGCAGTGCCTTGTGCGGATGCGGTGTGAAGGCAAATCAGTATTGAAGCGAGAGCGACGCGCAATCGGTGGGATTCTAGCATTTCGAATAGGGACAGGCTCCAACGGGGTGCCTCAGCAGATCGGCCCGATCACACATTATAATAGGTGATTTGCCAGGCGCCGATAAGAGTGTGCGTTAGATTACAACTGAAGTCAAGAAATTTTAGTGTGTGGGATCTACTTCCAGCCGCAGATAGCGTAAATAGGGCCGCTCGTCAATCCACCCGCCGGGATCGTCAGCTTGAGGGCGTTCTCGCCCTCTTTCATCAGTGACGCGCCGGATGTCACGTTTTTCACCCACGATCTCTGAATGCCGTCGCGATGGATGGTGGCGTTGCAGACCAAGGCCGTTCACCGCGCCGGCGGCTTGTCGTTCACGGAACATCAATGCTCCGCGCCGAGACGCCGGTCAGCTACAGGCGCAGAACGCGCGCCAGTAGAGGTCTTGCGGCAACGTGAAGTTGATGGTCCACGTGGCCGCCCGGCCGGAACTCCGCCGGGCAGGAACGGGCTGATCGGTATACGGAACCTGCTCGAAAAACCAATCCTGGCGATAATCGCTCTGCCCGATGGTGTAATTCACATCATTCGGGAATAACTTGGGGTACTCCAGATGCCAGCCCCAATGAACGTAGTCGCCGCCCTCAAAAACTCCGCGCCGCTGCGACACACCTTCCACCCAGTCATAGGGCCACTTGGCGGCTTCTTTCGCCGCCCGCGCAAGCGCGTCCTTGTACATCCGGAGATTCTGCAGCAGGGCCGCGCGGCCGGTGCTGAAGTGGCGTACGTGACGCTGCATGTGGGGTTGGGAACGTTTCAGCCCCTGCACATGTGGCAGGAGCAGGGGCGACTGCACGCGGAGCGCTACCGGGTCACTGAAGACAACGCCGCGAAGATGCGGGCGGCATGCTCACCAATTTCCATCTGCCGAAAACGAGCCTCCTGCTGCTGGTAAGCGCTTTTGCGGGGCGGGAGTTGACTCTGGAGGCGTATCGGCACGCAGTGGAAGCGCGCTATCGATTCTATTTCTACGGAGACTGCATGCTGATTATTTAAGCCCCGGGGTCAGACTTCTCTGTCCCGCGCCGCCGCTTTTCCGCCGTCGTGGACAGAGCGGCGGTCTACCCCAGACCCAGCCGCACGCTACCGGAAGACCGTTCGACGGATGTGCTCCAGATCGCGCCGCATATTGGGCGAGTAGGGGGCCATCAGGATATTGATGGCAAACCAAGTGGTGCAGATGGAAAGCAGGATTTGCGTGACCCGGTTCTTGCCGAATATCAGTCGCAACGCGATCGCCAGCAGGAACGGCGCGATGGCTGTGGCCACCCGTGCGTATGGACTGAGGTCGTTGAGAAGGTCCCCCGGCAACATATAGCAGTTTACGCTCGGCTGGGGCGGGCGAATCAAGATATCGTCGGNNCCGACGGCAAACTTCACGCACGAAGGCCGGTGCACGGCCGCGCCGTGCGGGATAATAGGACGAACAGGGCGTCATGGACATTCGCGATCAGGTCCGATCTTCGGTCAATATTGTCGATGTCGTCGGCGAGCACGTGCGGCTGCGCCCATCGGGTCCCAGCCGCTACATGGGGCTGTGCCCGTTTCATAACGAAAAGAAGCCGTCCTTCACGGTGCACGTGGTGCATCAGTTCTACAAATGCTTTTCGTGCGGCGCCGGCGGCGACGTCTTCAAGTTCGTGCAGGAGACGCAGGGCATCAGTTTCTACGAAGCGCTGAAATTGCTGGCCGACCGCTGCGGCCTCGCCATGCCGAAGCGAGGCAACTATTCCGACGAAGATTCGCGGCGGCGCGCGGCGATTTTCCAGATGCACGAACTGGCACAGGAAGCCTTCCGCGGCAATCTGAACAGCGCCGCCGGNNTTCCGAGCGCTCCGGCCGTGCGTTGCTGCGCCTGTTTGAAGGCAAGGATTTTTCCGCGGCGCAGGTGGAGGAATCCGGGCTGATCGGCAAGCGGCAGG
>OKRF01000174.1:15172-15381 GCA_900290315.1 Candidatus Sulfopaludibacter sp. SbA3 | reverse complement strand
CCCGCCACTGAACTGGGCCAATGTGGATCTGCGCCGCCTCTTCTATTTCGTGGGTGCGGCCACGGTGCTGAACATCATGATCGCCAGCCAGCTCAGCTACGGCGCCGTGAGTTACATGGATACAGTGACCTTCTGCGGCCAGACCTGCCACACCGTCATGCAGCCGGAATACACTGCGTACAAGGATTCGCCGCACTCCAACGTGGAGG
>OKRF01000174.1:0-15162 GCA_900290315.1 Candidatus Sulfopaludibacter sp. SbA3 | reverse complement strand
GCCACACCGTCATGCAGCCGGAATACACTGCGTACAAGGATTCGCCGCACTCCAACGTGGAGTGCGTGCAGTGCCACATCGGCCCTGGCGCCGGCTGGTTCGTCAAGAGCAAACTCTCCGGCATGGGGCAGGTGATCGCCGTCACCTTTAACACTTATCCGCGGCCCATCCCGACTCCGGTCCACAACTTGCGCCCGGCGCGCGAGACTTGCGAGGCTTGCCACTGGCCGCAGAAATATGGCGAGGACCGCATCAAGATTGTTCCCAAATTCGCCGAGGACGAAACCAACACGCTCACCAAGACGGTCCTGTTGATGAAGATCGGCGGCGGCAATCACGGGGTCGGGATTCACGGGACGCACCTGGGCACAGGCATCCTGATTCGCTATGAGCATTCCGACGAACAGCGGCAGGTGATTCCGCGGGTGACATACATCGTCAACGGCAAGGAGACTGTGTATGCCACCAGCGACGCCAAACCGGAGGGCGCCTACGGTCAGCCTCGCGAGATGGACTGCATGGACTGTCACAATCGCCCGGCCCATGCCTACGATCTGCCCGATCGCGCTCTCGACAAGTCCATGAACAGCGGCGCGCTCTCCGCCTCCCTCCCATTCGCCAAGAAGAAGGCCCTGGAAATCCTCAAGGTCAACTACAAGACCCGCGACGAAGCGGCGGCGAGCATCCCGGCGGCATTCGCGAAATACGGCGGCATTCGCGAAATACTACCAGGACAGCTATCCCGCCATCTGGAGCCAGCGCCAGAACGAAGTGAAGGCCGGCGCCGCGGAAGTGCTCGCCATCTGGAATCGCAACATCTTCCCGGAGATGAACGTGACCTGGGGCCGTTACCCCATGAACATCGGCCACACCGATTTCCCGGGCTGCTTCCGCTGCCACGATGGCAGCCACGCCGCCAAGAACGGAGACGCCATCACCCAGGATTGCGGCGCCTGCGACAATCTTCTCGCCATGGATGAAGCCAATCCCAAGGTCCTCACTGATCTGGGCATCACGGAGAGTAAGTCGCGGTAGCAGCTTAGGTGAAACTAGTCCACCGTAGGCGCCCGTTCTACATGATCGATCGTGAGGATCTCAACCAAACCCTTCCTCGGGACTAGTTTGAGTCCGAGTTGCTGCTCAAGGGCGGCAAACAGACCGGGGACGGAGTCGTCGCCGGACAGTCCGTCGGCGGCCACCCCACCACCCGCAGGGGGCAGCGGCGCGGGCCCTTCTGCCGCTGGTCGGATTCCTTCTCTGGCCCAGGTTAGGGTGATATCGTATTTACCCTTAAGCCCGGTCGCATCCGTGACCGGCCGTTCCGCCTGACTCGACAGTCTACCTGCGAGTTGTTCCATAGACTCGTCTATAACGTCAAGGCGACTCTGCCCGTTGCGAGTCGTCAAAGGGAGAATGGGCATGCCGTCTTTGTCAAGCCGCGGCAAGGGATCTCGCCCTGGAACTGATTCTTTCAACTTTGGACGGTCACCTCGAACCACGAGGTCATAAACGGTCATCTCCCTTTTTTCACGGTGTAGCGCCATCTTGAAGCGGACCGCCAGGAGATTCTGGAGCATGATCCGGAACTGCTCCCTGGTTGCCCCGTCGGGCACCTTGGCTGTGATATCAAATCGCGCAGTGTTCACCCAACTGGGAGCCGAAAGTTGGTAGCGCTCCACGTTGTACGCGACGGTGATCAGGGTGAAAAGGCTAAAATTCTCGGTAACAAAGCGGCCCGGGTCCCTGGTCCCTGGTCCCCCGACGATCCTTATGCGAATGCCCCGCTCGCTCTGTTGCACCGAAGGCCTGACGGACGCCACTTCGAACTCCAGCCTCGGGGCCGGAGATTGACCGATCACTTGACCCCCCGCCGCGAGCAACAAAATGGCAGGCCATATCGATTGCGTCATCCCGCATCTCCTGTCGGCATAACAAAGATGACTGGGCCGCGCTAATTAATTAGCGCGTCGTCCCGCTTCGCGAACAGCCTGGAGAACGCCAGCTTCGTTGGAATCATTCAGTTTCCCGGCGTACGCACGCTTGACGAATCCCCGACCGTCAACCACCAGGAGGGTTGGTGTCCCCGACACGTCCAAGCTACGTAGCGGTACGCTCAGAACCTTGTCGGCGACGATTTGCCGCTCATCCAAGAACTTTTTGGTAACGTCCTGGGTTTCCGGTGATGCGACAACTAACGTGGCTCCTCCGGTCGCGGAATCATGAACCAGCCCGGCCAAGCGGCGGTAAAACGGAGCGCTTGCCACGCAAAATGGACAATGCTCATCGCGACGACTACGTTCAGCGGAGCCCGATTCCAAACCACAGTCGACAGGGTGAGTTGCTTGCCGATGAGTCCGGAGACATCGCGGTTGGTCGACCGGACGCGCGAAGCGATTCGCTGATCGACAATTGCTCCGATTGCCACAATGCACAACACGACCACGCAGACGTGGCTTGCTCGCTCCAACCTAGTCATCTTACGGCCTCCATGGGACTAATCGCCACACGCGGATGTCCGGTATTCAGCGTCTAGTATTCATCACACGGACCGCAGTCTTCCCCCTGCCCATCCGGGCACCCATTTTCACATTCGCACTCATAGCAGTCGCACTCGCACCCGCCGCCGCCGCAATCTGAATTGCATTGAATGCCTTCGATCCTGCAGTCCAATATGCATTGAGAAGCCGATGTCCGGAAGGGCAAAGCGAAGAAAGTGAGAACGATCGCCGCCGTAAGCATCAGAACGAAACGAAACGGCTGTAACATTCTTGGCACTCCTGAGTCTAGCTGAACTATGCGGCATAGTAATTCGAGAATTCAACTCTGTCAAGCACTTTTTCTAACTAAATTCATTTTAAATTCATTGAGTCGATTAATTCGACTAACTCGTTGATCGCGTTGGAGATTGAATTCAATTTCCGCTGCCACAACTGCGGACACGCCACGAAGAAGGCGTTAGAAATCCTGAAGGTCAACTACAAGACCCGCGACGAAGCGGCGGCGAGCATCCCGGCGGCATTCGCGAAATACTACCAGGACGGCTATCCCGCCATCTGGAGCAAACGGCAGGACGAAGTGAAGACAGGCGGCGCGGAAGTGCTCGCCATCTGGAATCGCAATATCTTTCCGGAGATGAACGTGACTTGGGGCCGGTACCCCATGAACATCGGCCATACCGATTTCCCGGGCTGCTTCCGCTGCCACGATGGCAGCCATGCCGCGAAAAACGGACTCCATCACACAGGATTGCGGCGCCTGCCACTATCTGCGGGCCATGGATGAAGCCAATCGCAAGGTTCTCACCGATCTGGGAATTACGGAGAGTAAGTCGCGGTAATTCAAAAAGGAGTTCACTATTACCGCCTGGAGAGCGATCTTTCGGAAGCCCGTGCGTTGAAGCGGCGACCCATCCAGGCGATCGTCATCCCCGTGGGACAGACGATCGTATTTTGTCGTCTGTCATCGTTGCCCGAGGAAGACAGGGTCTCGCGGAGAAAAGCGTCTCAGGTCACCATCAATATGTCAGCAGCTACGGCCGACAGGATGGAGAGCATGCGTCTGGCCCTCCTGCGGGAGGTCGCTCACCATTTGGAGGGAGTTGGCGATGCCGGCGACATCATGGTGCGCGGATTTAACAACCCGCGCAAGCACCCTATCACCCAGTATGCCGGTGACGGAGGTTGGCGGGAGTACTTCGCAGAATCCTTGGTTGCCTTTCTTGTGGATGCCGACGTCTTGGCTCTGTACGACGCGAACGGTAGTACGATGGTTAGGAAAGTACTTCGCTCAACATGGAAGTAATGTAAATGCTGCCGGAGCCAGACTGGGATAAAATCTACGCCCTTGCCAGCCAAGCAGAAGAGCTTCACGAAGCTGGCCAGATGGACCGCGACACGTGGCGGAAGCTTCTCTCCGAAGCCTTTGAAGCGTCGAAGGGCAATACCGATCTCACCACCTTCCTGGCCCCCTATGCCAAATCCGCCTGGGTCCGCGAACTGCGCGAAGAAGAGGAAGAGGCCGAGCGCCGTTCCGTCGCCTGACTTACTCCAGCGGCAGCCCCGACTCCTTCAGCACCCCCCAACCCCCGTCGAGCGAAATCGCGTTCGTGTACCCCATCTTCTGGAGATTGTCCGCGGCCAGCGCCGAGCGAAATCCGCCACCGCAGTATACGACCAGCGTGGTGCTCTTGTCCGGAATCTGGCCCACGATGTCCCGCTCGATGATCCCCCGGCTCATGTGCACCGCCCCGGCGACGTGGCCCGCGGCCCACTCGTGGTCTTCGCGCGTATCCACCAAAACGTGCGGCACGCCGGATTCGCGCATCTGCTTGTAGCCTTCGATATTCGTCTCTTTCACGCGCGTTTTGGCGTCGTTCACCAGGTTCAGGAATTCCTGACTGTGTATCATCGATCGATTCACTCCACGCGGCGGATGTCGGCGCCCGCCTGCGCCAGCTTCGCCTCGATCTTCTCATAACCGCGGTCGATGTGGTACACCCGGTCGATCACCGTTTCCCCCTTCGCCACCAGAGCAGCCAACACCAGTGACGCGCTGGCCCGCAGGTCGGAAGCGATGACGCCGGCGCCCGTCAGTTCGCGCTTCCCTGCCACAATCGCCTGCCGGCCTTCCAGCCGGATGTTCGCGCCCATGCGCGCCAACTCCTGCGCGTGCATGAACCGGTTTTCGAAAATCGTCTCCACGATCATGGCGATGCCGTCCGCCTGCGTCATCAGCGCCATGTACTGCGCCTGCAGATCGGTGGCGAACCCCGGGTACTCTTCCGTGGTCATATCGACCGACCGGATCCGGCCGCGGCCCCGCACGCGCAAACTTGTCGGACCGGGTTGTGTCACGTCCACCCCGGCCTGTTGCAGTTTGGACACGAGCGCGCCCAAATGTTCCGGGCAACAGTCGGTGACCAGGAGGTCGCCGTCCGTGATGGCGCCGGCTACCACGAACGTACCGGCCTCGATCCGGTCCGGGATGATCGTGTGTTCGGTGCCGCTCAGCCGCTCCACACCCTGAATCACGACCGTGGAGGTGCCGGCTCCTTCAATGCGGGCGCCCATCGCGGTCAGCATCTCCGCCAGGTCCACCACCTCCGGCTCGCGCGCCGCGTTGCGCAGTACGGTTTCGCCTTTCGCCAGCACGGCCGCCATCATGAGGTCTTCGGTGCCGGTCACCGTAATGCGGTCGAAATGGACGGTCGCCCCGCGCAGCCCATCGGGTGCTTCGGCTTCGATGTAACCGTACGCCTGGTTGATGCGCGCGCCCAGTTGCTCCAGGCCGAAGATGTGCAGATTGATGGGCCTCGCGCCAATGGCGCAACCGCCCGGCAGCGAGACCCGCGCCCGTCCGCTGCGCGCCACCAGCGGCCCCAGCACCAGGCTGGAGGCCCGCATAGTCTTCACCAGTTCGTAGGGCGCTTCCGGCGAAGTGATGCGCGGAGTCAGCATCCGCACCGTGTCGCCGTCCACTTCCACCTGGCTGCCGATATCCACCAGCAGGCGCTGCATGGTGCGGATATCCCGCACTTTGGGAATGCGATGCAGGGTCACCGGTTCTTCGGTGAGCAGCGCCGCTGCCAACGCCGGCAGCGCCGAGTTCTTCGATCCATTGGTAGGGATTTCTCCCTTTAGGGCGGTACCGCCCGCAATCACGAATTTATCCATGTTTGTCGATCGAAACCTTATTCGGCCAGAGCTTGCGAAATACGCCCGCCCGTCTCGGCCAGCCGCCGCTCCGCCTCTTCGCGGCTNNAATCGCCGTGCGTGCGCTGTTGCCGGCCGCGGCCAGCAATTCGCCCGCGCGTGCGTAAGAAACCCCCGCCGCCAGCGCCACAATGCGGCGCGCCCGGTCGATGAGTTTGGCATTCTTGGGCTGGACATTCACCATCAGGTTTCCGTAAACATATCCCATACGGATGAACGCCCCTGTAGTAAGCATGTTCAATACCAGTTTCTGCGCCGTGCCGGATTTCAAGCGCGTGGAACCGGCTACCACCTCGGGCCCCACCAGTGGAGCGATCGCGATCCCGGCCGTGCGCGAAAGTTCGGAATCGGGCGTGCAACTGATTCCAATGGTGACGGCGCCCATGCGCCGCGCTTCGGCCACCGCACCCAACACGTACGGCGTCCGTCCACTGGCGGCGATCCCCACCAGGACGTCGCGCTCCGTGAAGCCGCGCACTGCCAGGTCGCGCTGCCCGATGGCGGGATCGTCCTCGGTAGTTTCCGTGGCGTGGCTCAACGCGTGGTCTCCGCCCGCAATGATTCCCTGCACCATCTCCGGCGGGACGCTGAAGGTGGGTGGGCACTCCGAAGCGTCCAACACACCCAACCGCCCGCTGGTGCCGGCGCCGATGTAGAACAACCGTCCACCTTGCTGGAACGCAGCCACAATCGCATCCACGGCGCGCGCGATCGCCGGAATCTCGCGCTCTACCGCGCATGCCACCTTCCGGTCCTCGGCGTTGATGATCCGCAATACTTCTTCGGTGGGCAGGGCGTCAATCGACGCCGAAGCCGGGTTGGTCTGTTCCGTCAGCAGTTTTTCCAGCATTCGAGGCCGTACCCTTCCAGCCTACCTCGAAAAAACCCGTCAGCCTGATGTGCGCGATTTATTGCAATCAGCGATAAATCGCGCACATCAGGCTGACGGGTTTTTTCCCGCGCTATAGTCGTAGGGAGTGCGCTATTTTTTCACCGGCCGCCTGCCCGATGTCAGCTCGATTCTGCTTGTGGAAAGCGGATCGCGCGGATTGCTCGAAGCGGTCATCCCCGGATTGCGGCAGACATGGGGTGACGAAGTCCCCATCGATCTGGTCTCCTGCTACGCAACTCTGCCCAAGGGCTTTCACGCCTCCACCACTCGCGTTTTCCGGGTGGCGGACTACCGCGGGCGCGACGGACGGCGCAAACTGTATCGGGAACTGGCGGCGCGGCGCTACTCCCTGATGGGCATTATCTGCTCCGAAGAGCCGCTCATGCTGAAGTGGAAATGGTCGCTGACCGCGCGCGTGCCGGCCAAGGTTTTCGTCATAAACGAAAATGGCGACTACTTCTGGCTCGACCGCCTGCACCTGAAACCGATCCGGCAATTCGTGCTTTTACGCGCAGGTTTGGCGGACGCCGGTGCGGTCCGTACCCTGGCGCGTGTGATTTCGTTCCCATTCACACTACTGTTTCTGTTACTCTATGCAACGACCGTGCACACCTGCCGTGCGCTGCGCAAGGCCATCTCATGAAATCCATTCACGTACTCGAACCGGGCGGCCCCGAGAAAATGCAGTTGGTGGACGCGCCCACTCCCCAGCCGGGCCCCAAGCAAGTGCTGGTACGGCTGCATGCCAGCGGTGTCAATTTCATCGACGTCTATTTCCGCATGGGGTTGTACAAGGCCGATCTCCCCATCACCTTGGGCAACGAAGGCGCGGGCGTGGTGGAATCGGTCGGTTCCGATGTCACCGAAGTCGCGCCTGGCGATCGCGTGGCGTACGCCATGGCCCGCGGCTCCTACGCGCAGTACGCGGTGCTGCCTGCCGCGTTCCTGGTAAAGATCCCCGATCACCTCGATTTCACCAACGCCGCGGCCGCTATGCTGCAGGGCATGACCGCCCACTACCTGACCCATTCCACCTACGCCCTCAAGAGCGGCGATACCTGCCTGGTGCATGCCGCCGCGGGCGGCGCCGGCGGACTGATTGTGCAGATGGCCAAGATGCTGGGCGCCCGCGTCTTCGGGACGGTCTCCACCGAGGCGAAAGCGCAGATCGCCCGCGCTCACGGCACCGATGAGACCATCCTTTACACGCAACAGGACTTCGAAGCGGAAGTGAAGCGCCTCACCGGCGGCCGCGGAGTGGATGTGGTCTACGATTCCGTTGGCAAGACCACCTTCGACAAGAGCCTCAACTCGCTCCGCCCACGCGGCGTCATGGTCCTCTTCGGCCAATCCAGCGGGCCTGTTCCACCACTTGATCCGAATATTCTCAACGGTAGGGGCTCGCTCTTTCTCACCCGTCCCAGCCTGGGACACTATGTGGCCACCCGCGAGGAATTATTGTGGCGCGCCGGCGACGTGCTTGCGTGGATGGAATCGGGCCGCCTCAAGTTGCGCATCGACCGCACGTACGCGTTGGAAGACGCGGCCACAGCGCATCGCGACCTGGAATCGCGCAGGACCTCCGGGAAACTGGTCCTTACCATCCCCTGAACTCCATGACCCTGCAGGCCAGACTCACGTTGTATTTCGTGCTGCTGGCCGTGCTGATGGTGACCACCATCAGCGCCATCAATCTGGGCAACGAGATGCAGGCCAAGTTCGACGACACCCTGACACGAGCCGTGAGTTTTCGGCGCTTGGCGATGTCTGCCGTCAAAGAGGCTCTGGACCGGGATCGCACACTCCCCATTCAGGAAGCCTTGCGCAGGCCCGCCCTGGTGGATTACTTCCAAAACATTGCGTTCGACTCCGGAGAAATCGAGGAACTGGCTGTGGTGGATCCGGACACCAACCTGATTCTCCTCGACACCGACCCTGGCGCAGTGGGCCAAGAGCGGGAGAAGTTCGCCGACTTCGAGCCGCTCGTCAAGCAGGCCGGCTGGTACCAGAAGCTCCGCGCCCTGCGCAACCCAACCGGCCGGTATCAGCTCGAGACGCCGCTGGAAGCGCCGCCTTTTCGATTGTCCGTGCGCGCGGTGATCAACCCCGGACTGATTGAGGACGACATTTTGCGGTCCCTGAAACAGAACGGGAAGGTGGCACTCGGAGCGCTGGTCGGCGCAGTGATCGCCACTTTTCTCTTCTCCACGGTGGCTTTCCGCCCGCTGGGCGTCCTTCGCCGCCAGCTCGACCTGGTGATGTCCGGCCACTTCGAACCCGAGATACCTGCCGAGGGCAAGCCGGGCAGCAATGAATTCAGCATCATGGCTTCCAAGGTCAGCCTGTTGGGACAGCGGCTGCGCGGCGCACAGTTCGAAGTTTCCGACCTGCGCGGCAATATCGACCGCCTCCTGCAAGACCTGGAAGATGCCGTCTTCATCTTTAACCGCGAGCACCGGCTCGTGTTCGTTTCCGGGTCGGTGAAGAAGTTCCTGGGCAAGGAACGAGCGGATCTTGGCGATGCCGGGATGGAAGACATCTTCCCTTCATCCACCGCACTCGGTCTGCTGATCGCCCACGCGGCGGAGACCGGCGGCGCCGTGCGCAACCGGCGTGTAGCCGGCGTGCTGCTCTCCGTGGATCTGCTCGCAAACGCTCCTGGCGCCCCGCGCGACGGCTCCGGCTTTCTGGTCCGTCTGCGCGATCCCGAAGCGCAGCGCAAGATTGGCCGCGAACTGCAGACGGCGGACCGCATGGCCGCCATCAGCCGCATTTCCGGCGGCGTGGCTCACGAAGTGAAGAACCCCCTGAACGCGATGCTGCTGCATGTGGAGGTGGCGCGCGCCAAACTGAGCCACGGCGATACCGACGTCGCCCCGCAAATGGAAATCATTTCCCGCGAAATTCTGCGGCTCGACCGGGTGGTGAAGACCTTCCTGGATTTCACCCGCCCGGTAGAACTGAATCTCACCCAAGTCCCTCTGCCGGAGCTGGTCGGCGAGATTGTCGACCTGGCCCGCCCGCAGGCCGACGCCGCGCGCATTCGTATCAGCGCGCACCAGGAGTCGGAAGGCGCCGAAGTGCGCATCGATCGCGACCTGCTGAAGCAGGCCGTCCTCAACATCGTGGTCAACGCCATGCAAGCCATGCCGGATGGCGGCGAGCTGCGTTTCGAATCCAGCGTGAGGGAAGACACCGCGGAAATTCGCGTCGGCGATACCGGCGCGGGCATTCCGCCGGAATTGCGTGACAAGATTTTCCGTCTGTACTACACCACCAAGAAGGACGGCTCTGGCATTGGCTTGGCCATGACATTTCGGATCGTTCAATTGCACGATGGTACAATCGATTTCACTAGTGAGCCGGGGAAAGGGACCACCTTTTTCATCCGTCTGCCCATTGCCGTGTAGGGCGTCCACTATGAAGACCGCACACGCCATCCTTACCGCCGCTTTAGCCCTTGCGCTGGCTGGTTGTGTGGCCAGTGGCAAACCCAAGACTCATGACACGCCACCGGCGCCGCAGCCGGCAGCCGCCGCACCTGTGCCGGCGCCTCTTCCCGAGCCGCTGTCCCTGCCACAGACTCAAGTACAACTAGGGCCCGAGCAGCCGATCGACAAGGAGTCATACACTCTGGCGCCAGCGGCCGAGGTCCACCTCGACGCCCCCCCGGCCAGCCGAAGCAACCCCCGGCCCAGGCCCAGGCCGCCGGCCGCAACTCCGGCCGTAGAGCCTCCCGCGCCTCCTCCCACTCCGCCCGAGACGGAACGCGGACCGGTTCGCGAATTGCTGTCGCCCGCCGAGAGCAATCGCCTCAAGGCCAGTGCCGATACGCACAAGCGCGAGGTCCGCACCTGGCTGAATGGCAGCCGGGGACGCCGGTTGGCGCCTAATAATCCCACCGTGGCCCACATCCAATTGCTCCTGAAGACCTCCGACGATGCGGAAGCGAAGGGCGACATGCGCGAGGCGTCCGACCTGGCCGACCGGGCCCTGGTGCTGATGCGGGAGTTGCAAAATGGCAGATAACGAATTCGAGAGTCGCCGCGACGGCGTTGCCGCGCAGCTTGCCGGGCGTAAACTGGATGCCTTCCTGGTGTCTTTCAGCCCCAACCTGCGTTACCTTACGGGCTTCACCGGCAGCAACGGCAATCTGTTGCTGCTGCCGCGGCAGGCGACTCTCTTCACGGACCCGCGCTACCAGATTCAGGCAGCCCAGGAGGTGACTTGCCGGGTCCGCATCTGCAAGGGACCCCTGGTTCCGGATGTGGCCGCGGCGATCGGCAAGCTGGGGCTGCGGCGCATCGGCTACGAGCCGGCGCGCATGACCTGCGACCTTCTGGATTCGCTGCAGGCGCGCCTGCCCATGAAGAGCACACTGGTGCCCGTCAATGGCTGCGTCGAAGGGCTTCGCATGATCAAATCCGCCGGCGAGATCGCTCTTATTCGCCGTTCCGTGGAGACCAATTCCCGGGCTTTCGAGACGACCGTATCGCGCGTACGCCCTGGCATGAAGGAGCAGGACCTGGCGGCCGAACTGGAATACCGGATGCGCCGGCTAGGAGCCGAAAAACCGTCGTTTGAAACGATTGTCGCCGGCGGCGCCCGCTCGGCGCTGCCCCATGCGCAGCCCACCAGCGCGTCCCTCGCCACCGGTCAACTCGTGGTGGTGGATATGGGCGCGCTGCAGGATGGCTACTGCAGCGATATGACGCGCATGCTCTTTCTGGGCACTCCATCCGCCAAGGTCAAGCGCGCCTACCGCGCGGTGCTGGAGGCGCAACTCGCCGCCATCGATACCGTCCGGCCCGGCGTCTCCACCGCCCGTGTGGATGCCGCGGCGCGCAAAGTGCTGAAGTCCTACGGACTCGCCGAAGCGTTCGTCCATTCCACCGGGCACGGCTTGGGCCTCGAGATTCACGAACCCCCGCGCATCGGCAAGCGGGACAAGACGAAGCTGGCCGCCGGCATGGCCATCACGATCGAACCCGGAGTGTACATCGAAGGCTTCGGTGGCATCCGCATCGAAGACACCGTGGTGGTCACGGAGACAGGCTGCGAGATTCTGACTCCGACGGAGAAGGTATTGCGGGTGATTTGAGCGGGGACTGACCAAAACTGGGAAAGAGCTCACCCTCCTCAAGGGAGGGGTGCGTGGAAAACATGCAAAACGCGGAACACAAGTCTTTGTGCCTTGAGCGCTGACTTGATACTGTGCAGAATTTCGTCCAGAGACTCAGCACGTTCGTCCTCCCAAAGCCGCAGAACGCCTTGTGAGAGTGCCGCTAGCCGCCATGGTGTTCACTTAACGGGGCACGTCGCATCCCAACATCAGCACCCCCGCAGTTTTCCTCCAGTTGACTAGACCGGGACATCGGAGTAATGCCCACTGACGTCTGAGGATGCCCATTCTCCGAGTGGGCGATACGCTCGGAGGGCCGTATAGCTCCCGCAAGCGCGTGTGTAGACGCCATCTTGCGGAGTGACGCGACATCTCCCGACTAATTGAACAGCGAGGAAGCCAAGCGACCGCACACACTTGCAAGATGACGGTAAAATAGGTGTTTACAGACAAAGAACAATGAAAACTGCAGCTTTACTCGTCCTCTTGCCCTGTCTGTGTGCCGCCGCGGATGCGCCGCCGTCGCTGGATGCCGTGAGCGAGATGGCTCGCGCCGCTCCGGGAGAGTTCGCCGCCGACGCCCTGATCCGCCTGGCCGCCTTGAATTCCATTGAGAAAGCGCGCCGGATCCAACTGCTGGAACAGGCCTTCCGGCGCGCAGCCGAATCTCAAGAGCCCCTCAAACGCCAATCGGCCATGATCAAAGTTGCCGGCGCCGCCGGCTTCCTTACGCGCGCCTTTTCGCAGGATCTCGACGCGTTGTCCTTGCGGCTAAGGGTCGTCGAAGCGATGGAGGCCCTGGACCCGGAGAGAGCCAGAACCCTGTTTCGGCAGATCGGGCCCCTGCGCGTCCCCAAATTGAGTTGCGCGGATTTCATGGTCTACAACGTTGCCGCCTATTACCGGATGCTGGCCCGCCTCGCTCCGCCAGCCCTGGTGCTGGAACGGGTGGGTGCCATCACTTCACCAGTGCAGATCGCGCCCGCTGCCGGAGCGATTCTCAACGCCGGCTCGGATGCCGATTTCCGGGCACAACTGGCGGCATTCGCCGGCGCACTCGGCAAGATCTCCGGAGACGACCGCTCCTTCTCGTTTGTGCCCGAACTGGGGCCGCAGATCCTGTTACTGGTAGAGCAGGCCAAACGCCGCAATATCTCGCCGCTGCTCCTCCTGGAAAGCTATCGCCTCTATCTGGTGAACAACGAGGAAACGGCGCGCTGCTCCGATAACGACCTCATGCGGACGGACGGGCAGGTGACGGTGTTTCTGATGACAGGCGGGCCAGCCGTGGGCGGCGAAGGCGTGGAGTTTTTCAATTCCAAGCTGCGCATGCCGCCTCTGCAGCCGATCCAGGAGCAGGAAACCACGCCCACCAAGTTGGAGGGTGTCGCCGAAGGCTTGCGGCCGTGCGAGGACCCAACCTGCCAGGCGATCGCCCAGCAGTACAACGAGTTGATTTTCGATCCGCAAACTAAAGTGGCCTATCCGGTAACCCATAGAAGCACTCCCGAGTGGCAGGCCCAGTTGCGCAAAATGCTCGCCGCCATGGCGGAGTGGAAGCAGGGCACTGCCACCACGGCGGCCCAATACTACCGCCAGAAAAGTGCCGTCTACGCCGAAACGCTNNCCATCAACATTCTGGTGGGCCGGATGGCGCTCGACCCGATGGGCCCGGGAAAATTTGCGGCGAACCTGCGACAGTCCAAGAATCCCATCATCGCTCTCTATTCGGCCTTGGAGGTGGTTGCGCCCCGGACGCCAGACAAAATCATGGCGCTGATGTAGCCACCAGCGGCAGGAGACAATAGGAGCATGCGACGCCGATCGTTTCTTCTGGCTTGTGGCACGGCGGCCGTTTCCACAGCGTGGCAGGGTGCCGCGCAGACCTCTCTGGGAACGCTTGCCTGGGCGGAATCCGGCGGTCTCTGGATCCGCGAGTTGCCGGATGGCCGCCCGGTGAAAGTCGCTTCCGGCGACGGCCTGCACGCTCCGCGGATCTCGCCCTCGGGCCGCTGGATCGCCTATCGCAATCGCGAGGATAAGGTCTCCGTCGCGCGCAGGGATGGTCAGGCGGGCGCATCTTTCGAGTCGGAAGGCAGCGTCTGGTTTCCGCGCGAAGACCGGCTGGCCGTGATGCACGCCGAAAGCGTGGCGGTGTTCGGTCCGAATGACAATTGGAAAGCTCCGGTGGCCCTGCTCAAAGGCGCCACGCTGCCTGTTTTCGCTCCCGGCGGCAACCGCTTCGTCTTCGGCCGGGACTTCGACAGCGTGACGGGGCCGGACGGATTTTCCGCCACCGGACAGATCTGCCTGGCGTCCCTTTCTGCGCCTGACAGCAAACCGGAGGTGCTCGCCGCCAACCCCGAAGGCGGTGTTGAACCCTATGGCTGGACGCGCGATGGCAAGTCGATTCTCTATTGGAGCGCCGACGAATGGTCCGGATCGCTGTGGAACGACGGCGTGGAGTTGTTTGCCGTGGCGGCGGAAGGTGGGCAGCCGCGCAAACTCGGAGTCGCTACCCTGGTGCACGACGACATGCTGGACCTGGCGCCGCAGTCCGGCGGCAATCGGCTAGCCGTGACCAGCGGCGATGGGAGCAATACCTGGGCCGGCAAGCGGATTGCCGTGGTCAACCTGGAGACTGGCGCACTCTGGAGTTTGACGGCTGACGACATCGCGGCGATTTCTCCGGCCTGGTCGCCAGATGGCCACCGCATCGCTTACGTTGCCGCTCCTGACGCCGATGTGGCGTACAGGAAGTCCATGGCGGGCGCCAATATCCGGATCATGCGCCCGGACAGAACGATCGAAACGAAGGTGGTCACGCCGGATATGCGAATCGGTCCCGGCGGAGGCGAGGAGGCACACCGGTTTCTGCACCAACGCAAAATCTGGCTGCTGGAGCCCGAAGGCTCGGGAAAGCCGCACCAACTCACCTCGGACGCCCGCTATCGCGACGAGGAGCCGATGTGGTCCGCCGATGGCCGCCAAATTCTGTTCGGCCGCATGGATTATGACGGCCATCCTTCCCTGTGGTTGATGGAGAGCGACGGCAGCGCTCCAGTGCAGGTGTGCAAGCTACACGTTTTCGACGCGCTTGAGGACCAGGATAGCTGGTTCGGCTTTTACGGCTACACGGATTGGCGCGACGCTTTCGATTGGCGCCAGTAGGACAGACGGAGCGCCTTTTGTCGTCTGTCTTCTTGCAAACGCGGGGGTTCATTATATAGAGCGCGCGCGCACGAAGCGGTTTACCATATTTCTTTCATGACCAAGAGAACCGTGACCTTCGGTGAGATCATGCTCCGCCTGGCGCCGCCCGGCTTCGAGCGATTCCTACAGAGTCCGCAGTTCTGCGCGACCTTCGGCGGCGGAGAGGCGAACGTGGCCGTGGCGCTGGCCACTTTCGGACTGCCCGTCTCCTACGTGACCGTGCT
>OKRF01000461.1:3224-4164 GCA_900290315.1 Candidatus Sulfopaludibacter sp. SbA3 | reverse complement strand
AATCAAGTACTTCACGAGAGAATCCGATCTTCCCCTGACGATCGGGCTGCTGGTTGACGTGAGCCGCAGCCAGGAGAACCTGATCGGGATCGAACAGAACGCCGCTTCGCAGTTCTTCTCCCAGGTGTTGCGCAAGAAGGACGAAGCCTTTCTGATCAGCTTCGGGGAAGAGTCGGAACTGCTGCAGGACTACACGGGCAGCCCCCGTCTTCTACAGGAGGGACTGAAGGGACTGCGCGTGAGCTCGGGAGTGGGCGGTCTGGGTCCGGGGCCGGTCCCTACGGCCGGCGGACCGCGGGGCACGGTGTTGTACGATGCGGTCTACCTGGCCGCCAGCGAAAAACTCCGCACGGAAGTGGGGCGAAAGGTGATCGTGGTGATCACCGATGGGGTGGATGAAGGCAGCCGGCTGAGCATCAATCAGGCGGTGGAGGCGGCGCAAAAGGCCGATGCGGTGATCTACAGCATCGATTACCAGGATCCGCACTTTTACGGCCCCTTCGGCGGTTTTGGCGGCGGAGGTGAAATCGCTCTGCGCAAGATGTCCGACGAGACGGGCGGTCACGTGTACAAAGTGGACCGGCGGGTCACGCTGGAGTAGGTCTTCAAGGAACTGCAGGACGAAATGCGCAGTCAGTATTCCATTGCCTACACGCCGACCAACGACCGCAAGGACGGTTCCTACCGCAAGCTGGAGATCAAGCTATCCAACAAGGACTACAAAGCCCAGGCGCGCAAAGGGTATTACGCCATCAAGCCGGAGAGCCGCTGAAGAAGTCAGGGTGGATAAACAGGGGCCGGGGGGCAGCAACGCCACCGACTGCGTCGGACTGAACGGGGATGTGACTCGGGCGCATCGCGAGTTTGACTGGCGGCAAGACCGCCGGCGTTACCAGGTTTCGCAGGAGTCACAGACTAGGGGCCGGGGTTGGTGCGGCTC
>OKRF01000461.1:0-3214 GCA_900290315.1 Candidatus Sulfopaludibacter sp. SbA3 | reverse complement strand
ACTCGCCGTACCGGCGACAAGATCGCCGGCGTTACCGGTTTTTCATGAAGTTTCGCGGGCGGAACGCGCATCACGACAGACGACAAAAAACGATCGTCTGTCCTACTCGGGTTGCGCGCTGCGCGAAAAAGCGATTAACCTGTTTTTCGCTTGCGCTCCTCGAAATAGGACACGAGCACCTGTGCGAGGGGGGGCAGAGGCTCCAACCCCGCTCGCTCCATTTTGGCGTTGGAGAGCGCCGAATAGCGGGGCCGGCGCGCCGGTGTCCGATACTCGCGTTCATTAGTGGCCAGCAGCATTGGTTCCACTTGCGCCGCCTGAAAAATCAGGCGGGCAAACTGGAACCAGGAGGTGGGCGTGCCGCCACCCACGTGAAAAACTCCAGACTGCTCCCGCTCCACCAGGTCGATCGTCCGGGCAGCCAGCAACGGCGCGAAAGTGGGCGAGGCCACGTGATCTTCCACTACGCGGATCGGATTGCCCGACCTCGCCAGGCGGAGCATCAATTCCACGAAATTTCCGCGCGCTGTATTCAGTCCGCCGGGCCCGAACACTCCCGATGTTCGCACCACCAGGGCCGTATCCAGATACGCCTGGGCGTACAGTTCGCCCGCCAGTTTGGCTCCAGATACGCCTGGGCGTACAGTTCGCCCGCCAGTTTGGACACCGCGTAGGCCCCCAAAGGATGCGTCGGATCGTCTTCCACATAGGGGTGGCGTGCCGCCCCATCGAAGACATAGTCGGTGGAGAAATGTACCAGGCGGGCATCCACCTGGCGGCAGGCCAGTGCCAGATTCCGAACCGCCAACCCATTCACCAGGAAGGCCGCCTGGGGCTCTTTCTCGGCAACATCCACCTGGTTGTAGGCCGCCGAATTGAATACCACCTGCGCGTCGAACTGGGCCAGCGCGTTTTCCACCGCGGCCGGATCCGTGATATCCACCTGGGTCCGGTCCCAACCCTTCACGTCATAACGACGCGCGCGCAACTCGCGCACTAACTCGACACCGAGTTGTCCGGAAGCTCCAAACACCACCGCTCTTTGGCTCATAGGAACTTCACAGGATACCGCACGGGCGCTCAGCGCGTCTTCATCGGGTCGTCTTGGGTCTCGCCGTAGAATTCGTCGAAAGCCTGGCGCAACTCACGCAAGCCCCGCAGAACCTGCTCGAGTTGTACGCCGAGGAAGTGGCTGTTTTCCATGGGCCGACAGTACATGACCTCTCCCAACACCATGGTATCCTCCCATTCGATTTTCAAAGCAGTACCCGGCGGAACCTCCGTTTCGACCACCAGGCCCAGTCCGCTTCCGGAAGCATTCTTGACCTTGGCCGCTTGCTGGAACTGGTGTTCCCCCAAGGTAGTGATGGCGACGCTCTGGTCCGCCGCGAAACGGGGCTCACACCGTTTGTCCATGCTGAAATAATCGGCAGAATTCGGAAATGGCTGTAGGAGGACAGGTGAGGCAGGTGTAGCTAAAGGGTTGTGGGTTCGAATCTTACCTGGGGAGCCAATCTGAGACTCTTCGACTTCACGCTGTCTGATTGATCTCATTACGAGCATTTCAGACGTTTCTTCTGGATTGGCCCCACTTGACTGTGACCCCGGCGTAGATTTTATCCGACCCGGCGCTAACGGCTGCAGCACAATTTATGCCAGGAATTTCGCGAGGGGTTCCCAATAATGTGCCTTCCATCCCGACGCCAGGGTTTCCGCGGCGCCCTTGGGAAAGCCCGTATGATCAAAGACGATTTTGGTTCCACCGCCTTGCTCGATGAGTTCGAATTTCGCGATCGAGTACGCACCTGGATTCCAGTACCTCACTCGCCAGGCCTGGACGATGCGCTCGTTGGGCGCCAGTTCGATGTGTCGTCCGAGGATGATGCCGCCGAACAGCGAGAACGCGCCGCCCACATCGGGACTGATTACTGTGGGGGCCTTCTCCAGCGAAATGGCCGGGTCCGTAGCGGCGGCGATCTTCGTGACCTCGTTGAACTGCCTGGCGTCGGTCAGTGCATCGTACACGCGCTTCCGGCTTGCGTTGATTACGGATTCCTGATGAATAGCTTCCGCGGCGTGAGAAATCTCCTCCGCGGCTTGCGCCCAGATTCTTGGTGAGTCCATGGCCAGACCACCAAAGGCGATGGCCACTCGGCCGAGAAGCCGGCGTCGAGTCGGCGCGGTTGCCGGTGCGATTAGATTCATTCGTTCTTTCATCGTTTTCCTCAGGGTTTGTTATCTTCAATCCTGCCAACATTGGGTTGGCTCAGCCTAAATTGGAGGGAGGGCGGTCTCTCCGTTAGACAGTATTCCGCGCCGCGTCCCGGTATCTCTTTCACTGAATGCCAGTCACCGAGAGCAAGGTAGTCCAACTCGCTCCGCTGCGCGGCATCCATAGCGATCGGATGATTCTGCTGCCCTTCCCAAAGGGGTGCCTGCAGGCTTCCATGGGCCACTCCGATCCGGATACCACCGGCGGATTCTGCTGAGATCCATTTCGTCGGGTCTTGGTCTGACCAACGTTGCATCAACGGGCACGGGTAGAGCAAGCCGCCAGGTATCTGAATCGGTGACCGCTCGACCAGGATCTGAATCCTCTTGCTCCAGAGGTCGCGCGCTTGGTCCCAAACGCCGCCCTGGGTCCACGGGTCGTGGTTGCCAGGAATTACGTAAACCGGGCAATCGAAGCCGGCAAGGAGGTCGCCGACTTGGCCGACCAGTTTCCTGCTGACGCCATGGTCCTCAAAGGTATCCCCGGCGACAAGAACAAATTCCGCATTCGATTCTCTGGCAAGATGCTGAATACGGCGGATGGTTTCGATTCGGGCGCTACGGACCCTCTCGGCCGCCTTCCCAACATGGGCGGCCTTCATGCCGATTTGCCAATCGGCCGTGTGAACGAATCGCATGCGGAATCCTCTGCTGTCCCGAGAGGGTGCAGCCGAACAGTTTAGCCCCAATCACCACCACGCGGTCGTTGATCTCGATGTCGCTATGGACGCCGGCCTTGGCCATCATTCGATCCTCAGATACTGATCGTCTTCCCATTGCTCTGTTACGAACCCCTCGAATTCCTTCACCAAACGTCCGAGTTCGGCGCGATCACCTTGGTCCCTTGACGTTCACGCTGCACGCGAAATGAGGCAGCTGGCCTGCGGCCACCGGGACAGGCTGATGCCCATCCCCACGCTACTCATACCGCAAACATCGAATA
>OKRF01000365.1 GCA_900290315.1 Candidatus Sulfopaludibacter sp. SbA3 | reverse complement strand
TCTGCTTCGGCGTTACCCGCCATTTTCGAGAGAGTCGGCGCATGAGGCGGTGCCTCACCCGGTGGGATGAAAATGGCGCGGAAAACGCGTCGGGATTTCGTAAAAGGGCTCGCGGCTCAGGATTTTAAAGAGAGGCAACACTGTCCTGGCCTTCAATGAGAATATGCTCTCCGGCGCCACCCCCATCTTTAGTATGATGAACTGTAATGACCCAGCGGGAATCAATGGTAGCCCCGCCGGCTGGATTCTCGCCAGAAATCCTTCCCAAGCTGGCCGAGCTGGAAGCCACCATCGGGTCGGCGATTCGCGGCAAGGCCGAAGTGGTGCGGCTTTCGCTGGTGTGCCTCCTGGCACGTGGCCACCTCCTCATCGAAGACGTTCCTGGTGTCGGAAAGACTACCCTGGCGCAGGCCCTGGCCCATTCCGTTTCCTGCCGCTTTCATCGCCTGCAGTTCACCAGCGACATGCTGCCCAGCGACGTCCTCGGCGTCACCATCTACAACGTGCAGTCGGAGATCTTCGAGTTCAAGCCCGGTCCCATCTTCAGCAATTTCCTGCTGGCCGACGAGATCAATCGCACCACGCCCAAGACGCAGTCGGCGCTCCTCGAAGCCATGAACGAAGCCCAGGTCACTATCGACGGCCATTCGCACTCCCTGCCCCGGCCCTTCATGGTGGTCGCCACCCAGAATCCCGTGGAGCACCACGGCACCTACCCGCTCCCGGAATCGCAGTTGGACCGCTTCCTGATGCGCCTCCGCATCGGCTATCCCGATGCCGTCAGCGAGCGCGAGATTCTGCGCAACACCGAACGCGAGTTGCCGCGCGCCGTTTCCTCCGGCCTCGTGGCCGACGACATCCTGCGCCTGCAGGAAGCCGTGCACCGCGTCACCGTGGAAGATTCCCTGCTGGATTACATCCTGGCGATCGTAGAAAAGACGCGCAATCACGAATCCCTGGCCCTGGGCGTCAGCCCGCGAGGATCGCAGGCGCTGTACCGCGCGGTCCAGGCCCTGGCCCTCCTGGAAGGCCGCGAATATGCCATCCCCGACGACGTGAAACGGCTGGCCGCGCCTCTTTTTGCACACCGCGTCGTCATCAACACGCGCACCACCCTGGTGCAGCGCCGCGCCGACGTGGGCGAGCGCATCATCGAAGAAATTCTCAACCAGGTGGAAGTTCCCCTGTAGATTGCCCGAAATATGAAGACTGCTATTATCGGCCTGCCCATGGTAGGCAAGACCTCTCTGTTCACCATCCTGACCGGCGTCCATCAGGAAACCAAGATCGGATCTACCAGCGCGCGCACCGGCGTCGCCAAGGTTCCCGACACGCGCCTGGAAGCCCTGGGCCGCCTGTTTGAACCGCCCAAGGTCACCTACGCCACGGTGGAATATGTGGACATGCCGGCCATTTCCAAGGAGAATCTCCGCGACGCCAGTTACCTCGCCAGCCTCCGCGTGGTGGACGCGTTCGCCCACGTGCTGCGCCTCTTCGCCGACGAAACGGTGCCTCACGAAAAGGGGTCGGTGGACCCCATCCGCGATATGGAAGACGTGGAAACAGAGTTGATTCTCAGCGACCTGGTAGTCGTAGAGAAGCGCCTCGAGCGCTTGGACAAGGATCGCAAGAAGATCAAGAATCCGGAGCTGGACCGCGAGTTCGACCTGCTGGTCCGCTGCAAGGCCGCGCTGGAAGACAACCAACCCCTGCGCCAGTTGACCATCGACGCCGATGACGAAAAGCGCCTCCGCGGCTTCCAGTTCCTTTCGCAGAAACCGGTGCTCTACGTGCTGAATCTCGGTGAAGAGGAGGCCGCAAAGCTGCACACTCGCGAGCAGGAATTCCAACAGGGACCGCTCGCCGGCCACGCCCACACGGCCGCCGCCGCGGTCTGCGGCAAAATCGAAGCCGAGCTCTCTGAACTGCCCCGCGAAGAGCAGCGCGAATACCTCGCCAGCTACGGACTGGAGGACTCCGGTCTGCAGCGCCTCATCACCGCCAGCTATTCCCTGCTGGGACTCATGAGTTTCCTGACCGCGGGCGAGGACGAATGCCGCGCCTGGACCATCCCCATGCACAGCACCGCGGTGAAAGCCGCCGGCGCGATCCATTCCGATTTCGAAAAGAAGTTCATCCGCGCCGAAGTGGTGAACTGGAAGTCGCTCATCGATCTCGGCGGCTACCCCGGCGCGCGCGAGAAGGGCCAACTCCGTTTGGAAGGTAAGGAATACATTGTCAAGGATGGCGACGTTCTGGTGATTCGCCACAGCTAGCCCTATGCTCCTCAAGATCGTACAAATCGGCCACCCGGTATTGCGTGGTGCAGCGCGTCCTCTCACTCGCGACCAGATTCGCAGCCCGGAGATCCAGGGCCTGATCGAATGGATGCGCGAGACCATGTACGATGCGCCCGGCGTCGGACTGGCCGCGCCCCAGGTGGGCCTGGGACTGCAACTCGCCGTGATCGAAGACCGTGCCGACCTGCTGGAGTCGATGCCGCCCGAACACCTCGCCGAGCGCAATCGCAAGCCCGTGCCCTTCCAGGTGTTGATCAATCCGCGCATCGAAACCGCGGGCGACTCGGTGGAGTTTTTCGAAGGCTGCCTCAGCGTGTCGGGCTTCGCCGCCCTGGTGCCGCGCTTCACCGAAGCCCGCGTGGATTGCCTGGATCATCGGGGCGAGCCCATCTCGTTCCACGCCGAAGGCTGGCACGCCCGCATCGTACAGCACGAAGTCGATCACCTCTTCGGCACCGTCTACATCGATCGCATGCACACCCGCAGCCTCGCCACCACCGCACACCTCAGCCGCTATTGGGGAGACCTTCCCACTGCCGAACTGAAAAAGCGGCTGGCGATCGAGTAGGATCTATCCTATGGGCCGCCGCTTCCTTTTCTTCCTGGCACTCTGTGCCACGGCGTGGAGCCAGAGCACCCCGGAGCTTTTCCGCGTCCGGCTGGAGACCACCAAGGGCAACATCACGCTCGAGTTGCACCGCGACTGGTCGCCTCACGGAGTGGATCGCTTCTATACTCTGGTCCGCGCCGGCTATTACGATGACAACCGCTTCTTCCGGGTAATCAAAGATCGCTGGACGCAATTCGGCATCAACGGCGATCCCAAAGTTTCCAGACTCTGGCGTGAACTCAAAATCCCCGACGACCCCCGCAAGGAATCCAACGTCCGCGGCACCATCGCCTTCGCCTTCGCTGTCCCCAACGGCCGCACCACCCAACTCTTCATCAACNNCGTGCCCATAGGCAGGGTGATCGAAGGCATGGACGTCCTAGATGCTCTGAACTCCGAGTACGGTGACACCTCCGGCGGCGGCATCCGTGCCGGCAAACAAGCCCCCATGTTCGAACAGGGCAACGCCTGGCTCGACAAGAACTTTCCCCACCTGGATTCGATTCGCCGTGCAGTTCTGATGGAACAATGAAGCGCGCCGAATCCTCCCTGCATCTCCTTGATCCTGGAAACGGCAGTTCCGGTTACTTTGTCACGAGTTCAACTGCTCCGCAGATTCACCGTCTGGTAACGCCGGCGGTCTTGCCGCCGGTTTCTTGGCTTATCCATTCCTCGCCTCCCGTCGTGGCTTTCAACTGCTCCGCAGATTCACCATTTGGGTGAGAACTGGTCGTTGTTGATCTGCGCCGTGAAGAATTCCAGTACGCGCTTGGCGGCTTTCGGCTTCGGCGTAAACAGCCCCACCTGGAACACGGGCGGGGGGGCAGGGATCAGTTCGGTGCTCATAGCCGTTCTCTCAGGAGACGCTCGATATCGCGTTGGCCATTCAGGGATTGCAACCACCTGCATGGAGTTGGTTGCAGGCAGATACACAATCAGGTAAGAATACATGAAAAGAATTTCACCGGCTCGCCGGACAAATCGTACCGCCAATGGCCAATGCTAGGCATGCCGGCCAAAAGCTCCATCTTTGCGAACAGCGTTGCCTCCACGCGGTCGGCGGCCACTGCAAGTCCGGCTTGTTGCGCCAGATCTTGCCAGATGCTCCAAACATCCTCTTCAGCCTCCGGCGAAAGGACAAATGCGTTCATGGCTTCGTGGCGGAGTTCTGCTTCAGCTCGGCCGCTTTTCGCTGCTGCAATCGCTCTTGGCTACGTCCCCAGGGATGCCTTCGCCCCGATCCAGTTGCTCGATGCCTCGGCGGATTTTTGCGTTGATCAGGTCGCGATTATCGAGCAGCCAGCGATCCAGCTCCTGTTGGGTGTCGAGCAAGCGTCCCAGCGCTTCCTCGGTCGACAGAGGAGCCGATCACAAATTCTGAATGATTTGGCAAAAACCCTTTCGGCGTACGCGAGGAGTCCAAGGAGCAGTGGGGAGCCACCGCCCCTATTTCCAGTAGCCAACCACAGGCCGATCGCCGGCCAGCCCAAAGTAGGCGACCATGTCCGAAGCGTCGTAGACGCCGTTCGCATTGCTGTCCAGAATCCATACGCCGTTACGGAAGACACCGATCTGCGAACCGGAGGACGAGGGATTCCAGTTACCAACTACCGGCAGGTCTCCGGCCAACCCGAACGAATACTGGGCGTCGCTGGGATTATAGGTTCCATTGCCGGAGGTATTTCTAAGCCAGGTGCAAACGCCCTGCGCAGGACAGCGGAAGACACCGATCTGAGCGGCGAAGTATGTCATCGAAAAAGCGACTGGGATATCGCCGGGCAACCCATAGGAGTAGCTCTTGGCGGTCGCCGGATCGTACACGAATTTGCCCGCGTAATCGACAATCCAGGTACAGACCCCCGAGGCTGGGCAGCGAAACACGCCGAGCTTGGTCCTTCCGTCGCCGTTCCAGTCACCTACGACGGCGATATCGCCAGGCAATCCGAACCCGTAGATAGCATCTCCCCCATTGATGCCGTCCCAGGTACCGTTGCCGTTCAAATCCACATACCACAGGCCGTTGCGGAAGACTGCGATCCTCGTGGTGCCGTTGCCGGTCCAATCGCCCGCAACCGGCTGATCGCCCGGGAGACCAAAATTGTAGAATCGGGTTCCGGCGTCAAAAGCGGCTTTGTGCGACAAATCGACAGCCCAAATGCCGGGATTGCGGAAGATCCCGAGTCCCAGAATGCCGGCCTGATTTGCGGTGACCACTTGTCCGGCCACGATCACCGTGTCCGAACGGGCGAAAGCGGCGGTACCGTATGCGCCGACGTTGACCGTGCCCGTTCCGACGGTGGACTGGTAAGCACTAACCCAGGAGGAAGTGTCCAATGTGCTCCAGGCGCAGGTGGGATCTGTCGAAACGGTGACGGTTTGATTGGGCGGGACCGAAACGGTGGTGGGGGCGACCACGAAGGAACAGGGCGCGATGCCCTGAATCACCGTAAAAGTCTGTCCCGCGACAGTCAATGTGCCGCTTCGCGAAACGGCGGTCGAGTTTGCATCCACGGTATAGGTGACCGTGTTACCTGAGAGTGAAAGGTTGTGGAGCCATGCGGCGTTGCTGCTGGCCGTGAATGTGCACCCTGAAGCTGTTTGAACGGATAGAGAATAGCTGCCACCGGTAGCGGTAAAGCTCTGCGAGGCCGGCGCAAGCGCATAGATGCAGCCGTTGGTTTGCGTGACGGGTACGGAGTTGCCGGCAATGGACAGCGTCGCGGAACGCTGCACCGAGAGATTCTGATCGATGGAGAGCAGCACCGCGCCGCTCCCCGTTCCGGTCCCCCCCGAGGGGGCGGCGATCCACGTGGCCGGCAGTGCCGTAGCCCAGTTGCACCCTGCCTGCGTCGTGACAGAAATGGTGCTCGCGGCATAGGCCGAACCCAGGGTGAGGGAAGTGGGAGCGATGGTGAAGGTGCAGTTCGATGGATGGACAATCTTCGCCAGCAGCACCTGGCCGGGGCTGAAGCTTCGATAAGCCCCGGGAGTGATAGGAAAATCCGGTGACGTCGTGTTCCCGGTTACATAGGCATTCCCGCTGGCATCCAGAGCTAGGGCGTCGATGGCGTCGCTGGTGCTTCCGCTGAGATATGTGGAATAGACTAGGCTCGCGCCCTGGCTGTCCAACCGGCTCACAAAACCCGCAGTGCCGACAGAGCAACAGTAAGGTGATAGGGGACGGTTCGCGGAAACCGATTGAATGGCGCCGATAGGCACGGGGAAGCCGTTGCCGCTCGTATACCCTGCCACCGTCACACTGCCAGAGCCATCGACCGCTACTCCGGTTGCCACGTTGCTGCCACTGCCGCCGAAGACCGAAGAGAAGACGAGTCCCGTTGCATCATTCCGCAGTTTGGTCACGAACACGCCAGTAGAGCTTCCGACAGGCAGCGACCGAAAAGCTGCCGCAGTGAGCGGGAAATCCGATGAACTGGTGTTGCCGGCAACCACGACATTCAGCGCGGAATCAACAGCCACCCCGCTGATGGAATCCGAGCTCGATCCGCCCAGGTAGGTGGCAAAGACAAGCTGGTCTCCGGCAGGCGACAGCTTGGCCACAAATCCGTGCTGCGCGTATGCCGAGCGCGGAGAGGATTGAAACGCTCCCGCCGTGACGGGAAAATCGGAGGAACTCGTTACGCCGCCAACATACGCGGCTCCGTTCGTGTCCACCGCGATCGCGGCGCCGGAATCAGCATTTCCCCCTCCAAACCTGGCGGAATACAACAGAGCCGTTCCGGTAGGGCCGACCTTCGAAACAAAGACTTTCGAATAGAAATACGCTGGCTGCAATGGCGCAGAATTGAAGGCTCCGGGCGTGACCGGAAAGTCCTGTGATTGCGCCGAACCGGTAATGTATACATTGCCGGCCGTATCGAGAGCCAATGCTCGCGGTGAGTCGCTGTTTCCAGATCCGCCAAACTTGCCGGAAAATAAGAGTGACGAACCTGACGGGCTCAGCCGGGTGAGAAAAACACCACCAGAGCTGGATGAGCGCAAGGTTCCCGGCGTCAGGGGAAAATCGCTGGAAGAACTGGAACCAGTGACGTAAGCGCTGCCTGAGCCATCCACGGCAATACCGACGGCTTGTTCGTTATTGCTGCCGCCCAGATAGGTGGAATAGATCAGAGCCGTGCCCGCGGCATTCATCTTCGCGACAAAGGCACTGGTGTAGCCATGGGCAACTTGAAACTGCTGTAGCAGGGGGAAATTTGAAGAACCAGTTGAACCAGCGATATAGACATTACCGGCGGCATCCACTGCAATGGCTTGGCCCGTGTCGGACCCACTGCCGCCAAAAACCGTAGAATAGCCTAACACCGGGTCAATTACGAGCAGCGCGCTACGATCATAAGTGGCGACATGAAAACCTACGTGATCGAGTCCCAGGCGGACATAACTCCCGGCAATGGCTGTCCGCTTGCCGTCTTTCTCCTGGTAGATTCGCGCGGAGTATGCTGCACGACCACAGCATCGCCAAAGGAAAGCGTCAGGTCGCCGCGGCGGGAAATCGAGAGTTTCTTCAGACCGGAGAACTGAAGCTGAATCCGGCCCGGGTCGGCGCCCGGCGAAAGCTCGAGGTCGTATTCCAGTTCGCCTTGCCTGCCATGCACTACCAGGGCGATGCCCGGATAGATTTCCGCGTAGCGCACCGCGCCGTAATGGGGGACATTCGTCCTCCACCGCTGAGGGTCGACGCCGATGAAGTAGTTACTGCGGCCCTCTTGTAGATCGACAGGTTCGATGCGCGGGTGAGGGTTCCCGCCCAGCCAGGCCATGCCGAGAGAGCAATGACGGGCCTCGCCTGTCGCGACCTCCAGATGGATGCCACCGGAACCAGCTAACCATACCGCGTAGTTGCTCCCGCGGGAAAGATACAGTGCATCGGAACGGGCTTGACCGGCATTCGGCTCAAAGTAAAACGGAAGCTTAGATAGCGTAGGATTCGACAATCCGATAGATAGGCTAACTGCCAAGAAACATACAATTCGCTTGACCACGATGGACTCCAGTATAGGAGCCGGTGATACTAGAGTCAATCTGTAGGAAAAGACCGCGCTGGATGACGCTACACGCCAGTTGACCCGCGACATTTTTCGCGAGCTGATCGAGATGAACACCCGGGATTGCCCTCGGTACGCTTCCTTAGTACACCGTTTCATACATACGGCAAGGTATTCCGGGACGGACGCGTGCGCCGTCGTGGACAGAGCGGTCTGACCCCAAACCCGCATGCTTCCCCCAAGGCCAAGGAGTCCGGTCGGGGGCGTGAATACGCTAACGTATTTCTGAAATCGACGACTTAGTCGGGCGTTGCACAAACTTTCGATTTTGCAACGAACCGGCAGCCTACCGATTCGCTGGGGTTTGACCCTTGCGAAAAGGTATTGCATTCCTCTCCGGAATGGCAACAGGGTTCCGCAACGGCCGCTCCCGCTTGGCTGGCGGGCTTGCCAGCTTGGCTGGAGCGGCTTGGCTCGTACGCCAAATAGCGCAGAAAAAGGTACGCCAGATAATTTGCAAAGTGACACCAAAACACAGACCGAATCACGCCTGCATCTCCACTTGGCCGCATGGCCGGATTGTTGGAGAAGATGCCGAGGGGCCTTTCAGTCGATAGGTGTAACTAACAGCCCAACCACACT
>OKRF01000302.1:2730-6981 GCA_900290315.1 Candidatus Sulfopaludibacter sp. SbA3 | reverse complement strand
GGGGGCCGGGGGCCGGGGTTTTGTGGCTCGCTTCGCTCGCGATACCGGCGACAAGATCGCCGGCGTTACCGAGTGAGCTCATTGGGAGCCTCCGGAGGATGGTTTTCTGGGCCGGGGGCCAGCAACGCCACCGACTGGGTCGGATTGAACGGGATGTAAGCGTTACCAGGTTTACGCGGGAGCCACAGACCAGGGAGGGATGCGCTTTGCGCGACATCATTGTTGTGAGCCTCCGGCGGTGATGGGGGCGTCGATGCGGAGGATTCCGTTGCCGGTGCGCTGGCGGATCGTTTGGCCCTCTTCGGTGATGGAGATTTCGCACCCGATGCCTTTGTAGAGGCCGGCCAGGGCATCCAGGTCGGCGGAGAGGTGGAAAACTACTTCGCCATCTTTGGCGGTGATGGCGGGCGCGGGTTCCAACATTTTGACGCCTTTGGGAAGCTGGCGCAGCGTGATGGTGGCTTTGCCGGGGAACGGCTTGTATTGGTGGAGCACGCCCACCAGCAGCGATTGTTTACCGCGCTCCACGCTGGTGCGCTGCAGGTCTATAGTGAGATACGGCTCGGTCACCTTCAGATCGATAAACCGGGAACTTACGCGGATGCGGCCAACTCCGCTGTAGGCGTCGCCATCGGTGGTGGAAGCATTCATCGCTACCTTATATAATCCGGGGGGCGCTTTTTCGTTGGCCTGAATTTTGAATGCGGCTTCGGTCTTGTCTTTCGGAATGGTGACCACGCTCTCCTTAGAGACGCCGTTGGGGAGCCAGTCGGGTTGGATCTCGACAGGCCCCTTAAAATCGCCATGGCGGGTCACGCGCGCGGTGAGAAGTAGTTCGCTATTTTGCGAAATGCCGATATCGGGCTGCACCAGCTCGATATCAAACGGCGCGGGCTGGGTGACGGCGAGCGCGTACTTGTCCAGGAAGACGTAATGCCACGGCAGTTCGCCGGGCCGATTGGTGAGCGCGAATCCCTGGCGCGAGGCGCTCTCCAGGTGCGCGCTCTTATCCACGGGACGGGCCAGCAGTTCGATGAGCGCGGCCTGCGGCGCCACGTCAGGCTCGGCGACGAACTGCACCGGCATGCGGGTGGCGCCTTTGGGGAAGCGCGGCGCGATCATGGTGACGCCATGGGGAAGGCCGCGCGCCTCCAGTTCGATATCGCCCTTGTAGGTGTTGCCGAATCCCTGCGCCAGTTGCACGTCCAGCGTCCATCGATTGCCCTGGGGCACGATCAGGCCGGTGAGACCGATTGCCCTGGGGCACGATCAGGCCGGTGAGACGCGGCATCTGGTAGCCATCGTTCATGGTGATGTGGGTGTAGATGGTGTCCCGAACCTGCTCCACTTCCACGCGGTAGACGTGATCCGGTCCGCCCGATCCGGTGGTGTCTTCCACGCCCAATACATACTCGCCATCGGCCGGCACTTTGAAGATGGCGATCGGGTCGAGCTGATCCTTGACGTGCCAGGTGCCGCGCGCGGAGGGTTGGCCCAGGTCCACCAGGCGGGCATCGTCGGCGTCGAGCAGATGCTTGGGTTCCTTGGCGGAAGCGATCCAGATCCTGGGATCGACCGGCGTGCCCAAGGTGCGCGCGAAGACCTGGACTTTCCAGGATTGGCCCTTCCTGGCGGTGAAGTGGAACGTCTGGATGTCACCGGGCTTTTCCAGAATGCCGTTAAATGCGGCGGGCAGAGCAGCCACCGGATCGCCCACCAGTACGTTGGGATACGGCGAGACGCGCAGCACGTTGGGGGATGGCGCACCACCCGAGAAATAATCGAACGGGCCGGGCTTCTGAGGCAGCTTCACCTGTTCGGTGCGCTCGCCGGCCGGATCGCCCAGGATGCGCGCGGAAATCGTGGAGCCGGCCTGCCCGCCTGCCGGAAAGACAGCCGTGGGACGTGAGAAATTCCCGATGTGCGCGCGGTACCAGGCCTGTCGCGGCGGATAGAAAATCTGCTGCTTGATCTCGATGAAGTAAGCACCAGCGCGTGGAGCGATCACTGATAACACCGGATCCTGCACGTAGAGTGCGGAATCGTCATTGTGGCCCAGTTCCTTGCCGGCGGAATCCAGAATGCGCACGCAGAGGTCGTTTTCGCCCTGGAAATGCAGAGTCCCGAGGCGCGCCGCTTCCACTTCCACGGAGATGTGCTGGCCCTCTTCGCCCTGCACGCGGTAGAAGTCCTTATCCATATCGGGGCCGGGCAGAATCTGGCCTTCCACGGTGACGTTCATGGGAATGGGGCGGGCCTTTTCCATGGTGTCGTCTTCGCCGATTTTGGATTCCGATTCATACACCGTTTTGAACGGGCTGACCCAGAAGGTCACCGCGTCGGTCAGGGCGGTGGCGGTGCGTACGCGGAGGACGTGCTCTCCCAGAGGGCAATCTGGCGCGATGTAGAACTTCACTTTGAAGCCGTCGCCGGGCTTGGCGTAGGGAGCGAAGCCGGAGGCCTTGATTCCGGGCTGGTAGAAGATAATCTCTTTGGGATTTTCCAGGGAGATTCCATGGAATTCGACATCCACGGTGGCTCCGCGCGCTCCGCCGCGGGGCAGCAGATAGTCGACAAAGTAGCGGGTATCGGCCGCCAGATTCGCGGCGGCGAGCACCAGCAGGAAAGAGAGGGTAAGAACCGCTTGCTTACGCGCGCGGCTCCGATCAGAGCCACGACCGTGAGGGAGTGGTTGCCTGAAGTCCTGCGATTCCGGTCGCATCGTTATCCTATGAGACCTTCGACCACCTTGCCATCGCGAACGATATCGATAGGCCGGCCGCCGGGCGCGAGCAGGCGATCTTCCGCGTTGATGCCGAGCTGGTGATAGACGGTGGCCAGGTAGTTCTCAACCGTGACGGCATCGCTATCTGGTTCGCTGGCGGTGGCGTTGGATGCGCCGTAGATCTGGCCGCGGGTGATGCCGCCGCCGGCCAGCACCTGGGAATAGACGCGCGCCCAATGATCGCGTCCGGCATTTTCGTTGAGCTTGGGAGTGCGGCCAAATTCGCTGGTCACCGTGACGAGCGTGGTGTTGAGCAGGCCGCGCTGATCCAGATCGGCGATGAGGCCGGCGAAGGCATGATCGAATGCGGGCATGCCGTTGTCCACAGCTTCCTTGATACGCAGGTGATTGTCCCAGCCATCGGTGCCGTTGTACATGACGGTCACAAGGCGGACGCCGGCTTCCACCAGGCGGCGGGCCAGCATCAACTGGCGGCCAATCCCGATGATGTTGCCGCCGCGGGGGTTCTTGTACTCCCCGTAGAGCTTGGTAATGAAATCGGGCTCGCCGTCCAGCGAAAAGGCTTTGCGCGCGGCGGGGGAACTGATCAGCTTGTAGGCCTGCTGGTAGAACTCGCCCATGGCGTCGAGCTCCGCGGGGCTGGATTCCAGGGTGCGGAAGTGATCTTCGAGGGCCTCGCGGGCGGTGCGGCGGCGCTCGAAGCGGTCGTCGGTCATGCCCTTGGGGAGGGTGATGTCGCGGACCTGGAAATTCTTCTGGCCCGGGTCGGCTCCCAGTTCGAAGGCCCCGAACTTGGAGCTGAGATAGCCCGTCCCGCCGGCGGCGGGGACATTCGGCACGCCGACATAGGCCGGCAGATTGTTGCGGGATCCAAATTCCTGCGAGAGCACCGCGCCCAGGCTGGGGTGCTGAATGGCAGGCGTGGGCAGATAGCCCGTGAACATCTGATAGGTGGCCTGCGCATGATCGGGAATGTGGCCCGTGATGGAACGGATCACAGTAATTTTGTCGGCGATCTGTGCGGTGTGAGACAGATTCTCGCTGAAAACCACGCCGGGGATTTTAGTCTTGACGACGCCGAGCGGCCCCCGGTACTCGATGGGCGCTTCCGGCTTGGGGTCCCAGGATTCCTGATGGGCCAATCCGCCGGGAAGAATGATCTGAATCACACTCTTCGCCGGACCCTCCTGGCGCTTGCCAATGCCGCTGCCTGGAATGCGGACTTCGCCCGCGCGAGCGTTGATTCGAAACAGATCCGGCAGGCTGAGGCCCATGCCACCCAACAGGCCGACCTGAATGAATGTACGGCGGCCAAATGCCGTGGGATAAACGGGGCCGGGACAAAGTCGTTTCTTTTCGTCCATCGAGGATCCCCTCCAGGATGCCTTGCGAATGCTTGCGTCTCTCTTGAGAATAACGCCAAAAACTGAGCTTGTGTGTACGAACCCCGGCAGTCCCTGGAAGTTGCTAGGGGACGGATCATAACGTAGTTATGGCTCGAAAAT
>OKRF01000302.1:1516-2720 GCA_900290315.1 Candidatus Sulfopaludibacter sp. SbA3 | reverse complement strand
CGTCTGTCCTACGGGCTCGAAAACCCGACGGAAGAGACCGATATGATCTTCGAGAATGTGTATGACCATGCCGCCCAAGCTGGCGAGCGTTCCAGCGTTCCCTTCCGTGGCGCTCAAGCTGCTTTCTCTTCTGGCAGACGGCAAAAGCAGCTTCTCCAGTATTGCCGAGTGCATCGCCACAGACCCCGCGCTTTCCGGAAAACTGATCAAGCGGGCCAATGCCGCAGACCAACTGCGGTACTGTGAGGCGCGAAACATCCAGCAGGCGGTAGGAGCGCTCGGCATCGATCGCACACGCGAGATCTCTTTGGCCACCGCCACATCCAGCTTCGCCGGTTCCGCAATCAAGACAGAGATCTTGCGGCCTTGTTGGCACCACACCGTGGCGTGCGCACTGGCGGCCTCGGAAGTGGCTCGCCAGTGGGGCCTTCCGCCGGCCGAACCGTATACGGCGGGGCTGTTGCACGATATCGGGCGGCTCGGCTTGCTGGCGGCTTACCCGGCAGAGTACGAAAACCTCATGGCCGGGGCGGATGGGCAACCCGAAGATCTCATCGGCGCCGAGCGTGAGTGCTTCGGCGTCGATCATGTGGAAGCAGGGCTGTGGCTTGCCCGGCAGTGGAACCTGCCTGAATCCATCGTCGAAGCCATCGGCAGGCATCATGAGACGCCATCCGGAAAACTGGATGAGGTGACTGTGGTGCAGATCGCATGCCGCCTGGCGGACTTGCTCGGCTTCAGTGTGAACCGGCCCGGCAAGCCTCCGGAGTTGGAGGAGATCACCAGCGCACTCCCGGCGTGGATGGGCCAGCGGCTCAGTGCGCAACTCCCCGCACTCAAAGCCGCCATCGACGAAGAAATTTGGCTTTTCCATTCCTCGGACGTTCCACCAGAAGAGAGCCCGGAGGAAAGCGTGGAAGACAGAGAGCCGGAACCGGGGCCGGTGGCGTGTGATTTTCATGATGAGGTCTCGCCGGCCGCAATCTCCCTCCCGCATCTTCGCCCGGCAATCATCGCTGCGATATTCGCGGCAGCCGTTCTCGTGCTCTCCGGGGTGCTGTTCTTTCCCCGCTGACTTCCAGGGGGAAAGAACGGGCTTCGCGCTTCGGGAAGACAGGGTCGAAAAACCGGCACAGCGAACGGGTAACGCCGGCGATCTTGTCGCCGGTCGGCCAGTGCAACCGGCGGCGAGACCGCCGGCGTT
>OKRF01000302.1:910-1506 GCA_900290315.1 Candidatus Sulfopaludibacter sp. SbA3 | reverse complement strand
TAACGCCGGCGATCTTGTCGCCGGTCGGCCAGTGCAACCGGCGGCGAGACCGCCGGCGTTACCGGTTTTTCATGAAGTTTCGCGGGCGGAACGCCCATCCCAACAGACGACACAAGACGATCGTCTGTCCTACAGCAATGCTCCAAGTTCTTTCCGGCGCGTGATCGAGAATCCACCCGTTTTGCGCCCTAATCAGTGACGGCACATGGCGATCCCCAAGAAGAGGAGAAAGACGACAATGAAAGAGAACAACGTAAACCAGCAGGTAATGCTCAGCGACACTCCCCAGGGAGTGCAGGTGAAAACGCGGCTCAAGTCCGGCTTCAAGTTCTGGTCCTTCCGCTAGACGATAGTTGCATCGAGGTGGCCAAATCCATGACAACCCTCCGACGACAAAAGGCACACGAGCACGCGATCCGGTTGCACAACCGGGCAGCAGCATGCCAGTCGGCGGGCCAGCCAGTGCGCCCGGAAAAGCTGTATCGGCGAGCGCTCGCAATCAAAGAGCAGATCTTCGGGCAGAACCATTTGGAAGCCGGCATCACGCTCAACAATCTGGGACTGTATTACAAGTCGGTGGGCCGGCTGGCGGAGGC
>OKRF01000302.1:0-900 GCA_900290315.1 Candidatus Sulfopaludibacter sp. SbA3 | reverse complement strand
GCTTACTTGCGAGCCCTTCCTATTTTTCAGAGCGCCTTCGGCGGGTCGCACCCGCAGGTCGGCGGCCTGTTGTATAACCTCGGTCTCTTGCTGGCGAAGGAGGCGGAGACCTTTCTGGCGCGGGCCGAAACGATCGGGCGGGACGCCGAGGAGATGGCGGACCCATCGTGGCGCGAGAAGGTGGTGATCAACCATGCGATGTCGCGGTTTGATCTTCGTGTCGCTCCCTCGCGGATTCACCGCTTCGGAGTTTTCGCCGGCCAGGATATTCCCGCGGGAGCCAAGATCATCCAATATTCGGGCCAGCTCGTCAGCCGCCGGGAATGGGTGAAGCGCAGCATGGAACGCTCCTATCTGTTGCGGGTGAGCAAGTACTGGTGCGTGGATGGGGCGGTGGGCGGCAGCGGCGCGCAATGGATCAACCATTGCTGTGAACCCAACTGCCGGTTCACTGGCACGAACCCGACGTGGGCGGCCAGTCTGCGGCCGATTAAAAACGGGGAAGAGCTGCTGCTGGACTACCAGTTCCCCAAGGACTACCGGCTTATCCCGTGCTACTGCGGCGCGGCGACCTGTCGTGGGACGATCAACGCCCGGTAGACTCACAGCTTATTCTCCCCTTAATCCTGGATCCGGCAGTTCCGGTTCCTTTGTGACGATCTCCAACCGCTCCGCAGCTTCACCGTNNTTCCAACTGCCGCGCAGCTTCACCGTTTGGGTAACGCCAGCGGTCTTGCCGCCGGTTTCCGGGTCGTCGATTCCTCGCGCCCGAGATTGCTTCCAACTGCCGCGCAGATTCACCGTTTGGGTAACGCCGGCGGTCTTGCCGCCGGTTTTCCGGATCGTCCATTCCTCGCGCCCGAGATTGCTTCCAACTGCCGCGCAGCTTCACCGTTTGGG
>OKRF01000193.1:5333-20610 GCA_900290315.1 Candidatus Sulfopaludibacter sp. SbA3 | reverse complement strand
GGGTCTTGTCGCCGGTACGGCGAGCGAAGCGAGCCGCAAACAACCCCGGCCCCTAGTCTGTAACTCCCGTGAACCTGGCAACGCCGGCGGTCTTGCCGCCGGTCAAACTCGCGATGCGCCCGAGTCACATCCTGTTCAATCCGATGCAGTCGGTGGTGTTGCTGGCCCCCGGCCCCTGTTTTTCGACGCTGTCGCTTGCGTTTGCCTGCCAATCGATTTCTAATGCAATCGACCCAGTTTCTGCAGCGGCCAGTACGCAAACACCGCCTTGCCGTAGATATTCTCGCGGGGGACGTAGCCCCACGAACGGCTATCGCTGGAAGAGCTGCGATGGTCGCCGAGCACAAAATACTGGCCCGGCGGGACCAGCCTGTCGTGATGGTTCGGAGGCCAGGACACTCCTCGACGTAATCCTCCACCAGCGGACGGTCGTTCACAAATACTTGTCCGAGATCGATGCGAACGCGATCTCCCGGCAGCCCAATGACCCGCTTGATGTATGACTTGGAAGTGTCCTCGGGATACCAGAAGACCACCGTATCGCCGCGCTCCACGTCGCCCAAACCGAAACGATACGTGAACTTGTTGATGAAGATCCGCTCCATGTTGTCCAGGGTGGGCTGCATGCTGGTGCCTTCCACCTTGACCGGCTGGTAGATGAAGACGATCAGGACCACCGCGATCAGGACGGAAAACACCAGGTCGCGCAACCAGGATAGAGCATTGCGAATACCGCTGCCGGCAGATTTCCCGAAGGACTCTGCTGCGCTCGGGGCGGGTAAGTCGGCCGTGGACTGAAGACTTTCGTTTTCCTGCATCCCAACTGTTCGCTGTTAACGTCATTATAGACGGTTTTGAGGGGATTACGGTTGCCTCGGCGTCCGGAGCAGCAATCCCCCCAGAGCGGCCACCGGAACCGCGCCCTCCCGAAGCGCCCGGTCGTGAAACTCGGCGAGGCTGAAAGCAGAGCCCTTAGCCCGCTTGAACTCGTCGCGCACTTTCAGCCAGCCGTTCCATCCCATGTAATAAGTGGGCAATTGCGCCGAGGTCGCTTTGGCGCGCTGTAGCTTCTCCACGGCTTCCTGGTGTTCCTGAAAGGCCTGTTTTTCCAGGAAGTCCAGCGCATCCTCGTCGGCCATATTCAGCATCTGCAGGCGCACATCCAGGATGGCGTTGGCGATCACGCGGAGTTGCTGCTTGGCGAAGGTAAGTTCCAACTCCGGAGAGTGATTCAGGAAGCCTTCTTCCAGCATGGCCTGTTCCGCGTATTGGGCCCATCCTTCAATATAAGACCCGGATCCATAGAGGAACCGCAGAACCCGGCGCGATGGAGGTTGCAGACCGTTGGCGATTGCAAACTGCGCATAGTGCCCGGGTATGGCTTCGTGCAGCGTCACCAGCCGCAGCATGCACTCGTTGTATTCCCGCAGCTTGGACTCGGCCTGCTCCTTGCTCCACTCCGGCGGAATGGTGCTGATCCAGTAGGATGCCCCCAGTTGCGGCTCCAGGGGCGGAGCGGGAGCGAAGCCGCCGGCAGTATAGACGCCGCGCAGGAAATCGGGCGTGGGCAGCACCTGCAGGTTGACATGGGCGGGCAGCGTGAGAAGGTGCTTCTGTTGCACAAAGGCGCGGGCCTCGTCCAGATACTTGCGGGCATCGGCCAGGTATGTTTCCCTGGTGGCGTGGTGCTCGGCGATGTGAGCCAGCACTTCGCCAATTACCTGGTTTTCGCGTGCCTCACCGGTCAGATCGTCGTGATCGTGGTGTGAGGGAGCGATCTGCCGGTGCAGCGGCAAGGCCAGTTCCAGCATGTGTGCGCGCACTTTAGCGAGATCGTCGGTGGCGAAGGTCAGCATGTTGACGGCTTCCATGCTGCCATGCATAGTGAAGCGGAACTTGCGGGCATAGCGGTCGGGACCCAGGCGCCAATCGTCGGGGCGGGTGCTCAGGCTGTCCTTGAGAAAATCTTGAAACTTCCGCATGGCGATCAGGGCCGGCAGGGCGGCGCGAGCGTAGACATCGCGTGTGTCGGCGGGAACGGCGGCGCGCATGGTCCGTCGGCGGGAACGGCGGCGCGCATGGTCCTGTCCACCAGGTCGATATTCCCCTGGTTCTCCTCCATGGCTAACTGAGTCCACACCAGCGGCGCACTGGTGAGGTTGGTGGAGGCCTGGTTGAGCAAGAGTGGGACCTTTTGCAGGCGCGCCAGAATGCTGCGTATCCGGTCCGGTTTAGGCGCGTATTCGAGCGTGAAAGGTGTAAATAGCGCGTTGCCCAGTATCTCCACATAGACTGTGGGGTTGTGCAAGTAACTTTGCACTTCGCTCAGGTCCAGAATTGCCAGCGCACATTGGTTCTGGAGAATCAAAACGTCGGCGCGATCTTCGGGCGTGAGCTTGCCGGTATTCAGCTTACTAAGACGATCGTTGAAATCCTCATAGAATTGCCGTTGTCTGTCTAAGTTGGCTGGAGACATGTCGTCCAACATCTCGTCCAGATTCAGTTTCCGCAAGGTGTGCAGTCCCGCGGCAGTAGCCGCCGAGGGCGAAAAGGCGAGAGTGGTATCTACGAACTCTTCCGAAAGTTGCGTCAACTCTTCGGTAGCACTTCGACCGCAACCGGAGGCGATAAGAGAAAGAGCAATCAGGGCAACGTATTTCGCCATCGTTGCAATTGTAGAACATGGACGTCGGGGAAAAGCGTTGTTCCCAGGCTATCCCGCGCTAACTGTTGCGGAAATGCGGTGAGGATGAGGTGTGGAAACCGGTTGCGGCTGCTGCTTCCGCTGCAGCCGTTCTAATTCGCGCATGACGCGCGCCCGTTCCAGCAGCGATTGGCGCATGGTGATGCGAGTTGTGATCCAGCAGCCCCAGAGGAGGGCGACCGATAGCGCGATCGCCGCGATACCCTGTCCAGTGATTTTGACGATCGGCATACAGCCACCCTCCTCCGGGAACGTTTATCCCAGCAATCCCGCTACCACGTGGTACGTGCTTTAGCCCCAAACGGATGGCCGGCGCGGGGTGTGGCAGATTGGCGCCAAGGCGGACGAACAGTCACAGCTCGAAAGGGCCAGTCAGTGACACCCCATGCAGGTAAACTCGCGGCCGCGGCACCGGTAACGCCGTGTTTCCTCCCGAAAACTCAAAGGTGCGGTCATCGTGTACCTGGGGGTTAATTGACCGGGGGCGTTTCGGCGTGATCGATCACCAGGATTTCAACCTGCTCCCTGGCCGGAACGACCTTCAGTCCGAGTTGCTCCCGGAGCGACACCACTATCGGCAGCCCCGGCTCGAGATCTGGCTGGCCCATCGCTGCCGCCACGTCGGCTGTGATTCCGGGGAACTGCGCGATGTACTCCAGGCTGAAATCGATGCCTCCGGCGAGCCCGGTTTTGTCGAGGAGCGGACGATCGAACTGCCGCCTTACCAACTCCACGAGATCGGCCATTGAGAGATTGAGGCACCGCAGGCGAAGGTGTACTCCACCCGAACCCTCGTCCCGGGTGAGCGGGGGATCGGTTAAGGCACTGGGCTTCATCTTGGCGCCCCCGGGCGCGACCACCAGGTTATAAACCGGCATCACCTGGTTCCGGCGGCTGAGCTTGAGTTGGAAGCGCTCCGCCAGGAGCGTCTGCATCATTTGCCGGACCTGCAGCAAGGTGGGAATCGCGTCACCCGGCGCGCGGGCGTCGATTTCGTAGACTTCGGAAGTGGCCCACTTGTCCGCCCATTCCTGGCTCTGGCTCACCCGGAATGGCTCAAGCCCGTACGAGGCGGCAACCAGCCTCATCAGATTGCCACTTGTGGATACGCGGGTTCCGCTGATCTGGAACTGACTGCGCGCGGAATCGCTTCTCGCAATGGCGCGTATCCCCGGCCTTACCTGGGGAGTGAACCGCTTCACCGACGCCACTTCGAACGCTGGAGCGGGCACCTCAGTCTGCGCGGCGGCGGCGGCCATCAAGGGAATCCTGCGTTCAAAGGGTTTGACGCTGGCAACCTCGACATCCGGCAACTTCCCGGCAGGCTTCTCCTGGGAAGTGGCAGCCTCGGGCGTCGGCGCGGCCACGGCCGGGGGTTGCGGCGTCTTTGCCTGCGCCGGTGGTGCCGGAACGGGCGCGGCCTGCTTTTGAGTTGCTGGAGCCGGAGCGGCCGGAGCGGCGTGCGGGAGCGATGATTGAGCGTGAATCGCGGGCGTGCGGCCGACCCCAATCGCGGCGCCAAGCACCACCGCGACCGCCAACGTCACCCCCAAGGGACCCGGAATCCGGTCCCGGCTTTTCTCACTGCTCTGCCCCGTCAGGCGCCGGATTCGCGCCAGCAGATCGCCTCCCGTGGCGGCCAGCGCCGGCTCCGAAGTGCAGCCGCGCAATTCCTCAAGCTGAGCCAGGGCGCCCGCATACTCCATCACGTCTCCGCACACTTCAACCGCCAGGTCATCGCAGCAGTGCTCGCGCTCCTGCCGGACCCGCCGGCTGAGCCACCACACCGCGGGATGGTAGAAGAGCAATGTCTCCACCGCGGTCTGCAAAAGGTTGACCAGGTAGTCGTGACGCCGAATATGCGCCAGTTCGTGCGCCAATACCGCTCGCAGTTGCGATTCGCTGAGACCGGTAACGGTCGAGACGGGAAAGAGGATGTAAGGACGCACCAAGCCGATCACCATCGGCACCTCCGCGATGGCCGACGTGTACAGGCGCACCGGCCGGGAAACCTGCAGCCGCTGTATGAGTCCTTCCACCGTTTCGATCCACGCCGCAGCGGCGGGTTCCACGCCCCGCCGCCTGAGCCGCCGAACTCGAATCCATCCGCCGGCCGTGCAAATGGAGAGCGCGACGATGCCCCCCAGCCACAAGCACACCACGAAACCGGGGAGCGCGGTGGCCGGTTCGAAAGACGGCGAATGCCTGCCTGGCAACACCGATCCGGCGCTGGCGTGAGCTGGACGGGGCGTGCGATCGAGGTGCGCCGCTTCCACCCCAGGATCAACCACAACCCGTGCATCCTGCGCGGAAGACGCGGGCGCAGGGAACGGATGGCTCTGGAATATGGTGCCCACAAAGACGGCCGGCATCAGCAGCATCGTCATGCAGCCGATGGCGTATCTCAACCGGGCTCGCGAGCGGCTGGTCAGCGTATCGGCCACAAAGAAAAGCATCGCCAACAGCGCGCCTTGCCAGATGAAGTGCAGCAGCGCCCAGCCCAGGGATCGTACTGCCGGATGGATCAGCAATGTCTGAAATGTCATTCGACACCTCGCTCGTGCCTTCTTAGAATTTTGCGGATCTCACTCAACTCTTCCGGGGTAGCCTTTTTCGTCGCCAAAGCCCGCAACACAAGTCTGCTGGTAGAGCCTTCAAACGCGCGTTCCAGCAGATCCGCGACCAGGGTTCGCTCCGCCTGTTCCTGAGGAATTTTCGCCTGATACACATGCGCGAACGGAGTCTCGTCTCTGGTAACCAGCCCTTTTTCGACCATGATTTGCATGAACTTCAGGACGGTGGTATAGCCGGTCCGCCTGACTGATTCGAGCTGCTTGTGAACTTCCTTCACGGTGCTCGGTCCACGCTGCCAGAGCACTCGAAGAATGGCCAGTTCGGCGTCGGTGGGTTTGAGGGCTTTCTCCATGCAAGCCGATTCTATACGAATCGGTTCGTATAGTCAACGAATCCGTTCGTAGAGTTTTCGTAGAGTGCCGGTGGGTTAGCGCGCCGCACTGATCGATTTTGCCGGCCGGCGAGGTACCCTTCTTGTTGCACCGGTTTCGTTGGCCGGGTCGGGTGCGCATGAACGGAGGGGGATGCAAAGCACGCCAGATGCCCAATCAGCTTCGACGGCGCACCCATCGAGCACCAGAAGGTCTTCGACCGCCGCTCCGCCGGCATCGAATCCGGCACCATAACGATGGGGAGCACATCTGGACTCGATCCGCATCTGCTCTTGCGATCCGGCAGGTCATATTCAAGGCCGATACCGGCAGCATCGAAATCGAGTTTTGCCCTCGAACCAAGCAGCCCTGATGGCGCCGCTCCGTGAGAGAAGAAGGAACTGCGAAAGAGAGCGGAAATGAGCGCTCGCTACCACGCCGCCGTGGAAGCGGAGCGGGAACAGGTCACGGGTGGTCGCAGGAAGCGGATTTCTCATAGGCGTGTCCCTCCGGCTTGAAGATGCCGCAGTGGACCTCACCCAAATAAATGCTCACGGTAGTGGGATTCTCAGGATCCGATTCTGCCACTCGTCGGCGTCCGAAGCGGCCCAAATCAGCACGATTTTCTTCTATCGCTTCACCAACCGGGAGACGCTGCGGCACGAGAAGGACGCCCGGGCTGGAATTGCCGGCCTGAAGAAAGTTGCCGAAATGCCGCGGTATGGTATGGAAATCGTGCGACACCAGAATGCGATCCTCCGCAGCCGCCAGCGCCAGTACCTCGGGATCGGGCACCCCTTCCAGGTCCGCTTCATTGGCGGACAGGAAATCCATCTCGGGTTCTCGACGTAAGCATCCGGCAACGATTCCCTCGTTGAGGTCGGCGTCCGCCAGGAAGCGGATCATTCGTCAGGATCGGCGCGCAAGCAGTTGTTGCCGCGCGCGCTCCAGCTTTTGCTTCAGATCGGGCGGCGCCGGGTGAGTTCCCGCGAACTCATCTTCGACCCGTTCGCGCTCGACGATATCCGTCTCCACTTCTTCGTTGGAGCCCAGATAAAAGGTGATCGCGCCGTATACCTGTTCCAGGGTTAGGGTCGGGTAATGTGAACGAATCGCCTCCGGAAGTTCGCCATGCTGGAATTCGCGGACGACGTGAGCCAACGGCACACGACTCCCGACGAGGTAAAGACTTCCATCCCGGCGCTCGACGAACTCTAGATTCATGGCCAACCCACCTTCAGTCTATCGTACGCGCGGCGGACTCGGTGCCGCTCATCAGCGGCCGTTCCGATCAGTGAGAACGGATGTTTGAACAGGGTCCGGCTCAGCCAACCGAACTTCGGTTACGGAAGACAGGCCATTTTGGCGGGATTGGCTCAACGTATTTTCAATAGCTTACAGACATGGGCTGTTAACCAACTGGTCGCCGATGTGTCAGGTGAGAATTGAGCCAAACTTTCCCGCCACGGAATCCAAGTCCCCCTGTTGCTAACTGACGATTTCGGGTAACGCCGGCGTTCTGGCCGCCAATCCGGACGTGTCCCCGGATCGCCATCATCTTCCAACGTGAAATCCAGGCGCCTCGCGCATCTCACGGCGGGCAACCAGCGAGGCCTCCGCATTCTGACCCAGCTTGCGCGAGAGTCTGGCATAGCTGTCTGCCAGCAGACGTTGAGCTTCACCCCGTCTGCCAAGCCAGGCTAATACCTGGCCCTGCTCATTCTCAGCGGCATCGATCTGCCATGCGCCGGCGGGAAGAAAACGGCGGCGCACCTGCAGCGCCTCGCCCACCAGCGATTGGGCCCGCGCGGCGTCCCCGTGGTGCATCAGCACCAGGCCCAGGCCCAGCAGATGGGTTGCGGTTTGCGGATGCCCGGCGGGAAAGATTCTGCGGTCCGTCGCAATGGCGGTCTCGTATAACGTGACAGACTCCTCGTACCGTTTCTGCGCGGCGCGCAATTCCGCCCAGGACGCCACCGTGTCCGCCGTCTGCGGGTGGAGTGCCCCCACCGTGGCCTCCTGAATCCGCCTGGCATCCGCAAAGTAGGGCTCCGCCTCGCCCAGCCGGCCTGTCCGAACCAGCAGTCTCCCGATCCGCGCCAGGTGGCGGGCGGTGGTCGAGGTCTCCGGGCCCGCCAGTTTGCGGGTCGCGGCGAGGCTCGCGCGGAGAAGCTTCTCCGCTTCGGCATACTCGCCCTTTTCCTCCAGCAGCGTCGCGAGATTGGACGTCCACTGGGCTACCACCCAGTGCTGGCCCATGGTCTTCTCGCCGCGCTGAATCGCCTGCCTGTAGAGCGGTTCGGCCGCGGGCAGGTCGCCTCGATCCTGCAGGGCCGAAGCCAGAGTGGCCATTGCGGTGAGCACGTCCGGGTGATCCTCACCGAGGGATTTCCGGCTGGATTCGAGCGCCTCACGGAGGAAGCGTTGCGCCTCGTCGTAGGCGCCGGCCCCCTCAAGTGCGATGCCGAGACGCAACATGCTCCGCCCGGTTTGCGGATGGTCGGAACCTAGCGTCTTCCGCCGGCGCTCCAGCACCTCCCGCAGCACGGGAATGGCTTCCCCATACGCCGCGCTCGAGCCGAGGGCGCCGCCCAGATTGCTCATCATGGCGAGCGTCTCTGCCGCCTGATCCGGGAAACGGCGCGACATGGCGACTGCCTCGCGAAACATGCCCGCGGCATCGCTCGGCCGCCCGAGCGTCTGTACCACCAGTCCCAGGTCATTCAGAATGTGGGCTCGTTCGGCATCCACCGCGGACGCCCTGCTGTCGATGGCGAGCGCCTCCCGGAGATACCCCTCGGCAGCGGCTAAGTCGCTTCGATCGCGCTCCACGTCGCCCAGCTCGCGAAGCGTCTTGACCAGCGCCGGTGGCCCGCCCGCGGAGGTCTGCCTTTCCACCCGCAGTTTCTCCTTCAGCAGGGCTTCGGCGCGGTCCGGGGCGCCGGCGTGCTGATAAGCTTCGGCCATCGTCTCGAGCAGCGCGGCCCTTACTGCCGGCTCGGTCCGAAGGTCGCCCGCGATCTGGCCTGCGCCTCGATCCAACAGATCGCGTGCGGTCACGGTGTGCCCTTTGGACTGAAACGGATCCGCCGAACGGAACAGACCCGTGAGGAAGCCGGAGACCGTCTCGGCGCGCGTCCGCTCGGCTCTGGCCGAATCGCGCTCCTGCTGCGCCCGGGCCGCGAGCGCGCTCATGGCCACTCCAAAACCGGCCAGGCAAAGCACCATCGCCGACGCCAGCGACACGGCCAGCCAGTGGCGGCGAACGAACTTTGCCGCGCGGTACCGCACCGTGCCCCTGCTGGCGGAGACTGGAAAGCCCGCCAGAAAGTACCCCACGTCGTCGGATAAACGGGCCACTGAATGGTATCGTTCCGATGGCTCCTTGCGCAGAGCCTTGAGCACAATGTTGTCCAGGTCGCCTTTTAGGTAGCGGGCCGGCCGCACCTCGCTCGGTTTACGAGGGGAACCGGTGCAGATCTGCCGCTCCAGCTCGAACGTGCTGCCGGTTTGGCGGAAGGGCCGCTNNCGCCCCGCACCTGTTCAGGGGCCGCATATTCGGGCGTCATCAGGCGCTCGGTGGGGCGGGTCTGCCCGCGATCGGCCTCGCCGCCGGGTCCCAGGATTCTGGCGATGCCGAAGTCCAGCAGTTTCGGACACCCTTCGGCAGTCACCAGCACATTCGCCGGCTTGATATCGCGATGCACGATCAATGCCTGATGGGCGTGTTCCACCGCCGCGCAGATCTTGCGGAATAGGTCGAGGCGCGCCGCCACCGGCAAGCCGTGTTCGCGGCAGTACGCCGTGACGGCGATGCCCTCGATATACTCCATGACGACGTACGGCATGCCGCCTTCGGTCAACCCGCCATCCAGCAGCCGCGCGATATTGGAGTGGGCCAACGAGGCCAGAATCTGCCGCTCGGCCAAAAAGCGGCGGAGGATGTCCGGGCTCTCCCGGCCTGCGCGAACTACCTTGATGGCCACGCGCTGCTCAAACTGATTGTCGGCGCGCTCTGCCAGGTAGACCGCTCCCATGCCTCCCTGGCCGATCCGCTTCACTATGCGGTAGGGGCCGATGCGACCCTGGGGCGTCTCGCCCGTGATTGCGGCGGCGGCGCGGTCGCGCTCATCCAAAGCGTTCTCTACAAATCCATCCGCGGAATCTCCCGCGGCCAGCAGCAGTTCCACCTGGTGCACCAGCTCCGCGTCGTCCGGGCAGCGGCGCCTGAGGAATTCGCCGCGCTCACGGGCGATCAACGGTTCCGCCTCATGGAACAGTTGCTCCATCCGCGCCCAGGACTCCGGGCTCATCAGCCGCCGCCCTCCGTAATGCTGTGATGCAACCAGGCTTTGGCCAGCTTCAGGTCGCGGTGCAGCGTAGCGAGCGAAATATCGAGGGCCGCGGCAGCTTCTTCGTGCGTGAGGCCGCCGAAGAAGAGCAACTCTACCAACTGGCTCTTGCGCTGGTCGTTCAGCGCCAGGCGGTCCAGGGCCTGATCCAGTGCCAGTATGTGCGGCATGTCGCCGGGGCCGATAGCGGCCGGCGCATCCACTTCTTCCAACGAAACCCTGTCTGCGCCCGCTCCCCGTTTGGCCCGGTGTTGCGCCTTGGCGTGGTCCACCAGAATGCGCCGCATGGCGCGCGCGGCCACGGCGAAGAAGTGCACTCGGTCTTTCCACTCAATCTCGGCGCCTGCCAGGCGCATATATGCTTCGTGGACCAGTTCGGTAGTTTGCAGCGTGTGATCGGGACGTTCGGAGCGGAGACGTTGGCCAGCCAGCGCGCGGAGTTGGTCGTAGACCGCCTGCATCAGCGATTCCCCGGCTTGCCCATCGCCGGCGCGCCAGGAAATCAGAAGCTGGGTGATGTCACGGCCTGCGGCCATTAGGGGCCCCTTACGTACGGAACATGACAGTCAGTCTGTCATGTAGTGTACTACCGGAGCCCCACTCGTCCCAGACAAACACTGCTCGGGATGTGAGCTATTTAACAGAAGCGGCGCGTAGCAGGCGCTCCACCTGCTCCTGGAGCCCGCGGATTTCCTGGGCTTGGGCCTCCAACGCGCGGCGCTGCTTCTGGACTTCGTTGAGCAGCAGCGGCTCGATTTTCTGGTACTGCACGGTCTCGATTCGTCCATCCGCCGAATGCGCCACCAGGTCGGGATAGACCTCTTCCACCTCTTCGGCGATCAATCCGTATTCGATGGGTTGGCTGCCATCGTCGCGCTTTTGAATGTACCGGTAGGTGACCGGGCGCAGGCGCATGAGGCGGTCGCTGACGGAGCCCATGTCCCGGATATCCTCTTTGAAGCGGCGTGACGACGAGACGGTGCCAAGCTGTCCGTTGCTATCGATGTACACGGGGATGGCGTTCGGCTGGCCGGTGGTGACGCCGCGGATGCTTGCGATGAATGTCGCCGACTGGACGCCGTCCTGGCCGATTCGCAGGACGCCCGAATCGGTGGGCGTCCCCGGGTTGGCGATGTCGATATTGTTCGAGCCTGTGGCCAGGTTTACCCCTGCTGTAAATCCGATGGCTGTATTGTTGTCGCCGCTGGTGAGGTTCTGGAGGGCGCCTACCCCTACTGCTAAGTTGTTGGAGCCGCTCACGCTATTCTGGAGAGCGTAGGCGCCCAGCACTGCATTGTTGTTTCCAGTGGAGCTCGCATTCAGCGTTAGGTAGCCCAACGTGCTGTTCTGATATCCCGTAGTATTGTTGCTGAGAGCTCCGCTGCCCACAGCCGTGTTCTGGCTCGCGTGTGTGTTCGCTGCCAGGGCGTCAGCCCCAACGGCCGTGTTGGCGAATCCGTCGCTGTTGAGTTGCAGCGCAGAATTCCCAACGGCTGTGTTGAGTTCCCCGGTGGTGAGAGAATGCAGAACGCCGACGCCCATCGCGGTATTCAAGACGCCCGTGGCCGTCAGTGGCATGCTCGTAGGACCTACCGTCAGATTGCCGCCGCCGAACGCGTACAGAAAGGGCTCTCCCAGTTGCCGAATATTGCCCGAGATGTCTATGTCGCCATCGGCACGGAACTGCATGCGGTCCATTCCCCCGCTCGCGACGGCCATGGCATGCGGGCCCACCAGAAACAGGCCGGTGCTGAGATCCGCAGCGAACTTCAGCGATGGGGCCGTGACCACTCCCGATGCCAGCGTATTGGGACCGGCAGGCCCTTGCGCTCCGGTAGCACCAGTCGGCCCTTGCTGTCCGGTAGCTCCGGCTGGGCCCGCCGGACCTGACAGTTCCACCTGCAATTCCGGGGCATGGCTGGTGCTGGTGGATTCTTTGCTGTCAAACAAGACCGATACGCCCGACGCCGGGGCCGCGATGCGCAGGCCATAGTTCGGCGTTCCGCTCAGCCATGCCTGTACCACGCTGGTCACATCCATCACCACCCACGAATTCACCGTGGAGACCATATAGGGCGTACCCATCGGGCCACTCGACGTTGGCGCGAAGTTATAGGTGATGCCGCTGGCCCCACCCTCGCTCCATGCGCCGCCGACCTGATAGAGATCGACCAGGCCCGGCGTTGTCAGATGGTTGACGAAGAGGCGCAGGGTTGCCTTCGAGACCTGATTCGCCTGAATGCCGGCGGGCAGCGTGCTCAGGTCGAATTTCAAATACGCATCATCCTGGTTGTCGACCTGCAGGTAGGTTCCGCTGCCGAAATTGGTGGTGGGTTTGGCGAGGCTGGTGTAGGCGTCGTCGGTAAGCGGTGGATCGGTGGCGAACGCGGATACCGCGGCGGCCAGCATCAGGACACAGGCTATCGGAACGATCAATCGGCGCATTATGTTTTCCTCCGGGAACAGGGTTCCACTGGCATAAGCGACGAAATGCGCCAAAGAGTCTCAGGGGATCAAACGTGCATCTATGGGCGACGGGTGTCCGTTCGCCGTGGTAACGCCGGCGGTCTTTGCCGCCGGTGCAACCTATCGTGCGGCCATGAGGGCGCGCAGCCGGCGGGCCCGTTCGGGAGCGCGCAACTGGCGCAGTGCCTTGGCTTCGATCTGGCGGATGCGCTCGCGCGTGACGTCGAACTCCTGGCCGATCTCTTCCAGGGTGTGCTCGCGCTCGCACCCGATCCCGAAGCGCATCCGGATGACTTTCTCCTCCTTGGGAGACAGCGTTTTGAGGATGCCCGCGGTTTCATCGCGCACGTTGGACTCGATCACGGCGTCCACCGGCGAACCCACCCAGCGGTCCTCGATGAGGTCGCCCAGAGCCGACTCGCCATCGCGCCCCACCGGGGTCTCCAGCGATACGGGGTCGCGGGAGATGGTCTTCAGCTTCTGGACCTTCTCCACCGGGATGTCCATCCGGCGGCCAATTTCTTCATTTGTAGGAGTACGGCCGAGTTCCTTCTCCAGCTCACGCGTGGCGCGCAGGAACTTGTTCATGCTTTCGTTCATGTGCACCGGAATACGGATAGTGCGGGACTGGTCGGCGATGGCGCGGGTGATGGCCTGCCGGATCCACCAGGTGGCATACGTGGAGAATTTGTAGCCGCGGCGGTATTCGAATTTGTCGGCCGCGCGCATCAGCCCGATGTTGCCCTCCTGGATCAGGTCGAGCAGGTGAAGTCCTCGATTTACGTACTTCTTGGCAACGGAAACCACCAGGCGGAGGTTGGCCTCCACCAAGTCCTTCTTGGCGCGCTCGGCTTCCGCTTCGCCATGGCGGATCACCGTAAGGCTGTGCTTCAGTTCGGGAAGGGTGGCGCCGGCGAGCATTTCGCGTTTCTTGATCTCGCGCTTGAGTTCCCGCAAGCGCTGTTGCTGGATCGGGTTGTTGCGCACCTCCAGTTTCTTGATCTCGCTGTCAATGTGGCTGATTTCATCTACGGCGCGCTCGATTTCGCGGGAAAACTCCTTCCATTTCATGGCTCTGAAGGGGCACCGGCGAATCGCCAGGGAGGTTTCCACCTTGGCCCGATTGAGTTTTCCACAGAGGCGCTTGCGCGACCGCTTATTGACCGGCGGCGTGGTGGCGACTTTCTCTTCGAGCAACTGCAATTTTTTGTGGAGGATTCCCACGTCGGCAAATTTCTTGGCTGCTTCGGCGCGGACCTTCATGTCGGCCGGAGTGCCCTCTTCCACGTCGCCCAGATCGGCTACAGTTTCGATTTCGATGGCGCCCTTCTTCAACGTTTCGCTGAGTTCGACGACTACGCCCTGCACTAGCGCAGAGCGGCTAATCGCCTTTTGCATCCGCAACTTACCGCGCTCCATGCGGCGCGCCAGATCCACTTCGCCCTCGCGGGTTAGCAGCGGAACGGCGCCCATTTCGCGGAGATACACGCGTACCGGATCGTCCGTATAGATGGACTCTTCGACCGGGGCAGGGTGCAGGAAATCGGCTTCGTGCGCTGCCTCGGGATCGAAGAACTTGGCTTCGTCTTCGAAGCTAAGGCCTAGTTTTTCAGGGTCGTCCGCTAAAAACTGATCTTCAAATTGATCCACTAAGACTCACCTCCCCCACGGGACAAGCGATAATTACAATCGATGTCTGGGAAATGGGGTAATTACCTGAGATACGTTCGACTTGCTGGTCCGGCCCCAACTGTCGAGAAGAGCGGCTGCATTCGGGGTTTCGACTTTCGTCTGATGATACCATCATGACCAGCGGAATTAAAGCTCTATTTTAAGAGATGTCTTAAAACTGAGAAGGTTACATGCAAAAGGCATAGCGCTTTCTGGCTAGGTCAGTTTTTGCCGCATGAGGTTCTTGAGCTCGTTAAAAAAGGCCTGCTCATCCTGGAAATCCCGGTAAACTGACGCAAATCGGACATACGCGATCTTGTCGAGGTCCGCCAGGCTGTTCATCAGGAATTCTCCTATTTCTATAGTAGATATCTCACGGTCCGGAGAGTCGCTCACCTTCGATTCCACCCGGTTCACTAGTTCAGACAGCTTCGCCATGCTGACGGGACGCTTCTCGCAGGCCTTGAGGAGACCGCCGAGCACCTTCTGGCGATCGAACTTTTCACGCCGCCCGTCCTTCTTGATCACCATGTAGGGCACTTCGTCGATTCGTTCGTAGGTGGTGAAGCGGCGTTCACACGCCAGACACTCGCGGCGGCGGCGAATCGCATCGCCTTCCTTGCTCTCCCGCGAGTCTACGACTTTATCATGCAAATGATTGCAAAAAGGACACTTCATTGCGAGGCCTCCCGGCCCAGATCACGTAGTTTGCGCCAATTCAAGCCCTCTGTAACAGCCCAGATCAGTCCCACCGGAACTACTACTACAAATGAAATAATCCAGATGAAAATGGCGAAGGAAGTGGCCAGTTCCAGTTTGGTGCCAAACAACTCCGTGAGCACCAGCACGGACACAACCTGCATCCCGCCACCGATTCCGGGGATCTGGACGGTGGAACCAAAGGCCACGAACCCCATGAAAATGAGAACATCTACAAATGTAAAATTAATGATACCGGTGAACGCCTGAGCCACACACCAAAAGCAACCGGCAATGAGAGCCCACTCGGCAATCGAGTACAGCAGGATCAGAAACAGGGCACCATCGCTGCGTGTGGACTCCACTCCTTGGACGAATGTAGTGATCAGGCGTTCCAGTTTTCGAAAGTGGCGCTCCGGCAGAAAACCAGTGGCACGAAT
>OKRF01000193.1:0-5323 GCA_900290315.1 Candidatus Sulfopaludibacter sp. SbA3 | reverse complement strand
TCAGCCGGCGCCCCACAGGCTCGGCGAGGTGGCGCATCGCCACGAGCAGGACCAGAATTGTGCCGGAGAGAATACCGACAACGCGGCCACCGACAGCCAGCACCCATGCCAGGTTCGGACCCACGTGGATGGAGGCGGTGCGGATCCGGGCAAGGGCGAAGCCGAAGACCGCCAAGGCCATCAGCAGGTCGAACATACGTTCCAGAACCCATGCGGCTAACTGCGACGCCACGGGCACGTGCTCTTTGCGGGCGATCAGGTAGGGCCGGACAAACTCCCCCGGGCGGCCGAAGAGGGTGATGGCCGTAAACCCGATGACGGTGGCGCCTAACAGATTGATAATAGAGGGGTGTGCCTTGAGCGGCCGCAAGAAAACGGCCCAGCGGAGGGCCCTTCCGTAGTAGCTGGCGAAGATTGGAACCAGGGCGGCGGCCAGCCACTGCCAGTGCAGGAGCGCCACCGTGCCCGTCAGCAAACTCCAATCGAATGATCGCGCGGCCAGTTGCGCGTGCGCAAACCAGGCCAGACCGGCGACCGCCAGGGCCCCAGCGGCCAGCCACTTCCACGTAGAACGGCGAATGAGTGTCTCCCTTTATCGGCGAAAGATTACCTCGGACAAAAGCCCGAAGATGACAGACGACACAAAACGATCGTCTGTCCCACTCTCCCAATCTAATCTAAAAAGGTGGCGTACCGGAAAAATTGAACCTATCATGATAAAGCCTCGTTTCTAAATGTGAAAGAACGAGTGACATGGCGAGCGCGGCGCTAGCTTTCGGAGTTTTCGAGAACAGAACGGCCCAGGCCGATGCGATGCATCTGTCTGCCGCTGTTCGCGAAGGCAGCGATCTGCTAAAAAGAACTTTGGATCCCGATACCAGCCTCGTTTCCCGATGCCTGCGCGGCGACGAACCCGCATGGGAGGAACTGGTCCGGCTGCACACGCGGAAAGTGTACGGCCTGTGCTATCGGTTTACGGGAAGTGGAGGGGAAGCGCAGGATCTGACGCAGGAGGTTTTCCTGCGGGTTTTCCGGACGATCAAGACCTTCCGCTCCACGGAAGGATCGTTTGCCACCTGGCTGGCGCGCGTGACGCGCAATCTGCTGATCGATCACTACCGGCGGACGCGCCAGGAACGAGTGACGGATTCGATTGAAGAGCAGCTCCCCATGATCGAAGAAGCGGGGGCTACGGCAGCGGTGCGGCCGGACGACGCTCTGGCGGGATTGGAGGCCAGCCAGATCCTAAGGGCGACGCTGCAGAAGCTGTCGCCGGACCTGCGGGAAGCGGTGATCCTGCGCGATCTGCAGGAGATGGAGTATCGGGAAATTGCGGAAGTATTGCAGATTCCCGAAGGCACGGTAAAATCGCGAATCAATCGCGGCCGGGCGGAACTGGCCCGGCTGCTGCGGAAGCAGAAGTTGGCGGTATGAACTGCGCAGAGCTGGAAGTTCTCATCTGCGATTACGTGGACGGCACGCTGGACACGGAGCAGAAGGCCGTGGTGGAACAGCACCTGGCCGCATGCCCGCCGTGTGCCGAACTGGCGCGGGATTCCGCCGCTGCCGTGGCGTTCATGGCGCGCGCCGCCGATGTGGAGCCGCCGCCGGAACTGGTCAACCGGATTCTGTTCGATGCGCCCTGGAGCAAGGAGAAATCGCAATCCAAGGCGCGGGAATGGATGCGGGCCATCCTGAGCCCCATTCTGCAGCCGCGTTTCGCCATGGGCATTGCGCTGACCATGCTGTCGCTATCCATCATCGCGCAGGGCAAGCTGCCCAAGTTCAAGGCATCGGACCTGCGGCCCGCCGCGATCTGGCTGTCATTGGAAGGGCGCGTTGACTACGCCGTGGGCCGCACCATCAAGTTTTACAACGACCTGAAAGTCGTGTACCAGATCCAGACGATGCTGCACGAATGGCAGCAACAGAGCGAAGACCAACCCGCCACCGTTCAGAAGAGTTCTGAGCCGAAGACGGATGAAAGGAAATTGCCGGTCAGAACCGCACCTGACCAGACAGTTCCAGCAAAGAAATAGCCCGGGGGAGTGAGTAAAAAGAGGACCATATGAATTGCCAGAATCATCCTGAAACACCGGCCACGGCATATTGCCGCAATTGCGGCAAGCCGGTGTGCGAAGAATGCCGACGAGATGCCTTCGGGACCGTCTTTTGCGCGGAGCATGTGCCCGCGCCGGCCGCCGCGGCGCCTCCTCCTGTAAACCCCATGCCCAACCCGCCGTACAACGCGGGTCCTGTTCAGGGCATGCCCCCGATGCCCCCGAGCTACCCGCATTCGGATGTCTCGCCGCCGCTGGCCCTGTTTCTGGGCATGATTCCGGGCGTGGGCGCCATCTACAACGGGCAATACGCCAAGGGCCTGGTGCACGCCATCATCTGGGGCGTGCTGATGAGCATCGCCAACTCCGACGCGGCGCACGGCATGGAGCCGATCTTTGTGATGCTGGTGATGGCCTGGTGGGCCTACATGATCTTTGAGGCCTATCACACGGCACGCAAGCGGCGGGCGGGCGAATTTGTGGATGAGTACTCCAGTCTGCTGGACGTGCGCGGCGGCAAGGGCCAGGTTCCGGTGGCGGGGATTGCGCTGATCCTGCTGGGCGGACTGCTGTTGCTGCACACCCTGGACCTGCTGAATTTCGAACGAGTGGCGCGGTACTGGCCGGTGCTGCTGATTGTCGCCGGGCTGTACCTGCTGTTGAACCGGTTTATGGGCAGCGACGTCCCGCCTGAGGGGATCCGCCATGAAAGGTGATGAGCGTTCGATGATCCGCGCGGTCCGCGGGCCCATCACGTTGATCACCGTGGGCGTGCTGCTCGCCCTGAACAATTTTACGGAGTACCGGTTCGAACAGACGTGGCCGGTGATCCTGATCGTGTTCGGTCTGATGAGCCTGGTGGGGCGTAGCACGGAGCGTCTCGCTCCGCCGCCTCCAGTCTACCCGCCACCGCCGCAGGGTTTCCCCTCTACGGGTTACTCCCAGAGCTCCTATTCGCAAAGCGCCTATGCCCAACCGGCCGCGCCTCAGGGCACGGCGAAGGGCGGCTTCGGCGGCAGCGCCGCGGCGAGGCCAACGGATCCAAATCAGACTCCCCAGAATAATCCCGGAGGTTCACAATGAGACGCCGCTCGCTCACCGGTCCCCTCATGCTGCTGTTGATCGGCGGCCTGTTTCTGTGGCACAACCTGCATCCCGAAGCGCCACTGTTCGATATCGTGTCTCAGTATTGGCCTTTCATCCTGATTGGCTGGGGGCTGCTTCGGCTGATCGAAGTGCTGTTCTCCAGCGACGAAGGGTGGCGCGGCAGTTTCACCGGCGGCGAAGTGGTGCTGGTGGTGATGATGTGCTTCGCCGGGCTGGCCATCTTTCAAGCACGGCAATACGGCATCCGGTTCAACACCGGCGGACTGCAATGGTTCGGCGAGCAGTACGATTATCCGGTCTCGGCCAACGCCACCGCGACGGGAATGAAGCGCATCGTTTTCGAGAATCCCCGCGGCAACATCAAAGTCACGGGCGGGGATGTGCAGCAGGTCACGGTCAACGGACACAAGTACGTGCGAGCTTATAACCGCCGCGATGCCGACGTCACCAACGGGGTCACACCCGTGGAGATCGTTCCGCAAGGCGACCAGTTGCTGATCCGCAGCAACCAGGATCGCGCCCCGGACAACCAGCGGGTGTCGGACGATCTGGAAGTGGTGGTGCCGCGCGCACTGGCAGTGGAAGCGCACGGCGGCAACAGCGGCGACTTCGAAATCACCGACATCTCCGGGGGAGTGGACCTGGCGTCGAGCCATGGCGATGTGCGGCTGGAGAAAATCGGCGGCGACGCGCGGCTGGATGTGGGACGCAGCAGCGTAATTCGCGCGGTGGATATCAAGGGCAAGGTGGATTTGCAGGGCCGCGGCTCGGACGTGGAACTGCAAAACGTTTCCGGACAGGTGACCATCAACGGCGCGTACGATGGAACCCTGGAATTCAAGAACCTGGCGAAGCCGCTGCAATTCGAAGGGGCGCGCAACACGCAGCTCAATGTGCAGTCGGTGCCGGGGCAGATCAGCATGGATCGCTCGGAGTTCACCGGCTCGGGCCTGATCGGCCCGATCAAGCTGGTCACCAGCGCGCGCGACATCAAGATGCAGAAGTTCACGCAATCGCTGGAGCTGGAGACGCAGCATGGCGATGTGGAATTGCAACCGGGGTCGCCCGTGCCGACGATCGACGCGCAGAGCGGATTCGGCAACGTAGTTCTGATTCTGCCGGAGAAAGCGGCCTTTCGCCTGGAGGCTACCGCCGACCGGGGAGAGACAGTCAACGACTACGGCACCGCCATCGTGAAAGAGATGGACGGGCACACCGGGATTTTGAAAGGCAATGTGGGCAACGGCCCCGAGGTGCACCTGACGGCGCGTCGCGGTTCCATTCAAGTACGCAAGGAGGGGATGGATGCGGACGGCGACGGACCGGCTCCGCCGCAGCTGCCGCAAGCGCCCAAAGGCCCAAAGAGCCTGAAGGATTTGAAAGATAGCGAAATCAAGATGTGATAGCATGAGCGGCCAGTGAGATCCAAAGGGGTGGGCCCGTCACTGGCCGTTCTTTTCCTGGTCAACGTTCTCAATATCTACGATCGTCAAGTCTTGAGTGCCGTGGTGGAGCCGCTGCGGCACGCCTTTTCTCTCACTGACACACAACTGGGACTTCTGCCGGCATTGTTCACGGTGGTTTATGCCGTGGCCGGTCTGCCCTTGGGGCGAGCGGCCGATACCGGGAGCCGGCGGCGCCTGCTGGCTCTCGGTATTGCCGTGTGGGCTGCTCTAACAGCCCTGGGCGGGTTGGCCGCGAACTTTGGCATGCTGATGGGGACCCGGCTCGGAGTGGGGATCGGCGAGGCGGTATGCGCGCCCGCAGCCACCAGTTGGATTGGCGACCTGGTTCCCGCCACGCGGCGCGCGCGGGCCATGGCGGGATTCATGATGGCGGTGCCGGTGGGCATCATGCTGAGCCTGGCCATCAGCGGACCCGTGGCGCAGGCGTACGGCTGGCGCGCCGCCATGACTCTGGCCGCGATTCCGGCGATGGCCTTAGTCCCGGCGGTGCTGTGGCTCCCGGAACCGGCGCGGGCAAGCCGCTCCGGCATCGGGGCGGCAATCGCTCTCATTCCTCCGCCTGCCGGCTTTCTGGTGGATTGCCGCATCGGGAGCGATCGTCAACTCCGCGCTGTATAGCTTTTCCTACTTTCTGCCGGCCTTCCTGACGTGGGTGCACGGTCTGACGGTGGGGCAGGCGGGCCTGTGGAC
>OKRF01000362.1 GCA_900290315.1 Candidatus Sulfopaludibacter sp. SbA3 | reverse complement strand
TGTGGTCGCCATCGGCAATCCCTACGGCTTCCAATCGACAGTGACGGCAGGCGTGGTCAGCGCTCTAGGACGCTCGCTGCGCTCGTATTCTGGACGGCTGATCGACGACGTCATCCAGACCGACGCCGCGCTCAACCCCGGCAACTCCGGCGGTCCGCTCGTCGATTCCGCGGGACGAGTAGTCGGAGTGAACACGGCAACGATTTTGCCGGCGCAGGGAATTTGTTTTGCCATCGGCATCAACACGGCAAAGTTCGTAGCCAGTCGCCTGCTGCGCGATGGCCGCATCCGCCGCAGCTACATTGGCGTCTCCGCCCAGACCGTCCCAGTACACCGCCGCGTCGTCCGCTTTTACGATCTGCCTAAAGAAACGGGCGTGGTCGTCTTGTCGGTGGAAGAAAAGAGTCCAGCCCAGCGCGCGGGCGTCCGTGAAGGCGACGTGATCATTGCGCTGGAAGGCCATCCCGTAGCCGGCGTGGACGATCTGCACCGCGTGCTCACCGATGTCGNNGTAGGCGTAAGCTGCTCGCTGACAGTTTTGCGGCATACGGAGAAGCTGGAGTTGAAGATCGTGCCGGAAGAGACGAAGTAGCCTCGTGAGGCACAGGCTCTCATTGCACCCCCCTTCCCCACTGTGTTAGCTTCGAGAATCGGAAGGGGATACGCCTTGCAGGCAAAAATTCCCGCCGGTCTGGATCGCAAGGAAAGCGAAGTATACCGGCAGCTTGATCCAGCGCGGCTCCCACGACACATCGCGATCATCATGGACGGCAACGGGCGCTGGGCCAAGCGGCGCCACCTGCCGCGCGTGGCTGGACATCGCGCCGGGGTCACGGCCGTACGCTCCACCGTCGAGACGGCGGCCCGCATCGGTATTCCTGCGCTCACGCTCTACGCCTTCTCCGAAGAAAACTGGAAAAAGCGGCCCAAGAGTGAAGTCGATTTCCTGATGCGCCTGCTCAGCCGCTACCTCAAGGCCGAAGTCCCCACGCTGAACGAAAACAACATCCGCCTGGAATATATCGGGCGGCAGTACGAACTCCCAGAAGACGTGCAGGACCGCATGGCTTGGGCCCGCGAGAGCACCGCGCACAATACCGGCACCGTGCTCACCCTGGCGCTGAACTACAGCGCGCGCAGCGAACTGGTGGACGCCTTCCGCTCCATGGTCAGCGCCGCTTCGCTCAACGGAGGCTTCGAGCATCTGCGCATTGACGAAGATACCGTCGCCGAACATCTTTACACCCGCGACCTGCCCGATCCCGACCTGGTCGTCCGTACCTCCGGCGAAATGCGCCTGAGCAACTTTTTGCTCTGGCAGCTCGCCTATGCCGAGATTTATGTGACGCCCACCTTGTGGCCCGACTTTCGCGGCGTACATCTGCTCGAAGGCATCGCCGAATATCAAAAGCGCGAACGCCGCTACGGGGGATTGAACTTCCACGATTCGACTCGCGGCGATTCCCCCGCGCACCCTGGACCGGCAAAGGTCCACAAATAAACTCCCCACATGCTGAAGCGCATCGCGACCGCGCTGGTCCTGATTCCGATTGTGATGCTGTTGGTGCTGCGCGCCCCGGTGCCCGTCGTGGCCGCAGTGGCGGGTGCGGTTGCTCTGATCACCATCCAGGAATTTCTCAAGCTCACCGAATCCTATGGCGTGCACCCGCTGCGCCTGCCCACCTACATTTTCGTGGGATTATTTTTTCTGCTTCTGGCGGCCAGCGCGGCTGGTGAAACTCCGCAACTCTCCGGGCTGAAGTTCGTCCTCGGTGTAGCCTTTGCCTGCGCCATTGCTTCCTTTCTTTTTCTCACCATCACCATGCGCCGGTCGCCGATGGCCAGCGCTTATCCCGCGGCCGCTGCCTCCGCCTTCGCCTTTGCCTATGTTGCTCTCCCCATGGGAATGCTGGTGCAATTGCGCCAGCAGTGGGCCGGCGCATTCTGGATTCTCTATCTCCTTCTGATCGTCTGGGCCGGAGACATCTTCGCCTACTTCGTCGGCCGCTCGCTTGGCCACCATCTGATGGCGTCACGCATCAGCCCGAAAAAAACCTGGGAGGGCGCCGCCGCTTCGCTCGCTGCCAGCCTGGTGGTTGGCATTCTGCTCTTTAATCACGCCCTGCAGATCAGTACATTGCTGCTTCGCATCGGCCTGATCCAGCGCCGCGATGGAGAAGCCCGAGTTGTGGCCGATCCTACTGCTCACCATCGCACTGAATATTGCCGCGCAGCTTGGCGACCTGGTCGAATCTTTAATCAAACGCGGCGCCGGCGTAAAGGATTCCGGAACCATTCTTCCCGGCCACGGCGGCATGCTCGACCGCATTGATGCCCTTCTCTTCGCCGCTCCCGTGCTGTGGTACTATGCGGCTTGGCGTGTCATGCAGTAACCACCCGCCTTCCGCTTCCCCAGCGGATGAACTGAAGCGCGTAAAATAAGATCTCAGCTCGACGAGACTCAGCTCGCAGAATTTGCTTAGCATGAAACGCATCGCCATCCTGGGCTCCACGGGTTCCATCGGCCGCAGCACACTCAGCGTCGCCGAGTCGTATCCCGATCGCTTTCAGATCGTGGCCCTGGCTGCGGGCTCTAACCTGGACGCAACC
>OKRF01000361.1 GCA_900290315.1 Candidatus Sulfopaludibacter sp. SbA3 | reverse complement strand
AGATTCGCCAAAAGGCGGCGAATTTCGAGCCTGGCACGGATTTGCGGCGGACACCCGCCTCGGGATTTTCGAGGGTGGCGCGGATTTGCGGCGGACACGCGGGTCGGGATTTTCGAGGGCGGCGCGGATTTGCGGCGGAGACGCGGCTCGGGATTTTCAAGGGTGGCACGGATTTGCGGCGGACGCACGGCTCGGGATTTTCGAGGGCGGCAACACGGTCCACGCGGCCCAAATGCGGGGCGTTGGGACAGTGAAGCCAGTCACCGTATTTAGCGAGCCTCATTGGATGTTCTCGCGCCGGCTTAGCTCCTGTGCGCGAAGGAACTGTTCGATTCCGGTGCGGCCCCCGTGGGCTGCCCAGTCGCGCGGAGTGCCGTGATACACCGTGTCGCGCATTTCCAGATTTGCGCCCCGCTCGGCCAACAATCGGACCACCGCGTCGTGGCCGGCCCAAACCGCCTGATGTAACGGCGTCGAGTGCGGATGGTTGCCGTCGGGATTGTATCGGCTGGGGTTCTCACCCGCATCGAGGAGCAGGCGCACGATATCCAGGTGGCCGTGCTGCGCCGCCAGGGCGAGTGCGCGGTGCCGGTCTCGGGCGTTCGCAGAGGCCAACATTTGCCGCGCGTCCGCCAGATGTCCCAAGCCGGCCGCGGCGGCGATGTTGTCCGCTCGGGCGCCTCGCCGGAAGAGGGTTTGAGCCGCGTCAAGGAATCCAAAGGCCAGGGCCGTCATAAGCGGCGAACGCCACTGCCCGGTGCCCTGCCCTTCTATGGACGCGCCGAAATCCAGCAGCGTCTCGACCAGCGGCACTTGCACGCCGGCCTGTGCCGGGGGACTGCTCGATACCAGCATGCTCATGGTGGTGTACTGTCCGCCGTACATATCGGCGAGGGCATCGACTTCGGCGCCCGCGGTAAGCAGGAGTCCGGCAATTTCGACGGCGTTCGGCGGCGTCTTCTGCCGTTCCTCCTCCACTCCATTGGCGGCCACGTAGTGCAGAAGCGTGGCGCGCGTGGCGCGTGTTGCACGGGCTCGAACCAGCTCGGAATCTGCCTGCAACAACTGCGCGAGAGCAGACCCTTCGCCGCTTACGACTGCTTCCACCGCCGATTCGAACGGTTCCATAATAAGGGTATTTTACCGGCTCCGGACAACCCATTGGTATAATGAAGGTTCCCTGTGCAAGACTACATCCGGATTCGTGGTGCGCGGGTCCACAATCTGAAGAACATTTCGCTTTCTATTCCCCATAACCAGCTCACGGTAGTCACCGGTGTTTCGGGCTCTGGAAAGTCGTCGCTTGCCTTCGACACGATCTACGCCGAAGGGCAGCGCCGGTACGTGGAATCGCTTTCCGCCTACGCCCGCCAGTTCCTGGAGCGGATGGAGAAGCCCGAGGTGGAAGAGATCGATGGCATCGCTCCGGCGGTGGCCATCCGCCAGAAGAATACCACGCGCAATCCGCGCTCGACGGTCGCCACTTCCACCGAGTCCCACGACTTTTTCCGCCTGTTGTTCGCGCGCGTCGGCCATACCCTCTGCCCCCACTGCGGCACTCGCGTGCTGCGCGATACGGTGGATGAAATCGCCGCGCGGCTTCTGACACTGCCGGCTGGCTCGCGGTGGTACGCGCTGTTCCCGTGCGGCGAGCACGCGTCCACCCAGGCCCTGCGCGATCACTTGTTCGAACTGCGTAAGAAGGGCTTCACGCGCCTCTTTCAGAACGGCCGGCTGTTTGAGTTCTCCACGCCGGAATCGCTGCTGGACATCGATTTCACGCATCCCGTTTTCGTTCTGGTGGATCGCCTGGTCATCGGTCCCGACCTGCACCAGAGGCTGGTAGACACCATCGAAATCTGCTACCGCGAAACCGGCGAAGTGCTGTTCCAAAGCGCCGCCGGCGATGAGACCCTGCGCTTCAACGAAAAATTCCAGTGCAAGACTTGCCTGAAAGAGTTCGGCGTTCCCGAACCGATTCTCTTCAGCTTCAACTCGCCCTACGGTGCATGTCCGCGCTGCCAGGGCTTCGGCAACACCATCGATTTCGACATGGACCGGGTCATCCCCGATAAGACCCTCGCGCTGGACGAAGGTGCGGTCGACCCCTGGACCAAGCCCAAGTACCGCTCCTGGCTGGGAAACTTTCGCAAATCCGGCGGCCGCAAGGTCCGTTTCGACGTTCCTTTTTGCGACCTCACGGAAGCCGAGCGCGATACCGTCTACGACTTCATCCGCCGCTTCTTCGACCACCTGGAGACCAAGAAATACAAAGTCCACGTCCGCGTCTTTCTCAGCCGTTATCGCGGCTACGCCCTGTGTCCGGACTGCAAGGGCTCGCGCCTGCGCCAGGAAGCGCTCTACGTGCGCGTGGGCGGCAAGACCCTGGCCGACGTGGCCCGTATGAATATCGCCGAGGCTTACGAATTCTTCACCACCCTGCAGTTGACCCCGGAGGAAAGCGGGATCGCCGATAAGATTCTGGTGGAGATCCGCCAGCGCCTGAAGTTCCTCAATGACGTGGGGCTGGATTACCTCACGCTGGACCGTCTCTCCGCCACGCTTTCCGGCGGAGAAGCGCAGCGCATCCAACTGGCTACCTGCCTGGGCTCGCGGCTGGTGGGCGCGTGCTATGTGCTGGATGAGCCTTCCATCGGCCTGCACAGCCGCGATACCGGCCGCCTGATCCGAATCCTGCACGAACTGCGCGAACTCGGCAACACCATCGTGGTGGTGGAGCACGATCCGGAGGTGATGCAGGCCGCGGACCACATTGTCGATCTCGGACCCGGCGCCGGCGAACACGGCGGCGAAATCGTCTTCGAGGGCCCGCTCGCCGAGTTAACCGCCAACGGCAGCACGTCCCTCACGGCGCGGTACCTGCGCGGCGATCTGCGGGTCACCGCTCCGCGCGAGCGCCGCCCTGTGAATCCCAAGCGTATGATGCGCTTTTCCGGCGCGCGGCTGCACAACCTCAAGAACCTCGAAGTGGCCATCCCGCTCGGCATGATGGTGGTGATCACGGGAGTCTCCGGCTCCGGCAAATCCACGCTGGTGCATGACGTGATTTTCCGCTCGCTGGAGGCGCTCCACAAATCGCGGGAAGCGGCCGAAGACGCCGCGTTCGATGCGGCTGCCGAGGCTCTCGATAGCGGCCCCAAAATGTCGTGCAAGAAGGTGGAAGGCGCAGAGCGCATCACTACTACAGTGATGATCGATCAATCGCCCATCGGCCGCACGCCGCGCTCCAACCCGGTCACTTACATTAAAGCCTTCGACACCATTCGCGCCTTGTTTGCCGCCACACGCGAGGGAGAAAAGCGCGGCTACACCGCGGGCCATTTCTCTTTCAACATTCCCGGCGGCCGGTGCGAAACCTGCCAGGGCGACGGCACCGTCACGGTGGAGATGCAGTTCCTGGCCGACGTGGAACTGATCTGCGACGAATGCAAGGGGACGCGCTACAAGAGCGGCATTCTGGAGATCAAATACAACGGGCTGAATATCCACGAAGTGCTGCAGCTTACCGTGCGCGAGGCCATGACCTTTTTCCACGACACCCCCAGGCTGGTGCAGAAGCTGAAGGTGCTGGACGACGTCGGGCTGGGCTATCTGCGGCTGGGGCAATCGGCCACGACGCTCTCCGGCGGCGAAGCGCAGCGGGTCAAGCTGGCGGCACACCTCACCACGGCTAGTTGCGCCGGCACCCTGTTGATCTGCGACGAGCCCACCACGGGCCTTCATTTCGACGATATCGCCAAGCTGCTCGCCAGTTTCCAGCGCCTGATTGAAAACGGCGGCAGCCTGATCATCATTGAGCACAATCTCGACGTGGTCAAAGCGGCCGATTGGGTGATCGATCTCGGCCCGGAAGGCGGCGCGGCCGGCGGCAGCATCGTGGCCGAGGGCACGCCCGAAGAGATCGCTAAAGTGACCCGGTCCTACACCGGGCAGTATCTGCGCGGCGTGCTGTAGGATTGGGGTGCCGGGGTTTACGGCGTAGCGGACTGGACAGTGGGCACGGCGTGACCCGTTCCTTGAATAGAGACGAGAGCGATCACCGGAAGAAGGTGTAGCGGCTCACCATTCGTAGCGGAGGGCCAGCAATGGATCCACTCTGGCCGCTCTGAGTGCGGGAACCAAAGAGGCCAGTACGGCGGTGGCCGTCAGGGCGATCGCGACGACGGCGAAGGTCATCGGATCGTTGGGCTTCACATCGTAAAGCAGAGTCGCCATCAGGCGTGTGAGGCCGAGCGCCGCGGCGCTTCCGGCAAGTAT
>OKRF01000359.1 GCA_900290315.1 Candidatus Sulfopaludibacter sp. SbA3 | reverse complement strand
TGTTCCATGGGCTGTGCGGCGCCGCGAAACCGAGCAAACCGTTTTCAGTCACAACAATCTTGCATTGTAGATTCAACAACTTACTCTTTGAAGCGAAAACCAGGATGCTACGCTTTGATTGTCGGGGCGTGAGGGGTCACGCCGCCGACCCCTCCACGCTTCGGCGCGGCGGCTCCTGGTTCGGGCCGCCGCGTCGGAGCTGATTACTGTTTCCGTTTGTATAAGTCGCGTTGTGCTTTATGCATCGATTTGATTTTTCGTTTCTGCTCCTGAGCCAAAAGAGGCGTCGCCAATCGTTCATGCCGCCGCGCTTCACCCAGCAATTTTCGATAACTCACCCAGCGTTCCGGCGCGATCGTGCCGTCATCGAGCGCCCGTTGCACGGCGCATCCCGGCTCCCCGTTGTGCGAGCAGTCGCGGAACCGGCAGCTCGCGCCGGCGGCGGCAATTTCGTCGAACGCCTGTTCCACGCTGTCGGTACCCGCCCACNNCGTATCGATCAGGGCGCCTCCCGCCGGCAGAAGGGTCAGTTCGCGATGCGTCGTCGTGTGGCGGCCCTTGCTGTCGGCAGCCCGCACTTCACCAGTCCGCAGACGCTCCTCGCCCAACAGGCCGTTGACGATTGTCGATTTGCCCACGCCGGACGAACCCAGTAGCGCCACCGTGCGCCCCCGCGCCAGGAAAGCGCGCAATCCCTCCACGCCGCCCTCGCTCCGCGTGCTGGTGGCCACCACCGGCGCATCGCGCGCGATCGCCGCGGTCTCGCGTAGGCGACCAGCCAGGTCGTCGCACAAATCGGCTTTGTTCAGCACCACCACCGGCAGTGCGCCGCTTTCCGCGGCCAGAGTCAGGTAGCGCTCCAGGCGCCGCAGATTGAAATCGCCATCCAGGCCGCAGACCAGGAACACCAGATCGATATTGGCAGCCAGCGGTTGCTCCTCTTCCCGGCGTCCGGCGGCCCGCCGGGAAAAGCAGGTGCGCCGTGGCAGCACCGCTTCCACCAGCGCCTGCTCACGCCCCACGATGCGGGCGGCCACCCAATCGCCCACCACCGGCATGGCAGCGGCGCTGGACGAGCGGAACCAGAAGGCGCCCGAAGGTTCGCCGTCCAGTTCTTCCGTTTCGGTGATGATGCGGTATCNNGAATCGGCGCCGAGAGACTCCAGCAGCATGACTGTTCACTCCAGATTGTTTTGGGGGTTGCGAGGAATGACACCACGCCTCACGGTGTGATGCCAGCAGCCGGATTGGCTATCGGACAGTCATAGGCAGAAAATTCAGACTAACTGATGCGCCGGAGAAACACAACTGATAAAATGTCCCCTGATTCGCAGCACCGCAACGGAGGATATACGACGATGAAATTCATTTCGGGAGTTGTTCTGGGAGTGGTCCTGAGCGCCGGGACCTGGACTTTGATGGCGCAGAACGAACGCGCCATGCACCCGCGCATCGCCGCGGCCATCACCGCGATCAAAGACGCCCGCGCCTATATGGTGGCGGCGCCACACGATTTCGGCGGCCACAAAGCCGAAGCCATTCGAGCCAGCGATGAGGCCATCCGACAGTTGAATTTCGCCCTCGCGTACCGCGCCAGGGAAGATCGCAAGTAGCGTTTGCGATATACTCCATTGCACGTGAACGCCAAGTTTTGCATCGGGCTCCTTCTGGTTGCATGCGCCTCCGCGGAGGTGCGGTTCAATCGCGACATCCGCCCGATCATGGCCAACACGTGCTTTCGTTGTCATGGCCCGGATAAGAGCTCGCGCATGGCCGTGATGCGGCTGGATCTGCGCGACGAGGCGCTGAAGCCCCTGCGCGACGGCGCCGTTCCGATTGTGCCCGGCGATCCCGCGAAGAGCGCCATCGTGCAGCGCATTTTCGCCGAGGGCGCCCGTGTCATGCCGCCCCCGTCCATCCACAAGGACCTTACCGGGGCTCAGAGAGACACCATTCGCCAGTGGGTGGCTGAGGGCGCCAAATACGAGGGCCACTGGGCCTATCAGCCCGTGCAGCGCGCCGCGGCGCCTGCGGCCGGCAATCCAATTGACGCGTTCGTGCAGGCGCGACTCGCCCAAGAAGGACTGCGCCAATTGCCCGAAGCCGGCCGTCGCACTCTGATCCGCCGCGTTTCCCTCGATCTCACCGGCCTGCCGCCCACGCCGGAAGAGGCCGAAGCGTTCGCCAAAGACACCAACCCACACGCTTACGAAAAGCTGGTAGATCGCCTGATCGCGTCGCCGCGCTATGCCGAGCAGCAGGCCATGCACTGGCTCGATTTCGTGCGCTATGCCGATACCTGCGGCTTCCACGGCGATAACGCTCTGCCCGCCTGGCCTTATCGCGACTATGTGCTGCACGCCGTCCGCGATAACAAGCCCTTCGATGAATTCACCCGCGAGCAGTTGGCCGGCGACCTGATTCCCGATGCCACGCGCGATCAACGCGTGGCCTCCGCCTTCAATCGCTTGAACCGCACCTCCGCCGAAGGCGGCCTGCAGCCCAAGGAGTACCTCGCCAAGTACGGCGCCGACCGCGTGCGCACCATCGCATCGGTGTGGATGGGCAGCACGCTCGGCTGCGCCGAGTGTCACGATCACAAGTTCGACCCGTTTCTCTCTCGCGACTTCTATTCCATGAAGGCCTTCTTCGCCGATATCAAGGAGACCGGTCTGGTGCCGGATCGTGGCGCCAAGGCCTGGGGCTCGCAACTGGCGCTCCCCACCCCCGAACAGCAGAAACTGCAGGAGGACTTGAAAACTCAACTCGACGCGGCCAAGGCAAAGCTCACGGCGAAGATGGAAAGCCTCGCCCCGCAGCGTGCCGCGTGGGAAAAGCAACTGCTGGCCGATTACGAAGCCGGAAAGCTGGCGTGGCACAATCAGCACCCCATCTCCGCTCAATCGGCCAACGGGACGGTGCTGAAGATCTACAACGAGGAGCCCGTACTCTTTACCACCTACGATGGCAACAACGGCACCTCGGAGACGAAGCCGGGCGATGGCCTGGTCATCGCCAGTGGCCCCAACCCCGATAACGATACATACACCGTTGCGTTTCGACCGGGCCCTGGTGTCTGGACCGCCCTCGCCATTCAAGTGGTGCAGGATGAAGCGCTGCCCGGCATCAGAGTTGCCCGCGGCGCGGACCGTGTGGTGCTGAGCGAAGTGGAGGCCGAGCTCTCTGGCCGTGGCAAACTGACCTTTGTCAGCGGCATGTCCAACCTGAATAATCCCTCGCCCGAGTTTCCTCCCATCGCCGCTATCGATGGCTCTCTCGTCACTGGCTGGGCTATCGCCACCTACAACGAAAATACAAAAGTCGCGCTGGCGCTCCGTTTTGCCGGGCCCGTGCGCACCGAAGCCGATTCCACCATCACGGTGCGCATCGCGCAGAATAGCGAGTTCCGCCGCGCCACCATGGGCCGCTTCCGCATCGCGCTCTCTTCCGGCCAGTATTCCTACCCGCATCAGGAAAAGGGCAAAGAGATTCCGGACAACGTTCTGAAATCGCTGTGCGTTGCCGAAGACAAGCGCACCGACGACGATCGCAAGCGCATCGCCGCGCACTTCCAGTGGGCCTTCCCCGATGCCCAACCGGAAGTCATCGCGGTGGCCAAACTGGAAGCGGCATCGGCGATTCTCGAAAAGCAGATTCCCCACGTGGTGGTCGCCGAAGCCACCACCCCAACCGAGACGCGCATTCTGCCGCGCGGCAATTGGATGGATGAAACGGCCGACATCGTCACCCCCGCCATCCCCGTCTTCCTCGGCAAACTCGACACCGGCGGCCACCCGCGCAATCCGCTCACCGCGCGCGTCTACGTCAATCGCCTCTGGCGCCAATTCTTCGGCGCCGGCCTTTCCAAAGTGCTCGACGACCTGGGATCGCAAGGCGAGTGGCCGGTGAATCCCGAACTGCTGGACTGGCTCGCCGCCGAGTTCATGCACCCCGAATGGCAGCCCGATGGCACGCACCCCTGGGACATGCGCCACATTGTCCGCACCATCGTGCTGAGCCAGACATATCGCCAGGCATCCGCCAACAACGATGAGCGCGATCCCGACAACCGCCTGCTCTCGCACCAGAGCCGCTTCCGCGTGGACGCCGAAGTCGTGCGCGACATCGCCCTTTCCGTCTCCGGCCTGATGGCCGAAAAGTTCGGCGGCCCCAGCGTGAAGCCGTATCAGCCGGACGGGTACCTGATGGCCATGAATTTCCCCAAGCGGGAATACTCCGCCAGCCACGGTGACGACCTGTACCGCCGCGGAGTCTACACCTTCTGGCAGCGTAGCTTCCTGCACCCCAGCCTGCTGACCTTCGACGCGCCCACGCGCGAAGAGTGCGCCGTCAACCGCACCAACTCCAACACGCCCCTGCAGGCGCTGGTACTGTTGAACGACCCCATCTACGTGGAAGCCGCGCGGTCCTTCGCCGCGAACATCCTGAAGCGCGAGGGAAGCCTGGGCGACCGCATCAATTGGGCCTTCGAGCGAACCCTGGATCGTGCCCCCACGCCGGAAGAGCGGCGCATCGCGTCAGACCTTTATCGCACCAGCCTGGAGCAGTTCCGCCGAGCGCCCAACGATGCCGCGGAGTTGCTGCACGTAGGCGAAGCTCCCATCCCGTCCGGCGTCAAATCCACGGAGCTCGCCGCCATGACCATGGTGGCGCGTGCTCTCCTGAACATGCACGAGACCATCACGAGGAACTGAGCATATGCCGAGCGAAGCGAGCCACAAAACCCTGGCCCCCGGCCCCCGGCCCCCGGCCCCGCTTTTTCCGCCCTGCGATTGCCAAATTCACCGCCGGGCCTTCCTGAGTCGCGGCATCGCCTGCGTG
>OKRF01000358.1 GCA_900290315.1 Candidatus Sulfopaludibacter sp. SbA3 | reverse complement strand
AGCGGCCGCCGCCAGCAGAACAGAGAGTACTCTCACGTAGGGCATTGTACACTGGGTGGCAGGGGGCATCTTCCCACCTCCGCTCCGGCCGGCATGGATCTCACAACCCCGCTCACCTATGTCAAGGGCATCGGCCCCGCGCGCGCCGCCATGCTGCAGGCCAAAGGACTGGTCACTGTGGAGGACCTGCTGGGCTACGTCCCCTTCCGCTACGAAGACCGCAGCAACATGAAAACCGTGGCCCAACTCGCGCCCGGCGAGATGGCCACCGTCATTGCCGACGTGCGCGCTACCAAAATGTCCGGATTCAAGCGCCGCAACCTGGGACTGTTCGAAGCCCGCTTCAGCGATGCTTCCCGCGCCATCCTGGTGGGTAAGTGGTTTCACGGCGGATATCTCGCTAACGTTCTCGCCGAAGGCATGAAAGTCGCCCTCTTCGGCAAAGTGGAGTTCGACAGTTACGCCGGCGAGCTCACCATGCTGCATCCCGAGATGGAGATTCTCTCCGGCGACGATGACGATGGCGAAGCCGCCCTCCACGTGGGCCGAGTCGTTCCCATCTACGAAGGCGCGGGCAAGCTCACCACGCGCGTGCTCCGCACCTTCACCCATCGCATCCTCCAGGAAGTCGCCCCCGAGCCCGACTGCCTGCCGCAATTCCTCCGCGACCGCCTCAAGTTGCCGGAGCGTTGGAAAGCCATTCGCGAAACGCACTTTCCGCCGCCCGATAGCGACTTGCGCCTGCTCAACGCCTTTCGCTCCCCTGGCCAATTTCGCTTGATCTTCGAGGAGTTCTTCTGGCTCGAATGCGGCGTGGCGCTCAAGCGCAGCAAGGCCCGCACCCTGCCCGGAATCGCCTTCGAGATCCACGACCGCGTGCGTGAGCGCATCAAAGCCATGCTACCCTTCAAGCCCACCGGCGCACAGAAACGCGTCATTCAGGAAATCGTCGAAGACATGAAAGCCCCGCGGCCCATGAACCGCCTCATGCAGGGCGACGTGGGCAGCGGCAAAACCATTGTCGCCGCCGAGGCTGCCGTCATCGCCATCGAAAACGGCTACCAGGTGGCCGTCCTCGCTCCCACCGAAATTCTGGCCACGCAGCACGGCCTGTACTTCAAGCAGATCCTCTCCAAGCTGGGCTACGTCACCCTGCTGCTCACCGGATCCTTCACCCCGCGCGAGAAGGTGCAACTCAAAAAGCTCATCGCCGAAGGACTCGCCCACGTCGTCATCGGCACCCATGCGCTGCTCGAAAAGGACGTCGAGTTCAAGAAACTCGGCCTCGCCATCGTCGACGAGCAACATCGCTTCGGCGTCATGCAGCGCCTGGGACTCGTGCAGAAAGGCGTCCATCCCGACGTCCTGGTGATGACCGCCACGCCCATTCCGCGCACTCTCGCCATGACCCTCTACGGCGACCTCGATGTCTCCGTGATCGACGAACTGCCGCCCGGCCGCAAGCCCATCATCACCAAACACGCCGTCAGCGACCGCGTGGAACAGGTCTACAGCTTCCTGAAGCAGCAGATTGAAGAAGGACGCCAGGCGTATGTGGTCTATCCGGTCATCGAGGAATCCGAAACGCAGGCCATGAAAGCCGCGCAGCAGATGTACGAGCATCTTTCCAAAGAGGTCTTCCCCACCCTCTCGGTAGGGCTGATGCACGGGCGCCTCGCGTCCGACGAAAAGGAACGCGTGATGCAGGAGTTTAAGGAAGGCCGCATCCAGATCCTGGTGTCCACCACCGTGATCGAAGTCGGCGTCGATGTGCCCAACGCCAGCGTCATGGTGATCGAGCAGGCGGAGCGCTTCGGCCTCTCCCAGTTGCACCAGTTGCGCGGACGCGTGGGCCGCGGCGCCGCCCAGAGCTACTGCATCCTGGTGACCGAAAAGATGAACGATACGGCCCGCCATCGCATTCGCACCCTGGTAGAATCCACCGACGGTTTCTACATCTCAGAGATGGATTTGAAGCTCCGCGGCCCCGGCGAGTTCTTCGGCACCAAGCAGTCCGGCCTCCCGTCCTTGCGCGTGGCGAACATCCTGCGCGACGGCGAGATTCTGGAGATCGCCCGCCGGGAAGCCGTCGACTTCATCGCCAAGCCGCCCTCCGAAGACGAGTTACGCCGCGCCGTAACCTACATCCGCGACCACTGGCAGCGGCGCTACGGATTGGTGACGGTGGGCTGATGCGCGTGATCGCCGGAGAGTTCCGATCGCGCCGCCTGAAGAGCATTCCAGGCGCTGCCACACGCCCAACGCCGGACCGTCTGCGTGAAACCCTGTTCGATATTCTGCAGACCCGCATGGAGGGAGCCACCTTTGTGGACGCTTACGCCGGCACTGGCGCGGTGGGCATTGAAGCCCTCAGCCGCGGCGCCCGCCACGCATTTTTCCTGGAGCGCAATCGCGCCGCGCTCGATGCCATCCGCGAAAATCTTGCGGCACTACGGTTGGAGCACCGCGCCACCGTCCTCGCAGGCCCGGTCCTTCTCACCTTGCCCCGCTGCCACGCTGAACTCGTCTTTCTCGATCCGCCCTACGAACTCGAGCGAGAGTACACCGCCGCGATAGAACTGCTTTCCGATTCTCCCCCCTCGCTGACCATCGTGCAGCATTCCATCAGGCTCGCTCTGCAGGAATCCTACGGCGCGCTGCAGCGCACCCGCCTGCTGAAGCAAGGCGACAATGCTCTGAGCTTTTACGTGCTACCCTCAAGTCACCATGTCAGCGATTAATGGAGATAAAGCGCGCTTCCACCGCATCCGGAAAAAGAAGCTCGCGCTGAGAGAACGCAGTCAGCTTCTGAGAAAGAAGACCGCCGCCAGCCTTGTGCCGCCTGCCGGCGCGCCGGTAACGCCGGCGGTCTCGTAGGACAGACGATCGTTTTGTGTCGTCTGTTTTCCCGCCTCTTTAATGAATCGTGTATCGCGCCTTGAGACCAAAAGGCGCGATCTCGATATCGAACTGCTCGCCGCCCGCGAGAGTCATGCGATATGTCCCATGCATCATCCCAGTCGGCGTCTTGAGCGGGCACCACGACGAGTATTTGAAAGATTCCCCTGGCGCCAGTACCGGCTGCTCCCCCACCACCCCGGGACCACGCACCTCTTCCACATGCTCCAGCCCATCGGTGATGATCCAATGCCGGCTCAGCAACTGCACCGTCTCGCTGCTCTGATTGGTGATGCGAACCGTGTACTGGAATACCCACTCGCCCTCTTGCGGGCGCGAATTCTCCGGTGAGTGCCGGGACAAAACCTCTACCCGGATCCCGTTGGTGACGGCCTCAGATATCGGGGCGAGGTCCAATTGCAGATCGCGCATAATGTGATGTTCATCATACCAAGCCCAGGGAGTTAGAATAGAACCGTTTCTATGCTCCCTCGCCTGTGCATCGCCGCATTCCTGGCAGCCGCGCTTGCCGGCGCACAGAAGTACTCCGGCCCTCTGCCCGCCAAGCCCGACCTGCCCTACCTCAAACAGGCCGCCATGCTGATCCCCCTGGAATCCGCCGAAGCCCGCACCGACAAGACCAACCACGGCACCCTCTTCGTCATCGCCGGAGCCGCCTCCGCCGTAAGGACCCCGCTCTCCCTTCCCATCTTCATCCTCAAAGTCGAGAAACTTGCGCCCGATCGCCTCCAGTTGTACAAACTGGAAGTGAAGGGCGGCCACCGCGAGGTCCTCATAGGCGGCGCCAACCCCCCGGACATCCTCCACATGGAAGTCAACAAATTATCCGCCGATGGATTATGCCGCATCGCCGTCTCGGACCCGCTGGAGGCCGGCGAATACCTCCTCTCCGGAGAAGACTCCCGTCAGGTCTTCTGTTTCCAGGTGTTTTAACCCCGACAAGCGAAGCGAGCGAAGTGGTGTTGTGGAAAACCCGCCAGGGTTGCCGGTAACGCCGGCGATCTTGTCGCCGGCACCCCTCCTAATCAACCCCGAAAAACCCGAACCGTCACTGTGGTATGCTGTTTAAGTACCAAAACGAGATTAAGAGAAGACAAGGAGCATTACCCCTAGAATGGCACTGGCGATTGAAGCAAAGCGGCAGATTTTTTCCACAAATCAGCGCCACAAAACCGACACCGGGTCGCCAGAAGTACAGATTGCTCTGTTAAGTTCGCGCATCGCGATGTTGACGGAGCATTTCAAGACGCACAAAAAGGACCACGGCTCCCGCAAAGGGTTGCTGACCCTGGTCGCCAAGCGTCGCCGGCTTCTGACTTACCTGCGCGATACGGACCCAGAGCGTTATAAGGCTGTACTGTCACGTTTGGGCATTCGCCGCTAGTCCCATTCGTCGAAGGCAGCCCTGGTCCATTCGTCAGGCCGCGGGTGCTTTCGAATTCATGCCAACCTGGTCCGCGCAAGCGGGGCACGCGCCCCGAAGCGTGGGCTTTCATCCTGTCAACTCCATTCTCGAACGGCGTCCGCACGGTCGCCTATTCGTGATTGGCGGGGACCGGTTCCCCGCCGCATTGGAGGTTTTTACAAATGTCGCACACAGTTGAAGTTGACCTGGGTGGCCGCAAGATTACCCTGGAAACGGGTAAGATCGCTAAACAGGCGAACGGCGCCGTTGTCGTTCGCTCCGGTGACGCAGTCGTCCTTGTCACCGCTTGCATGGCCAATCAGCCCAAACCCGGAGCTGGATTCTTTCCGCTCACGGTCGACTATCGGGAATACACTTACGCCGCCGGAAAAATTCCGGGCGGTTTCATTAAACGGGAGGGACGTCCCTCCGAAAAAGAAGTTCTCACCAGCCGCCTGATCGATCGCCCCATTCGCCCTCTTTTCCCCGAAGGGTTCATGAACGAAACCCAGATCATCGCCATGGTGCTCTCCGCGGACCCGGAACAGGACCCTAACTCGCTGGCCATTGCCGGCGCGGGTGCTGCCCTGGCCATCTCCGATCTGCCCTTTCCCTACGTCCTGGGTGGCGTGCGCGTGGGCATGAAAGACGGCCAGTATGTGGCCAATCCTTCCTACACCGAAGGCCGCGAGTCCAAGCTGAATATCGTGGTGGCAGGTACTGAAGAAGGCATCGTCATGGTGGAAGCCGGCGCACAGCAGGTTTCCGAATCCGACGTCCTGGGCGCCATTGAGTTCGGCCACGAGTGCTGCCGCAAGATCGCCGCCGGAATCCGCGAACTGGTCAAGGCCGTCGGCAAGAAGAAGCGCGAATTCACTCCGCCCGTGCTCGATCAGGCTATTTACGATCAGATCTCGAAAGACTTCCGCGCCGAACTGGCCGACGCCCTTCGCAACGAAGATCGCGAGAAGNNTACGCGCTGGTGGATGCTCTCAAGAAGAGAATTCTGGAATCGCAGCCCGAAGAGAGCCGCGAAATGGCCGCGCGCTGCTACGACGCCTTGAAGGAACGCATCTTCCGCGATGAGATGCTGAAGGATCGTCGCCGTCCCGATGGCCGCGCATTCGACCAGGTCCGCCAGATCACCATCGACACCGGAGTTCTGCCGCGCACCCATGGTTCGGCCCTCTTCACTCGCGGCGAAACTCAGGCCCTCGTCACCGTCACGCTGGGCACCAAGGATGACGAGCAGCGCATCGAGCTCCTCGAGCCCGGTGAAGCCTCCAAGCGCTTCATGTTGCATTACAACTTCCCCCCCTTCAGCGTGGGCGAAGTTGGTTTCATGCGCGGTCCCGGACGGCGCGAAATCGGGCACGGCGCTCTGGCCGAACGCTCCCTCGCTGCCCTCATCCCCGGCGAAGACGCTTTCCCGTACACCATGCGCGTAGTCAGCGACATTCTGGAATCGAATGGTTCCAGCTCACAGGCCACCGTCTGCGGCGCCTCTCTCGCGCTGATGGATGCCGGCGCTCCCCTGCCGTACCACGTGGGCGGAATCGCCATGGGCCTGGTGCTGGAAGGTAAGGATTACGCCATCCTCACCGATATCGCCGGCGCCGAAGATCATTACGGTGACATGGATTTCAAAGTCGCCGGCACGCGCGAGGGCATCACCGGCCTGCAGATGGATATCAAAGTTCCGGCCGTGACCATCGACATCATGAAGGAAGCGCTGGAGCAGGCGCGCCGCGGCCGCCTCTACATCCTCGACAAGATGTACGAGGCCGTTCCCGCCCCCAGGAAGACCATCTCCCAGTACGCGCCCCGTATTTACACCCTGCACATTCCGACCGATAAGATTCGCGACGTCATTGGACCAGGCGGCAAGGTGATCCGCGGGATCATCGAACAGACCGGCGTCAAGATCGATGTCGAAGACGATGGCACCGTGCACGTAGCTTCCGCCGACGAAGCGTCGGCCAACAAGGCCATCCAGATCATCACCGACATCACGGCCACCGCCGAGGTCGGCAAGACGTACCTGGGCAAAGTGGTGCGCCTGGTGGAATTCGGTGCCTTCGTCGAAATCTTCCCCGGGACGGACGGACTGCTGCACATCAGCGAGATCGCCGAGAACCGCATCCGCGACGTGCGTGACGAGCTGAAAGAAGGCGACCAGATCCTGGTAAAGGTCCTGGCGCTGGAAGGCAACAAAATCAAGCTCAGCCGCAAGGCCGTCCTCAAAGAGCAGCGCGAAAAGCTAGCCAAAAGCAAGCCCCAGGCTTAGTAAAGGCCGCAAACCGTGCCAGGCTCGAAATTCGCCGCCTTTTGGCGAATCTTCGTGCCTGGCTCGAGGTTGCCCCTTCGCGAAATCCCGACGGGCCCCCGGAAGATGACAGACGACAAAAAACGATCGTCTGTCCTACTGCCCGCCGCGCTTCCGCAACTCCGGCACCGGCAACGGGACATTCCCGTTCGTTGTCGCCGAGGATGGCCGCACCGTGATCGTCACCGGAGCGCTATCCTGCGCCATCGCCAGCGATCGCACTTCCACCACTTGCGTGCCCGGCAGCAGGGTATCCGGAACCTGCGCCTGAATCCTGCCGCTGGAGGTCGCTAGCAGCGGGACACTGATATCGCCGAACGTCACGCAGGAGCCGCCCAGAACAGTCGGCGGTGGCACTGTGGACGCCGTAGCCGTCGACGCCAGATTCTGGCCGCTGATGGTGATGAACGAACCCGGCTGTATGTTGGGTGTGCCGTCCGCCGAATTGACAATGGCATTCGTCCCGGAATTGATCGCCGGCTGGGTGCTGGCGCTCGCTGGCGCCAGGGGAATCACGCTCAAGCCGGACATCGTGATGGCATACGCCGTAGTGGCCGCCGCATTCACCACCATCATGCGCGGGTTGGCATTGAACCGCGTCGTGCCGAAGACGCTGAAGACGGGGTTCTCCGGCACCACCCCCACCAGCGTATCGCTGCCGTTGGGGATGTTGACCAGTTCCAGAGTGGTGCGGGGATCGTCGGTGGTGGCCACCGTGATGTTGGATCGAATGGAGGTGGTCAGGCGCAGAAAGTTGTTGGCGTCGATGGGCGCTACCGCCGCTACGTTGCGCGATGGCGTGATGGGCCCCGAAGCGCTCGGCGTAGCCGCTCCTCCCACTGTGCCCAGCGATTGATTCAGAATCAGCGTGTCGGCCACGAAGTTGTTGCCGCCCGGAAGTGCGGCCAACACGCCGTAGTAGCCTTGAATTGTCGGGAACAGCAGCCGCGCGGCCACATATTGATCCGCCGTGGCGTCGTACACATAGGTGTTGCCGTTGCCCGACATCGTCAGAATGAAATCGTTCGCCGGTGTCGCGATCATGCCGTACGAAGACCCATTAGAGGTCGCCAGCGTCGTCGGAATCACCGTGCTGGCCGGCCGCGGCAACGCTGTGTTGCCCACTACCTCCCACTGCGTGCCGTTGCTCATCACGAACTGCAGCCCGAACAACCCCATGGCCAGGGAGCGCGGGTAGATGATAGTCGTCGTGCCGTTGCGCGGAAAGGGCGGGAACACCACGTTCCCCACCACCTGCTGCAGGTTCAGGTCTACGATGCTGATGGATTCGCCGCCCGTATTCCCCACGTAGAGCGTGGTGCCGTCCGAGCTCATGGCCATCTGGTGCGGCAGTTGGCCTACAGGAATCGGATTCAGGAACTGCTGCTGATTGGTGTCGAACACTTCGATCCGGTTGTAGCCCGAGTTGGTGATGTACAGCCTGCCGCGAGGCTCATCCAGCAGAATGTCCTGCAGACCCTCGTTACCGTTGGTGTTGGTGGTTCCACCGGGGCTGCTGTTCGCCGTCGTGGGGACCGGAAAGATCAGGCCACGCTGATCCGGATTCCGGTAGTTCATGTAGACCCGGATCTCATTGGGCTGGTTGATGGCCTCCGCCGACGTCAAAAGCATGTTGTACGGCGTGCCCTGGAACGTCCCCGCGCCGGTCCACATGTTCGTGCCCGCCTGCCGCACCACACCGGAGCGGCCCGGCTCCATCGTGAACGTGATGTTGGAGGGCGCAAGCCCGCTGGACTGCTGATACACCAGTGCCGCGCTGGTGCTGAGCGGAGTGATGCTGTAGGAGAGCTTGCCCTTGCCCAGATTGTTGATCCCCAGCGTCCCGCTGGCGATGCCGTGATTGCAATCGTCCATCGCCAGGAACACGTCCGTGGTCTGCGGTGCGATGATCGGATAGTTGTACAGACTCCCGAGCGGCAGGTGCAGCAGGCCGGAATCGGAAAGTCCCCAGGCGTCCGTCCCGCTGGACAGCATCACGATCTTGGCCACGATGCTCTCCGGCAGCTTGATGCCCAGCCGGATGCCCAGATTCGTAGGATCGTTCACCAGCAGCGTGGACGAAGTCGGAGGCGGTGCCGGAAACGTAGTGGGTGCCGTATTGAAGGCGGCATAAAGCGTGGTCCCGTCCGGAGAGAAAACGCTGCCTCCCACGTTCGCCGTGGCATTGAACCCGGCCGTGACGAACGGCGCGTTGGCGGCATTCTCCTGCGCGATGATCGAAAGCGTGCCCGTGTCGAAAAGGGTATAGCCCGCCATGAAGCGTGACCCGTCCGGCGCCATGGAAAGCACCGTCGACTGGCCCGAGATCGTGCGATTGCGCAGCACGATTCCGGACGCCACTTCGTACACGAACGCGTACGTCGCGGCATTGCTCGGTGCGATGATCCCCACGATGAATTGGCCATCCGGCGTGCGCTGCAGCTTGCTCAGGAAAGTGGTGGTGGGGCGCCCGTTGGTGTTCGGGGCGGGCAGCGGAGTCGGTGTGGTCGGCAGTGCCGGCACGGTGACCGGAAGCACCTGTTGCCCGGACGTCAGCGTGCGGTCGTAGATCGCCAGTGTGCCTTGCGGAACCCCGCTCACCACTCCCGTGCCGTTCATGGCAACCAGAACCCGTCCATCATTGCCCACTTCCACGCCCTGCGGCGCGGAAGGCAGCAATACCGTATTGGCGACGTGATTGGAACTCAGGTCGATGACCGCCAGCGATGTGTTCCCGGAGCAGGTGACGTAAAGCCAACTGCCATCCATGGACATCGCGGCCGCCAGGGGCTTGCTGCAAATCTGTATCGTTGAGGTAACGGTGTTGGAGGTGTAATCGAGAACCGACACCAGATTGGTCGTGTTGTTTACCAGATAGAGCTGATGGCGCAACTCATCCAGAACCACGTCGGAGGGCGTCCCGCCCTGCAAATGAATTACATCCCCAAATGTGGCGCCCACCGTCTGCTGGGCCGTCGCCAGTCGCGCTACGGGCAGCCAAAGAACTACCGCCGCAACGCCAAATCGAAGAAACCGGGTCATTTTGACACACCTAGAGTACACGCACTATTCCTTGCGGACGCGGATAACCATATGGTACATCCTTGAACCCTTACAGTGCAGAGAAGTTGCTCGGCCAGCCCGTAGGACAGACGATCGTCTTTCGTCGTCTGTCATCTACCTGCCGCCTACTGCAACGGAATCTCGAAATACAGCAGTTGCTTGCCGCTCTCTGCCTCGCTCAGTCCGCTCAGGTAAAGCGTGGCCCCCGGCTCCAGATCCGTCCCGAAATAAAAGAAGCCGCTGGCCGTGTTTCCGGGCGGCAACATCTTCGCCGCAAAGGCGCGGCCTTCGATTTCCCACGCGTCCAGCGGATTCTTCCTGGGCCGCCCGCCGATCGGTCCCATGGGGATTTTCGGCTGGCTGGGCGGCTGCGCATATCGCACGTC
>OKRF01000354.1 GCA_900290315.1 Candidatus Sulfopaludibacter sp. SbA3 | reverse complement strand
GGTATGGCCCAAAGAACACCCATCCATGGCTCGCGAACACTGGACCGAGTGCGTCGAATCCGGTTTTGCTTACCATGCCAGCCGCGCTGCCGTGGTTATAAACCACAGCGGGAAAGGGCCCTTTTCCTTCCGGTCTGTACACGACTCCGTGAAGGGTGATGTTCCCGCTCGGAAACGCGACGTCGTCGGCCGCGAACACAAACGGCAGAGGCAGCATCCAGAAAAAAGCGAAGCAGGCAAGTTTCTTCATCTCTATGTTCATTCTAGCCGCTCTCCTGATCGACATCGATCGTATAGAGAGGCCATCTCGAGTTTAAGGAATGTGCGGGCTGAGGCAGTTACGCTGACGGTCAACTTGACGCAAAACGCCCGAGGCTGCCATCTGCGGGTCGGCTAGCTTTTCCCTGCGCTCTAGTCTCTCCGCTCCCGCCCGCGCACATTCGGATGGAGCATAGCCGTCGGAGCCTGGCCCAAGCTGGCAACACATGACTGGCACTCGCGTCCCCCAATCAGGCGCCTCCTGCGACGATGTAGGATCTTTTCACTTACTTGCGGCGGAGAAAACGCCAAAATATCCTGCTAACCGTTCTCTTGCTCAGGCGTCTTAATATTACGATATCTGAGTATGCCTAAGCCCGACTCTCTGCAAGGCTCGCTCGACCTGCTCGTTCTGAAAATCCTTTCCCGGCGGCCCGGTCTGCACGGCTACGCCATCATGACGGCCATCAAGGATTGGTCCGGCGACGTGCTCCGCGCCGAAGAAGGGTCGCTTTATCCGGCCCTGCACCGGATGGAGGAAGCCGGCTGGATCCGCGCCCACTGGATCACCAAAGACAACGGCCGGCGTGCGCGGATGTACGAGTTGACGCCGGCCGGCAGGAAGCAGCTTGACGCGGAAGAATCGCGCTGGGCGGCGCTGACTTCCGCCGTAAATCGGGTGCTGAGGACGGTCTGACATGCCCCTGTGGTCACGCATCGCAAACGTATTTCGTAGCGAGCGTGTGAGCCGCGAGATCGACGAAGAGATCCGGTCGCACATCGACGAGGCGATCCAGCACGGCCGCGATCCGGCGGAAGCACGGCAAGCGTTCGGCTCCCCGCTGCACCAGCGTGAAGAGAGCCGGGACATCCGACTCATTCCCTGGCTCGATTCCCTGCGCGCCGACGCCGTCTTCGGCTGGCGCCAGTTGTTGACGCGGAAGGCGACGGCCGCCGCTGCGGTGCTCTCGCTGGCCCCTGGCAGTTGGCGCATGTACGTCGGCGTTCCGCCTGATCGACGCCCTGCTGCTGCGGCCTTTGCCGGTGGCTCACCCGGAACGCCTGTACAGCGTCGCCTTCGAGAGTGCCGGCGCGGATGGCAAGGTCGGGACGTACGACAGTTGCTCTTACCCGATGTTCGTCCAGATGCGAGCCGCCGTGAAAGAGCATGCCGAGTCCATGGCGGTCTCCTATGCCGAACGTATCGACCTGACCTATGGACGGGACCAGGAGATGGAGAAGGCCTATCGGCAATTCGTCTCCGGCTGGATGTTCCCGACGTTCGGACTGCGGCCCGCGCTCGGCAGGCTGCTGACCGAAAACGACGACGTCACACCGGGCGCGCATCCCGTCGCCGTCCTCTCGCACGACTATTGGACGCGCCGCTTTGCCCGGGACCCTCATGCCATCGGGAAAACCCTTCGCATGACTGACGGCCTGTACCAGATTATCGGCGTCGCCGAAGAGCGCTTCACCGGAACGGAAACCGGCACGGTGACTGACATCTTCCTTCCGATGATGATGAAGAACCCTCGTACCCTTGCCAGCTCCACCAACTTTTGGCTGCGGACTCTCATCGAACTAAAGCCGGGCACTGCGGCAGAGTCCGTTCGCGAGAGATTGCGGGCGACGTTCCGCGCCATCCAACAGGAGAGGGCCAAGGGCCTGATAGGCCTGTCCAAACAGCGTCTGGAGCAATTTTACGAGGAGAAACTCCTGCTCGACCCCGCCGGCTCCGGACGCTCCAACCTGCAGAGAGACTATGGCCGGACGCTCCTTGCTTTGGGCATTCTGGTAATGCTGGTTTTACTGATTGCGTGCGCCAACGTCGCCAATCTCATGACGGCGCAGGCGGCGGCGCGAGCGCGTGAAATGGCGTTACGCGTGGCCATCGGGGCCGGACGATGGCGCCTGGTGCAATTGGTTCTGGTGGAATGCGCGTGGCTGGCCGCGCTTGCCACGGCGATCGGCGGCATGTTCGCCTGGTGGAGCGTGCCGTTCATCGTGGCGATGATCAATCCGCCGGACAACCCTGCGCGTCTCGTGATGCCCGCGGACTGGCGTGTCATCGCCTTCAGCCTGGCGCTGGCCAGCGGCGTGACATTCCTGTTTGGCCTGGGGCCGGCCGTGCGCGCCTCAGCCGTCCAGCCGGTCGCCGCGCTGAAAGGCGGCGCGGACCCGCATTCGCGGCGCCGGATGATGAATACGCTGATCGCGCTACAGGTCACTTTCTGTTTTGTCGTACTGTTTGTCGCCGGCCTGTTTACCGCGTCATTCGACAGGCTCACCAGTCAGCCCACCGGCTTTTCGGCGGAACGGATCCTCAACTTGCAAGCTCTCGCGCAAAGGCCCCAGCCGCCGGTCTATTGGGACCAGGTGGCCGACCGTCTGCGCGCCGTCCCCGGAGTGGAAACGGTCGCGTTGACCGTCTGGCCGCTGATGAGCGGAGAGAGCGCCAACGGTTGGATCTCCGTTAACGGCGCTCCTCCCAGCGAGACTCTCTCCGACTTTTTGCGCATCTCTCGCGGCTGGTTGGATACCATGCGGATTCCCCTCCTCGATGGCAGAGACTTCAACCCGGCCGACACCAATCCGTCCGTTGCGATCGTCAACCAGGCTTTTGCGAAACAGTTCTTCAACGGCGGGAATCCGGCGGGAAAATGGTTCGAGAACGAGCACATGCGCTTTCAGATCGTGGGCTTCGCCCGCGACGCGCGCTCCAGGGACGACATGCGCCGCCCGATCCGGCCGACGGCTTACTTTCCGCTCCACGCGGTCGATCTCAAAGGCACATTCGTACCCATGGGCCGCGGGACCTTTGTAGTGCGCACCCGCACCGCAAACCCGATGGCCCTCGCGTCCACCCTTCGTCAGGAAGTGGCCCGGACGGGGTCGGCGATCTACGTCAGCAACATCCGTGCGCAAACGGAGATCAACCTGGCACGCACCGTTCGCGAACGCCTCCTGGCCATGCTGGCGACGTTCTTCGCAGCCGTGGCCCTCCTGCTCGCGGGTATCGGTCTGTATGGCGTGCTGGAGTATTCGGTGCTGCAGCGGCGCCGTGAAATCGGCATTCGCCTGGCGATCGGCGCGCGCGCCGGCAGCATCGCGCGCGGCGTTACGGCGGAGGTGTTTCTGATGGTGCTGGTGGGCGCGGCGGCGGGCCTGGCGCTGGGAATGGCGGCGGTGCGCTCCCTTGAGTCGCTGCTGTTCCAGGTGAAGGCTTACGATCTGACCATGCTGGCGATACCGGCCATGACGATTGTGGCGGCGGCGCTGCTGGCCGCGGTGCCGGCGGTGATCCGTGCCGTGCGCATCGACCCGGCCGTTATGCTTCGCTCGGAATGAGGATTCCTATGTCACTGTGGTCACGCATCACCAACGTATTTCGCGGCGACCGCCTGAGCCGCGAGATCGACGAAGAACTCGAGTCGCACATGGAAGAGGCGATGGATCTGGGGCGCGATCCGGCGGAAGCGCGCCGCGCATTCGGGTCCACGCTGCGGCGCCGCGAAGAGAGCCGCGACGTCCGGATCCTCGCCTGGCTGGACTCGTTGCGCGCCGATGCCGTGTTCGGCTGGCGGCAGCTCATGAAACGGAAGGTGACTTCTGCTGCCGCGATTCTCTCCCTGGCCCTGGCCATCGGCGCCTGCACCGCGGCATTCCGTCTCATCGACGCCGTCTTGCTGCGGCCTCTGCCGATCGCCCATCCGGAGCGACTGTACCTTCTGGCCTCCGAAAGCAGAGATCCCGACGGCATCTTGAGAGTCGGCGAGAGTAGCCAGTATCCCCTGTTCCGCCGGTTGCGCGCCGCTGTGAAGGAGCAGGCCGACCTGATTGCGATCTCGTATGCGGGCCAGACCGGCGTGACTTACGGTTCGGACCAGGAGATGGAAATCGTCTGGCAGCAGTACGTCTCCGGCTGGATGTTCGATTCGTTCGGACTGAAGCCGGCATTGGGCCGTCTGTTTACCGGGAACGACGACCTCACGCTGGGGGCACACGCGGTGGCGGTGCTGTCCTACGATTACTGGACTCACCGGTTTGCAAGAGACCCGAAGGCCATTGGGCGCACCGTCCGCATGGGAAGTACGTTGTTCCAGATCGTCGGCGTTGCCCCGGCCGGCTTCACCGGCACCGAGACGGGGATCGCTATCGACATTTTCGTTCCCACGATGATGAACCCCATGGTCAACCGCAACGACGAGAGTTGGTTCCGCGCGTTCGTACTACTGAAACCCGGCGTACCGGCCGGACCAGTCTGCGAGCGGATGCGCGCGCCGTTCCAGGCATTCCAGCAGGAGCGGGCCAGAGGGTTCCACCATTTGCCCCAGTCGGAGATGGAAGCCTTTCTGCAACAGAGGCTGGTGCTCGAACGCGCGGCTTCCGGCAATTCCTATATGCAGCGGGAATACCGCAGCGCACTGGTAGCTTTGGGTGTGCTGGTAGCGCTGGTGCTGCTGATTGCGTGCGCCAACGTGGCCAACCTGACAACTGCTCAGGCCGCGGCACGGGCACGCGAAATGGCGCTGCGGGTTTCCATCGGCGCGGGCCGTTTCCGCCTGGTGCAACTGGTGATGGTGGAGAGCGCGCTCCTTGCGAGCGTAGCGGCCGTTTTGGGCGGACTGTTCGCGGGGTGGTCGGCGCCGTTCGTTGCAGCCAGGATCAATCCGCCGGGCAACCCGGCGCGTCTGTTTCTGCCGGCTGACCTTCGCGTGCTCGGCTTCGGACTGGCGCTGACTCTGGCGGTGACGTGTCTCTTCGGGTTGGCGCCGGCGATGCGTGCGGCGGCAAAGCCGGTGAGCGCGCTCAAAGGCGGCGACAACCCGCATTCGGGGCGCCGCGTGATGCACGGCCTGATCGCTCTTCAGGTGGCTTTCTGTTTTATCGTACTCTTCGTAGCGGGGCTGTTCGTGACCACTTTCCAAAGGCTCTCGCATCAACCCACGGGCTTTTCTGCCGAGCGGCTTTTGACCATCGATGCCGGTGCGCGGCGCGCCCAGGCACCGGCCGTTTGGGACCAGGTCGCCGACCATCTGCGGGCCACGCCAGGCGTCGAAAAGGTCGCTCTGGCCGGTTGGCCTCTGCTGAACGGAAACGGATGGAACGGCTTCGTGCTGTCCAACGGAGTCCCGATCAACAACACCATGTCGTACTTTTTGAATGTCTCGCCCGGGTGGCTGGACGTCATGGGCATTCCCCTCATTGAGGGCCGCGATCTTCGCGCCGGCGATACGTTTCCAGGCGCCGCCATCGTGAATGAGACGTTCGCCAAGTCATATTTTCGCGGTGAAAACCCACTCGGAAAGTGGTTTGAAAAGGACCAGGGCTCGGGCCCGCTCCGCATGCAGATTGTAGGTGTGGTGGGCGACGCCCGCTATCGCGACATGCGCGAGCCCATCACGCCGACGGCTTACGTTCCCACTTCGGGGCCGCAATCCTCGGGGTCGTTCCTCGTCCGCACCGCAACCGCTAACCCGATGGCGCTGGCATCGGTGCTACGCCGGGAAGTCTCAAAGGCCCGCTCTGAATTCCGCGCCATCAGGGTTCGAACCCAGCAGGAACTGGTGGAGCAGCACACCGTGCGCGAGCGACTCCTGGCGATGCTGGCGTTCTTCTTCGGCACCGTTGCGCTCCTGCTCGGCGGCATCGGACTGTACGGCGTACTGGATTACTCGGTGCTGCAGCGGCGGCGCGAAATCGGCATCCGCATGGCGATCGGCGCGCCAGCCAGCAGCATCGCTCGCTCGGTGACCGCGGAGGTCTTCCTCATGGTAGTGGTGGGCGCGCTGGCCGGCCTCGGGTTAGGCACGGCATCGGTGAAGTTCATCCAGACGCTGTTGTACCAGGTGAAGGCCAGCGATCCGCCGATGCTGGCCCTACCCGCACTGACGATTCTGGCGGCGGCGTTGATCGCCGCAACGCCTGCTGTCATCCGCGCCGTGCGGATCGACCCGGCCACCACGCTGCGTTCGGAATAACACTATGTCACTTTGGTCACGCATCACTAACGTATTTCACACCGACCGTTTGAGCCGCGAGATCGACGAAGAGTTCCAGTCGCACATGGAAGAAGCGATCGAGCAGGGTCGCGATCCTGCCGAAGCGCAGCGAGCGTTCGGGTCCGCGCTGCGCCAGCGAGAAGAGAGCCGCGACATCCGGCTCATCGCATGGCTCGACTCGTTGCGCGCCGATGCCGTGTTCGGCTGGCGCCAGCTCATGAAACGCAAAGTGACTTCTGCTGCAGCGATTCTCTCCCTGGCCCTGGCCATCGGCTCCTGCACCGCGGCATTCCGCCTGATCGACGCCGTGCTGCTGCGGCCCCTGCCGGTGGCGCACCCGGAGCAGTTGTACGCGCTCTCGCGCCGGGGAATCGGCCTCGATGGTAAGCCCGCGTCATTCGATGAATGGGCCTATCCGTCGTTCCAGCTCATGAGGACTGCGGTGAAGGGACAGGCCGAATTGATGGCGGTCTCCTATGCCGAGCCAGCCGATTTGACCTATCGGACCGATCAGGAAATGGAAAGAGCGGAATGTCAGTACGTCTCCGGCTGGATGTTCGACACCTTCGGCCTGCGGCCGGCACTGGGCCGGCTGTTTACCGAAAGCGACGATCTGAAACCGGGCGCGCATCCCTACGCGGTGCTCTCCTACGACTATTGGACCCGCCACTTTGGCCGGGATCCCAAAGTCGTCGGACGCACATTTCACATGGGCGACACCCTCTATGAGATTGTCGGAGTCGGCCCGGAGGCGTTTACGGGCACGGAGACCGGCATCGTAATCGACGTCTTCCTACCCACCATGATGCATCCTGCCGTGGTTCACGACGATTGGACCTGGCACCGGACATTGGCGCGGCTGAAGCCGGGCGTCGCGGTGGAGCCTGTCCGGGCGAAGCTGCACACCACTTCGCGAGCGTTCGAGGAAGAGCGAGCCAAGGGATTCAAGGGTATGACCAGGGCCAGCATCGATAAATTTCTCGCTCAGACAGTCGTGCTGGAACCGGCCGCAGAGGGCGCATCCGGCCTGCAGCAGGATTACCGCACTTCGTTGATCGCCATGGGCGTGCTGGTGGCACTGGTGTTGCTGATCGCCTGCGCCAACGTCGCTAATTTGATGACGGCTCAGGCAGCGGCGCGGCAACGCGAAATGGCGATGCGCGTGTCCATCGGCGCCGGTAGGCGGCGCCTGGTGCAACTGGTGTTGGTGGAAAGCGCGTGGCTCGCGCTCCTGGCCGCGGCCCTGGGCGGCCTTTTCGCGTGGTGGTCCGCGCCTTTCGTAGTGAGCCGGATCAATCCACCGGATAACCCCGTGCGTCTGTCTCTTCCGGCGGATTGGCGCGTGCTCGCGTTTGGCATCGCACTGACTGTGGTGGTGACGCTGCTATTGGGCCTTGCGCCGGCGCTGCGTGCGTCGGCAGTGAACCCGGCGAGCGCTCTCAAAGGCGGCTCGGACCCGCATTCCCGCCGGCGCCTCATGCACGTTTCCCGCCGGCGCCTCATGCACGTGCTCATCGGGGTTCAGGTGGCCTTCTGCTTTGTGGTGCTGTTCGTGGCAGGGTAGTTTGCGGCCACGTTCGACCGATTGTCTCATCGGCCCACCGGGTTCGCCGCCGAGCGGGTGCTCACGCTCGATACGGTATCGCGGCAGGCCCAGGCGCCCGTCATCTGGGACCAGATGACCGAACATCTGCGCACGGTTCCCGGAGTCGAGTCGGTGGCTTTGTCCGGAGGAGCGCTGCTTGCGGGCCAGGCGTGGAATGGTTTCGTTTCTGTTAACGGTGCCCCTCCCGGCCCGGTGCTGGCCTTCTTCCTGGCCGTCTCGCCCGGTTGGATGGACGCGATGAAACTCCCCCTCATCGAAGGCAGAGACTTCCGGCCCAGCGACACCGCTCCAGGCTCGGCGATGGTAAGTGCTACCTTCGCGAAGCAGTTCTTCCCCGAAGGGAATCCGGTGGGGAAGTGGTACGCCCGGGGAGCCAATCGCTTCCAGATCGTGGGCGTTGTGCGCGACGCTCCCTACAAAGATGTCCACGAACCTATGCTGCCGGTAGCGTACGTTCCGTTGCGGACGCTCAATAGCACTGGCGCCTTGCAAGCCATTCGCAGGGCCACGTTCGTGGTGCGCACGTACAGCGCGAATCCCATAGCCCTGGCGTCTACACTGCGCCGCGAAGTGCCACGGGCGCGCCCCGGCTTCCGCGTCAGCAACATTCGCCCACAGGCGGACCTGGTCCGGGCGCAGACCGTCCGCGAGCGCCTCCTGGCAATGCTGGCGCTCTTCTTCGCGGCCGTGGCGCTGCTGCTGGGCAGCATTGGCCTGTATGGCGTCCTCGACTACTCGGTGCTGCAGCGGCGGCGGGAAATCGGCATTCGCATGGCGATTGGTGCACAAGCCGGCCACATCGCCCGTGGCGTAACGGCAGACGCGTTCCTGATGGTGCTGGCGGGTGCGCTCGCCGGCATCGCACTCGGACTGGTCTCCGCGCGGTACCTGACCACGCTGCTGTATCAGGTGCAGGCGGCCGACCCGGCCATGCTCGCGATTCCGCTGGGTACGATTTTCGCTGCCACGCTGCTCGCCGCAGTGCCCGCGGTGATCCGCGCCGTCCGCATCGACCCGGCCACTATGCTGCGCAATGAATAGGAGAAGATATCATGTCCTGGCTGAGCAGACTCAAGAATGCGTGGAATTCGCGGCGCCTCGATGAAGATCTCACGGACGAAATCCGCGATCATCTGGAGAGCCGCGCCGCCGAACTCGAACGCGGCGGCCTGAGTCCGGCGGAGGCGCGGCGGCAGGCGCTGCTGGCCTTCGGCAATGTTGCTGGCATGCGCGAAAAGAGCCGCGACCTCAGGCTTTGGGCAGCATTCGAGAGCGCCTGCCAGGACACCCGCTACGCCTGGCGCGGGCTGCTGCGGAATCCGGTCTTCTCCGCCACGGCCGTGCTTTCTCTCGCCCTCGCGATTGGGGCCAACACCGCGATCTACTCCATTGTCGACGCGGCCCTGTTGCGGCCGTTGCCCCTGCCGCGACCGGAACACCTGGTCACTCTGGCCGCGTCCGGCGAACTCGATACCTTCAGCTACCCGCTGTACGAACAACTCCGCAGCGCGGCCGGCGGGGCGGCGCGCATCGCCCTGTTCGATTCGCCAAGCCGCGCGGAAGCGCAAGCCGCCGCTGCCGGCGCACCCTACGAAGATGTGATCCAGCAGTACCTATCCCCGGATGCCTTCGACGTTCTCGGTGTTCCACCCGCGCTCGGCCAACTCTTCTCACCGGCCGAAGATCATTACCCGGGGCCACGGGCGGTGGTGGTGCTGAGCTATGAATATTGGCAGCGGCGATTCGCCGCGAACCCCGCCGTTTTAGGGCAGCGATTCACTATGAACGGCCGGGGCTTTGCGATCCTGGGCGTTGCCCGCCACGGCTTCTCCGGTGTCGAACCGGGCAAGTTCGTGGATGTCTGGCTGCCCATCACCGCGACCGATCCCGACATCTTCACCAGCGCAGCGTTCCAGGTGTTTCACCTTATGGGACGTCTCGCCCCCGGCGTCACGTGCCAACAACTGGCAGCGCGCCTCCAACCCGCGTTCCACCATCATCAGGAATCCAGAATCGGGCAAGGGAGCGCGATGCCCGCGGCGATGCAACAGCAGCTTCGCGACATGAAGCTGCTGGCGCATTCGGGAGCGAACGGAGTCTCCGCGTTCCGGCGCAACTTCTCGCGTCCGTTATGGATCCTGCTCGGTGTATCCGCCTGCATCCTGCTGATCGCCTGCGCCAATGTCGCCAGCCTGCTGTTGGCCCGCTCCACGGCGCGATGGGGCGAGATGGCGCTACGCGTTTCACTGGGAGCCGGCCGGGCCCGCCTGATGCGCCAGCTCCTAACAGAGAGTCTGCTGATCGCGCTCTTGGCGAGCTGCTGCGGGTGGATGTTGGCGAGCGCCGCCGCGCCGTCGCTCGTGGCGATGGTGTCGGATAAGGCCCATCCGGTGCGGCTCGATCTGGCACCGGATACGCGTGCGCTTTTGTTCTGCGCCGCCGTCTGCGCCCTTTCTGCACTGTTCTTCGGACTGTTGCCGGCGTGGCAGGCCACCCGCGCCCGCCCCATGCTGGCGCTTCGCCATGCCAGCGGCCAGGCCGTCCGCTTGCGATTAGGCCGCCTCTTCGTGGGAGTGCAGGTGGCGTTCGCTTTCTGTCTGGTGACCGGCGGGGCTGGATTTCTGTTCAGCCTGCGCAACCTGGCCGCAGTCGATACCGGGTTCGACCCCAGAGGCGTGACCGTACTGACCATGGAAAACTCTCCCCAGCGGGACCGCCAACTCGCGCTCATGCAGCAACTCCAAATGCGCACCGCGGCGATGCCCCAAGTGCGGGGCGCGGCCACCGGTTGGATGGCCATCTTCTCGGGAGCACGGCGCTCGGATCGGGTAATTCTTCCCGGACGGCCGCCGTCGGATCGCGAAGAGACGTTCTACCGCGTCTCGCCCGGCTACTTCGCCACGCTCCACACACCCCTGCTCAGCGGCCGCGATTTCACGTTCGCAGACAACGAGAATGAGCCTGTGCCCACCATTGTCAACAGCGCGTTCGCCAGAAGGTACTTCGGCAGCGAATCGGCTATCGGCAAGGAGTTCCGCCGCGATGACGGCGTGCGGCACCAGATTGTGGGCATCGCCGCTAACTCGCACTTTGGCGATCTGCGCAACGGAGCTGAGTCGATCGCCTACTTTCCCATGAAGCCTCCGCGCGCCTTCACGCTGTATGTACGCTCCGCGCTGGACGCGGGCTCGGTGGCGAAGATGGTGGAACGCGAAGCGGAGTCGCTGGGTTCCGGAATGCGGGTCCGGGACGTCACCACCGTGGAGGCATTGGTGGGGAGCACCATTCTCAAAGAGAAACTGCTGGCCGGTATCGGCGGTGCGTTTGCTTTCCTGGGACTGATTCTGGCGGCGATCGGCTTATTCGGACTGCTGAACTACACGGTCTCGCGGCGGACCCGGGAGATCGGCATTCGCGCCGCCCTGGGCGCCCGGCGATGGCCGCTCTTCGGCCTCGTGTTGAAGGACCTGCTGGGCATGATCGCCGGAGGCCTGGCGGTTGGGCTGGCAGGCTCGCTCGCGCTGATGCGCTTCACCCAGTCTCTGCTGTTTGGCATTCAGCCCGCTGACCCGCTCGTCATCGGGAGCGCCCTGGCAGTCTTCCTGGTCACCGCGATCGTCGCCGGGGGCTTGCCCGCCCGCCGCGCTGCCACCATCGATCCCGTGGTAGCCCTGCGGCAGCAGTGACACTCGAAGTGGAAAGTAAGCAGCCCTCTCTCGAAAATGCCCGCATAGCCTGAAGAAGACACCCTCGAAAATCCCGACCCCGTGTCCGCCGCAAATCCGTGCCAGGCTCGAAATTCGCCGCCTTTTGGCGAATCTTCGTGCNNTTGCCCGCGAGCGGCCCCCCAACAGGGTCGAAAAACCGGTCCGACGACGGGTAACGCCGCCGGTTTTTCATCCCGTTTTGCGGGCCGCAGGCCCCAAAAAACAGACGACAAAAAACGATCGTCTGTCCCACAGGGCTAATGACTTTTCATCCGGGCGGGTAAGGCATCGCCTCATGAACCGACTGTCACAAGTTGCGATCTGCCGCTAGGCCGCTCAACAGGCGAACAGTTCCTGCGCGCGAATCATCCGCGCCGCCACCTTAACTCCGTAAGGGCATTGGACGGTGCACCCGGGGCAGGCGGAGCACTTCACCGAGGTCTGCTCCTGGGGCAACTCCAGGAACCGCTCGCGCCCCAGCGGAAACTGCCCGTACCCGTCTGCGTAAGTCAGGAATCGCAGCATGTCTTCCACTGGCAGACCCTGCCGGCAGGAGCCGTTGCACTCTCCGCACATCCGGCAATACAGCGGACCGATCCGTTCCATCTGCCGCGCCAGAATCTTGCGGTCGTTGTCGTCGAACGGGTGCGCCATCGCCTTGATGTTCTCTTCCAACTGGTCCATATCTGTCATGCTGGGCACCGTGGTATGCACGTTGGGGTTGCTGATCGCCCACTTTAGCGCGGCCAGCATGCCGCCATCGTTGTGCAGGCGCTTGTAATTCGGATCGTCGGCCTGCAGCCTGCGGAATCCGCCGGCCATCACCTTCATCGCGACAATGCCCTTGCCCGCCTGGCTGGCTTCCGCGATGACATCCTTCATGAACGGCTCCATGGTGAAGTTGTAAGTGGTCAAAATCACGTCGACTTGCGAATGTTTGGCCAGGAAGGGCAGCAAATCCCTCTGCCCGCCGTGCGTGCTGACGCCGGCGAACCGGATTTTGCCGGCCTTCTTGGCAGCCTGCTGCGCTTCAATCAGGTCGTCGGTCACCGCCGCGATGGTCGTCTTGCCGTGAAGATACCAGATGTCCAGATGATCGGTTCCCAGTTCCGTAAGGCTGGTGTCCAGGTGCTGTAGCGCCTGGGCCTTGTTGTTCGCGCCGGTCTTGCTGGAGAGCACAATGTCCTTGCGTTTATTTCCCAGCGCCGACCCCACCATGCGCTCATTATTGCCGCTCTGGTAACTGCGCGCCGTGTCGAAATAGGTAATTCCCATGTCGGCTGCGCGCTGGATCACGCTGCCATCGGCGGTCACCATGCATCCGAATCCCACGGTGGTGACTTTCAGACCCGTCTTTCCCAGGGTGGCATAGCGAAACCCCGAATCGGACGGTTTGGTTTGCGTTTGTGAAGGCGCTTGCGCCGATTGGCTCGGTCGCGAAGCGGAGGCTACTGCCGGCAGGGCAAGTCCGGCCGCCAGGAAGTTGCGGCGTGAAGGAGTCATAGAACCTCCAATAACGACTAACAGCTCTCTAACTCCCTATTGTATTCCCATTTCACCGCTACTTCGCGATTTTTGGGCCGAAGTTGAATGCCGGACCGGTGGAGAAGCGGACGGTAAAACGTCCGTCCTTCAGCAGGTCGTTGAACAGGTGGTCGTAGACCACATCGGCCTGCGTGCGCCATGCAAAAGTGTGGGTAATCAGGATGTCGAAGCCGCCACCGAAGCCGATGAATGGCGCAGTGTCCACCTTCTTGCCGGTAGGCGCCAGTTCATTGGCGACTCCCAGTGCGATGGCATCGGTGGGGTGCGGCCGGGCGGTTTCGTGAATGGCGCCGGCGAATACCGGACGGAAAAAGAGCGTGGCGTGGGTCATTCTGCGATACGCCAACTGCGGACCCACGGCAAACGTCTGGGTGAGGGAGTGCGCCGGCACGACCAGGCTGTAGGTGGGAGGGATGAGCCCAGCCGCGGCAAGCTGGCCAAGTTGCCCGCCCAACTGCTGCTGCAGCGCAGTAGGTAGAAGATTGGGAGTCAGGTTCAGATTCCCCTGCGACAGGCTGTAATCGAATCCTACGGAGTACCATCGCCTGGGCCGGAACCCCACCTGCATGGCAAAACCATTTTCAAAAAGACCGATATGCGGGCTGTCCAGAAAGGCATAACCCACATATCCATCGAAGCGGGTGACATCCGTCTGCTGGCCAAGAGCCGGCGCGGCTAGGAGCAGAACGGCGACGAAAACGATCATGAGCGATCTGAAAAGAACGGTCGGCACGAATTGCACCTCCAAAAAACAAACGTGGTTTGGCGGGCCGCCACAGCGGGAGTCCGCGTTACAACTCGATGAGTGCATCATACCTGAAACTCCCGATGCTCGCCAGGGTGCCGGATCAGTCCCGCAGCCAGGCAAATGATACAGTTGATCGTGCGTTGCGCGGTACTCATCTTTCTCACCCCTGCACTGATGGGCCAGATTGTCGCGGTGACGGATTGCACTCTGATCGATCCCCGCTATGGCGTGGCTACCGCGCACAGTAGCATCGTCATCACAGGGGACCGGATCACAGCGCGCGGCCCAGCGGCATCGACGCGCATTCCCGCGGGTGCGCGGATTGTGCGTGCGACTGGGAAGTTCGTCATTCCCGGATTGTGGGACATGCACGTCCATGCCGGCGAAATCGAAGAGGACTGGTTCCCGCTTTACCTGGCTAATGGCCTGACGGGCCTGCGGGAAATGGCAGCCTCGGAAAAGAACGCACCACGCCAGCGCCGATATCAACAGGATGTCGCCAGTGGCCGGCGGGTCGGTCCGGAACTATTCTGGACCCTGTTCCCGATGGATGCTCCCGCTATCAATGACGAGCGTCAGGCGCGGGCAGAGGTGGCCCGGCGCGCGGCGATGGGTCTCTCCTACATCAAGATCTACGACGGGTTGTCGCGAGAGGCCTATTTCGCGATAGCCGACGAATGCCGAAAACGTGGTCTCCAAATGGTCGGCCACATTCCCGATCGCATCCGCGCAAGCGAGGTGGCGCGGGCGGGGCAGGCATCCGTCGAACATCTGGACGGCGTACTGCTGGCTTGCTCGCGAAAGGAAGGCGAGGCGCGATGGATGGTGCAGCATAACCAAAATGTGTGGAAGATGCTGCTGGACACATTCGATTCGGCCAAGGCGGATAGGCTGATCGAATCGTTCCGCGGGGGTGGGGTCTGGCAAACTCCCACCCTGGGGATATATAGGATCGCCAGCCTGGCGGAGGACCACAAACTGCCCGGAGATGCTCCCATCCAGTATGCGCGGCCGGACTATCTGAAGGCGTGGCCTCGCGAGGCGCTCGGAGGGCCGATGGGCAGTCTGGATGCCGAGACCGCCCGCCGCGTATTCACAGTGTATAAGGACTTGGTGCGACGTATGGAGCAACGAGGCGTGCGAATTCTCGCAGGCACAGACACGCCGTATCCCTATTGCTTGCCAGGGTTCGCGCTGCACGAGGAACTGGCGTTGCTGGCGGAGGCTGGCTTGTCGCCAGCGGCGGCGCTGCGAACGGCGACGTGGAATCCGGCGGAGTTTTTGCATCTGAGCCAGGATTACGGTTCTCTGGAACCTGGGAAAGTGGCCGACCTCGTGGTGTTGGACGCCAATCCGTTGATATCCATCGCCAACACGACACGCATTCAAGCAGTGATGCGCCGGGGCCACCTGATTGAGGCTGCTGCACTCCGTTCAATGCTCGACGGGGTNNGCCGGTCCGGCGAGCGAAGCGAGCCTCAAAGCCCCATCTCCTGTCCCTTACAGCGACGCCAGGTACTTCCCCAGGAGCGCCGTAAAATCCTCGACCAGCAAGGGCGCGTGGAATAGCCCCGCGCTGGCGGCCCAGCGC